>NZ_JAXCHV010000020.1:0-58607 GCF_035984795.1 Cryobacterium sp. MP_3.1 | reverse complement strand
CATACCGGTGCGTTCGGTCAGAAGCTCCAGGCCCTGGATGATGCGGCCCGCACGGTGATGGCGGTGATGGACTCCATTGACGTGAACGCGTTGAGCGACCCGGAGGTGGTCGCGTTGACGCAGATGGTCGAGCGGATCGGCCGGCCGGTGGATGCCGCCCGGGTGGCCACGGCGACCGTGGTGGGTTACCGGGCTCGTACGGGGTTGGGTTCCGAGTCGTTGGCGTGGCGGTTGGGCACCTCGCACCCCACGGATTTGCTGATTCGGTTGACGGGCATGTCGGGTCCGGAGATGAAACGACGCGTGGCCCTGGGTGAGAAGGTCGCCCCGCGGGTGTTGGGCGGCACGGTCCTGGAGCCCGAGTTCCCGTTCGTGGCTGCGGCGCTGACCGCCGGCGAGATCGGCATCGACGCGGCCGAGAACATCGTGAAGGGCCTGGCTGACTACAAAGTGCACGGCCGCTTCGATGCGGACCAGTCGCTGGTGGACGGCGGTGAGGCCGCGCTGGTGGAGTCCGCGACCGGGTCCGTGTTCGCCCGCACCCCCGGACCCGGCGAAACCGCCACTGCCACCGATGCCGATGACGCCGTCTGCACCGGTCCGGTCCGGCGTTTGGGTGCGTCGGCGGGGTTCACCTTCCCGGCGGACCGGATTCGGGAGATGGCGGCGACGTGGCAGGCGGTGTTGAACCCGGACGGTGCCGCGCCCACCGCGGAGATCCTCGAGGCCAAATCCACGTTCTCGTTCGGCAAACTCAGCCAAGGCCTGCATCCGCTTCGCGGCGGGGTGACCCCGGAACTCAAGGGCATCATGCAGAACCTGTTCGACACGTTCCTGTCCGCGCGCAGCGCCCCCGCGTTCCCGTCCGCGGACGAACAGCAGCGCATCGAGGCCGGCGAACTGGTTCCCGGCGAGATCCTCGACGAACGCGACGGCGGCCAGAAACGTGCCGATATTCTCCGCGGCATCCTGGTCCGGGTCGCCCAGGACCCTCGCGCCCCGACCATGGGCGGGATGCCGCCGACGGTGATGGTGCACGTGAGTGCCCATGACCTCGTCACCGGGGTCGGGGTTGGTTGGATCGACGGCGTCGAGGGTCCTGTCTCGATGAAAACGATCAACCAGATGATCGACAACGGCGGCTTCCGGCCGATCTTCTTCGGCGGCACCGGCGCCGTCCTCGCCCTCGGCGACACAGTTCGCTGCTTCACGCCGCTGCAACGCAGGGCGATCACCGCCCGAGACGGCGGCTGCATCATCCCCGGCTGTACCTGCCCACCCCAATGGACCGAGGTGCACCATGTGACACCGTGGCAGCACGGCGGCCCGACCAACGTCTCGAACGGGGTGCTGCTGTGCTGGCGCCACCATCACGGCATCGACAACGCCGGCGGCTGGAAAATCCGAATGGTCCTGGGCATGCCCGAAGTCAAAGCACCCCACTGGATCGACCCCACCGGCACCTGGCGAAAACCACCCCAACACCGCGCCCACGACCCCAAAACCCGACGACAGAACGAGTAGAGCCACCGCCTGAGAGTCCGCCGGTCGCGTGAGCCTGTCGGCACGCGTGCAATTACCGCCCGCCAACCGGCTTCGTTAGGGTCGAAGGAGAAGCATGACTGTGACCACGAAGGTGCTTCGGAAAAAGGAATCACCATGACGACCTCCGAAAACTCGGCCGGCACCATCGGCGAAAGGATGGCCGGCGCTGATATCGAGGCCGATCTCCAGAGCATTCTGCAGGCGGTTCCGGAGCCTGCTGCCGAGAGTGAGGCGCACGCCGTGCTCGGGCGGGTTTTTCAGGGCGTGCTTTTCGACATGGACGGCACCCTGGTCGACTCGACCAAGGCCGTGAACCGGTCCTGGCAGCAGTGGGCCGACGAGATGGGTCTGGGTGCGCTCTTCGCCGGCGTGCAGCATGGCCGTCCGGGCCGCGAGATGATCGCCGATCTGGTCCCGGCTCACCAGGTTGAAACGTCGTTCGCCCGGGTCAACGAGCTCGAACTCAGCGACACCGACGACATCACCATCCTGCCCGGGGCTGCCGAGCTGATGGCCGTCATCCCCGAAGAACGCCGAGCGATCGTGACGTCCTGTCCTCGGGAGCTGTGCCGCACCCGTCTCGCATCCGCCGGATTCACGGCCCCGGCCACGGTGGTGACCGTCGAAGACACGGTCAAGGGAAAGCCGGCGCCCGATCCGTTCCTCGAGGCCGCCGACAGGCTCGGCCTCGACGCCCGCCAGTGCGTGGTCGTCGAAGACGCTCCCGCCGGACTCGCCGCGGGTCGCGCAGCCGGCTGCGCAACCATCGGCGTTGTCGGCACTCACTCGGCCGACGAACTGGACGCCGACCTCGTTGTGTCCAGCCTCGACCGCCTGAGCATCGAACTGCACGATCACGGCGTGGTCTTTGTTCTCCAGACCCAGCCGAGGGAGTAGACAGGACACATGACAGGGCGAGAGCAGACCGAGATCGAGCGCAAGTACGACGTCGAGGGGTTGCGGCCCGTTCCGTCGCTGCAGGGGCTCGACGGCATCACCGCCGACCCGGCCGAGGTGCCTTTTGTGCTCACGGCCGTGTACTACGACACTGCCGATCATGACCTGGCCCGCCACCGCATTGTTCTGCGGCGCCGTGAGGGTGGCGGCGATGCCGGCTGGCACCTCAAGATGCCGGCTGCCGAGGGGCGCATCGAGGTGCACTGGCCACTGGACATCGGCGACGCCGACGGTACTGAAGACATCCCCGACGAGGTACTCGAGCCCGTTCGCGCGATTGTGCGCGACCGGCCGCTCACCCCACTGGCCCGGGTGAGCACTGTGCGCACCACGGTGCGACTCACCGACACCGACGGCCAGGCTCTCGCCGAGATCGCCGACGACCTCGTCTCCGCCTCCGATGTGCGCGGCGGAACATACCGCAAGTGGCGCGAATGGGAGCTCGAGCTTCTGGACGGCGCCCCCGACACCCGCAAGAAGCGCACCAGACTGCTCGATTCGGTCGAACAGGTGCTGCTCACCGCCGGAGCCACCCCGTCCACGAGTGCGGCCAAGATCGCTCGTGCCGTGGGCGTGGAGTCCCTGACCGAGCTCGACGGCGCCGAGGTGCTGCCGGGGCTGCTCCCCGCCCCCGCCCTGCAGCAGCCGGACTCCGCCGGTGCCGTCGTTGTCGGAGCCCTCCGCGACCTGACCGCGACCCTCGTCGACGCCGATTCCCGGGCGCGAGCGGATGCCCCGGACGCGATCCATCACATGCGGACCACGGTGCGCCGGCTGCGCAGCGTCCTCGCGGTCTACGCGAGATTGTTCGACAAGGCCCCGGTGAAGGAGCTGCGTTTCGAGCTCAAGCACCTCGGAGTCGAGCTGGGTCGAGCCCGCGACGCCGAAGTGCGCGCCGCCCGGTTGGTCGACGAACTTGCCGGCGTCGCCGAATACCCCACCGAGGATGCGCGAACCCGGCTCGTCGGTGGAGCCCGCCGGGACTACGCGGAGGGCCTCGCCTCGGTGCGGGACTATCTCCTCAGTACGCGCTACTACCGGCTTCTTGATGCCCTCGAGAGCTTCACGGCCTGGCCGCCGATCACTCCGAAGGCGGACCGACCCGCCGCCGCCGAGATCAAGCGGGACCTCGGCAGGGCCGTCGCCGCGCTCGAGCAGCTCACCGCCACGGTATCCGAGGCGGATGAGCCGGAGCCGGCGTTGCACGAGGTGCGCAAGGCCGCCCGCCGGCTGCGCTACGCCGCCGCCGCGGTGGCGTCTGCCGACCCCGTGGCCGAGGCGACGAGAACGAAGCCACTCACAAAGAAGTCGGCCGCCAAGAAGTCGGCCAGGACCGCAGCGAAGAAAGCGGCCGCGAAGCGCGCCCGCGCTGCCGCCCGATTCGCCAAGCTCCGTCAGCGCTACGCGCACGTCGCCCGGGCGGCCAAACCGCTGGTGAAGCGGCTCGGCGACCGGCACGACAGGCTGCTGTACATCGAAGAGCTCGGCCAGGCCGCGCAGGCGGCCCACGAAAGCGGCGAGAACACCCTGGTCTACGGCTTGCTCGTCGCCCGGGCCGAGCGCAGCGACGCCACGGTCCCCGTGGTCCTCGACGACACCGCCCGATCGGTGCAGCAGCTCAAGCGACTCGTCGGCGGGCTCTGAGTCAGCAGGGACTGAGCGAGCCGGATTACCAGCGCTCTGCCGACGACGCTGTGATGATCTGCAGCAGGGCGGCGCGCAGCTCGTCGGCGTTCTCGAGCGTCGGAAACACGTCGGCCTCGAGGGTGCGGGCCTGCTGCCAGGCGGCGGTGCCCGCGTCGGTGCGGGTCACCAGGTGGCGCCGGGCGTCGCGCTCGTCCCGGATGCGTGCCACCAGACCCTCCCGCTCCAGCCTGTCCAGGGTGCGCGACATGGTCTGAGTCTGCACCCGCGCCTGCCGGGCCAGTTCGGTCTGACTCCGGGCTCCGTCGCCGAGCAGGTGCAACACGATCAGGCCGGCATGGGTGAGGCCGAGGGAATCGAGGGCATCGACCCAGGCATGTTCCACCAGCCGGGCGGCCGTGGAGAGCAGTCGACCGTTCGGCCACTGGGCCATGGCATCGGGAGTGGTCACCCCCTCAATGTACTGCTACCGTGGGTTAGTCAGCTAGCTGACCAATTCGCCGCGACGGAGGAGAACCCCATGTCCACATCCCGCGATCTGCTCCGCCAGAGCACCGTCCTGATCAGTGCGATCCTCGCCCTCGTCGGGTCGTTCATCGGCTCTGGCGCCGCGGGCGGCACGCCCATCCAGAACGCCTCCGGGGGAGCGCTGGCCGCCGATGCCACTCCGATCGCCCCGGGCGGACCGGCCTTCGCCATCTGGACGCCGATCTACGCCGGCCTGGTGCTCTACGCCATCTGGCAGTTCCTGCCGAGGCAGAAGACCGACCCCCGCCAGCGCCGGCTCGGCTACCCCGTGGCCGCCTCGCTGCTGCTGAACGCGGCCTGGATCCTCAGCGTGCAGTTCGACTTGCTCTGGCTGAGCGTGCCGGTGATTGTCCTGCTTCTGGCCGTGCTGGTCTGGGCGTTCCTCATCATCCTGGACACCCACCCGCGGTCCCTGCTGGAAACAGTTCTGGTCGACGGCACCATGGGCCTCTACCTCGGTTGGGTCTGCGTGGCCACCGCCGCCAACATCACGGCAGCCCTCGTCGCCGCCGGCTTCGACGGGTTCGGCCTGGCCGCCGACGCCTGGGGCGTGCTGATCATCGCGGTGGCCGGGCTCGTCGGCGTGCTCCTGGCCGTGGTCGGCCGCGGCAGGCTCACCCCCACCCTCGCCCTCTGTTGGGGCCTGGGCTGGGTGGCGTTCGCGAGGCTCACCGGCGACCTGCTCTCCACCCCCACCGCGATCACCGCGATCGTGGCGGTCGTCGTGGTGCTCGTCGTCACGCTGGTCCTCCGCATCCGCGCGCCGCGCCGGCTGAACACCGCAGAATCGGCCACCGCATGAACGGGGCACGCCGCCGCTGGTTGGGCCTGGTCTTCATCAGCATCGCCGTCGCCCTGATCATCGTCGATTCCACCATCGTCAACGTCGCGATCCCCTCGATCATCGACGACCTCGACATCACTTCCACCCAGGTGCAGTGGGTGCAGGAGAGCTACACCCTGGTGTTCGCCGCCCTGCTGCTGGTCTTCGGCACCCTCGCCGACCGCTACGGGCGCCGGCGCATCCTCCTCACGGGAGTGGTGATCTTCGCACTGGCGTCGGTGCTGGCCGCGATGGCCCAGACCGGCGACCTGCTCATCGCCGCCAGGCTGGTGCAGGGCATCGGCGGCGCCATGGTGCTGCCCACCACCCTGTCGCTGATCAACGCCACCTTCCGCGGTCGGGACCGCGGCATCGCCTTCGCCATCTGGGGCTCCACGATCGGCGGGATGGTCGCCGTCGGCCCGCTGCTGGGCGGTTGGCTCACCACCTACTTCTCCTGGCGCTGGGCGTTCGGCATCAACGTGCCGCTGGGCATCCTCATCGTTGCCGGGATCCTGGTCTTCGTCTCCGAATCCCGCGACGCCGGCGAACCGCGCCGGATCGACGGTGTCGGCGCGGTGCTCTCGGTGATCACCAGCGCCACCCTGGTGTTCGGCCTCATCGAGGGACGCACCTACGGCTGGTGGCTCACCGAGACGGCACCGACCCTGGGCGATTGGACCTGGCCGTTCGACCTGTCGATCATCCCGGTCGTCTTCCTCGTCACCCTGGTGTCAGGCACCGCCTTCATCCGGTGGGGCCTCCGCCGGCAGCGGCAGGGCAAATCCACCCTGCTGGCGTTCTCGCTCTTCCGCATCCCGTCGTTCCGTAACGGCAATATCGCCGCGCTGATCGTGTCGCTCGGCGAATTCGGCATCATCCTGTCGTTGCCGCTCTGGCTGCAGAACGTGCTCGGCTACGACGCCCTGCAGACCGGGTTCGTGCTGCTGGCCCTGGCCATCGGATCGTTCGTGGCCAGTGGCGTTGCCGGGGCCTTGGGCAACCGGGTCTCGCCGCTCACCATCGTGCGGGTGGGCATCGTCGCCGAGATCCTCGGGGTGGCGGGCCTCGGCACCGTCATCACGGTGGATGCGACGTGGCTGTCGATCGTTCCGTTCCTGTTCGTCTACGGCATGGGCGTCGGCCTGGCCACGGCCCAACTCACCGGCGTGGTGCTCGGCGACGTTCCGGTAGACCAGAGCGGCCAGGGCTCGGGAACCTCGAGCACGGCCAGACAGATCGGCTCGGCGCTCGGCATCGCCGTGCTCGGCACCGTGCTGTTCACCTCGGTCGGGCTGTCCCTGGACGCCAGGCTCGCCGAACTCGAGGTGCCGGCGGCGACGAGCGCGCAGATCGTCGATGTCGTCGTCGACAGCGCGGGAGCGGCCATCCCGTCGCTGGATGCGCAGAGCCCGGCAGTGGCAGACGCGGCCCGCGAAGCATTCAGCGAGGGCACCCGCTACTCGGCATACGCGGCCGCCGGGTTCCTGGTTGTGGGGCTGCTCGCCAGCCTGCGACTGACGGGCAGACCCCTCGAACGCGAGGAACTGCCGGTCACGGCGGAGGTCGCCGGGTAGCCCGGTCCCGGGGCGGCTGCGGCTTCTGTACCGACAGCTCCCCGCCGAGACGGCCGCCGAACGGGCGGCCGTGGTCGGCGTATTCCTCCCGGAAGAACCCCATCCGCCAGTTACCCATCTCGAGGCGGGCGCCGGTGCGCAGAATCTGGCCCGACGACGGCTCGTCGGTTCGGGCGCCGCCGCCCACCGGGCCGAGGGCCACGAGGAGATACTCGTCGTTCTCGTCGTGCCGGATCTCGGCGTGCACCGCGTCCAGCCCCTCCAAACGCAGGTCTGCGTCTTCAGCGCTGCCGATCCGGGTCACGCCGGGCAAGAGGTCGAATTCCCGAGGCGGCTGGCCATTCCAGTACTCCGACCCCACCACGAAGATCAAGCGCGGCCGGCCGGCTCCGGGGGCGTAGTGCGTTGTCGTGACGCTTCGTCGGATGCGCCGGGCCAGGGTGGGCACCAGCGGGAACGGGGTCGCGGGAGGCAGCGGCAGCGTCCGCTCCGGTGCGGTGGGCTGCCGCCAGCGCCGCAGCAACGGGCTTACCGCGGCGGTGCTGCCCACTATGAGGTGCGGAGACTTCGTGACCAGACGCTGGGCAATGGGTGCCTGCACGGCGCCCATCCGCGCGATCACCCCGTCGGGCCCGCTCACCGAGACAACGAGCCCACGTTCAGCCAGATCGGCGGCGAGGGTGCGGAGGGCCGGCAGCGACGACATCCGAGCACGCACGAATCGTTCGGGATCGCTGAGGAACACCTCGATCTCCAGGCCGTTCGCACGGATGGTGCCGTGGGCCTGGTCCTCGGCCGGTTCACCGTCGGCCGGGTCGATCGAGAAGACCAGATCGATATCGAGCCGGGTGCTGCCCATGGGTCTAGTCGGCCGGATTCTCGCTCGTGGTCACCCTCAGGGTGCCATTGAGCTTCCAGGTTGCCCGTGGCGCGTCTGGCCCGATATCGCGGGGAACCTCGACCGTCATGTCGATGAAGCTGTAGTCGATGACGGCACTCTTGCCGGTCAGGTACGACCACATTTCCTTGCCCAGGTCGGTCCAGTCCTGGATGCTGTGTGCGTCCGGTCCAGAGGCCGGCGCGGGGTCATTCTGCAGATCGGTCATGAGGCAGGTCCTTTTCGCTCGTCGTTGAGGATAGGGGACACGATAGCCGGGGCCGGCGGCGCGGAACTGGGTATCTGCCTAAATCACGGCGCACCTGGCAGCACATACGAAGACAGCCCGCCCGCCGGAGGCGAGCGAGCTGTTTTCGGTGGCGCGGGTTCTACTCGGCGTCGAGGTCAGTCTCGAGGATCTTGACGAGGCCTTCGAGGGCCTCATCCGCTCCGTCGCCCTCTGCGCGCAGCACGACCACCTGGCCGTTTGCGGCACCCAGGCTCATGAGCGACAGGATGCTCGACGCGTCCATGGCGTCGTCGGCCGGGTCGCCCTCGAGCGCGATGGTGACCTCGATCGGCAATGCACCGACGGCCTCAGCGAAGATCGCTGCGGGACGGGCGTGCAGGCCGACGCGGCTGGCGATGGTGGCGGTACGTTCTGACATGGTTCCTCCTGAAACTGTACGGATTACAACTGTATTGCCCGCGCGATGTGCGCACGCCATGAGGCGGCAGCACATCGCGCGGTTGACGCGTAGGGCTTAGAGCCCCAGTTCGTCGAGAATGGGCAGCTCGGCGCGAACCCGGGCACGTGCCTCGAGGGCGCTCGGGGCAGCCAGGGCGATGCCGGCGAGGCGCTGGGCCTCTTCGACGGTGACCTTCGCCAGCACTGCCGCGACAGCGGCGAGGGCGCGAGCGGTCATCGACAGGGTGTTCACGCCCAGGCCGACGAGCACCACGGCCAGAGCCGGGTCGGCCGCGGCCTCGCCGCAGACACCGACGGGCTTGTTGTTGCCCTCGGCGACGGAGCCGGCCACAGTGAGCTGGATCAGGCGCAGCACGGCGGGCTGCCACGGCGTGTTCAGCGCGGCGAGCGGGCCGAGCTGGCGGTCGGCGGCCATGGCGTACTGGGTGAGGTCGTTGGTGCCGAGGCTCGCGAAGTTCACCTCGCCGAGGATGGTCTCGGCCGTCAATGCGGCGGAGGGAACCTCGACCATGACACCCGGGTTCTTCAGCCCGGCCTCGCCGCACATGCGGGCGAAGTCTGCGGCCTCTTCGGCGGTGGAGATCATCGGGGCCATGACCCAGACATCCGCTTCGGTGCCCTCTGCGGCGGTCGCGACGGCGGCCAGCTGACGCTTGAGCACGCCGGGCGAGGTGAAGTCGGTGCGGTAGCCGCGCACGCCGAGAGCCGGGTTCGGCTCGGACGCGTCGGTGAGGAAGGGGAGCGGCTTGTCGGCGCCGGCGTCGAGCGTGCGCACGACGACCTTCTTGCCGGGGAACGCGTCGAAGACACCGCGGTACGCGGTGACCTGCTCGTCGAGGGTGGGTTCTTCGTCGCGGTCGAGGAAGCAGAACTCGGTGCGCAGCAGGCCAACGCCCTGGGCGCCGGCGGCGGCGGCCTTGACGGCATCCGCTGCCCCGCCAACGTTGGCAAGCAGCGGCACGAGGTGACCGTCGGCCATGACGCCCTCGCCGGAGAACACCGCGAGGGTGGCGGCGTTGGCGGCCCAGGCCGTGGCGGCCTCGAGCTGGTCGGCGTCGGGGTCGACGGTGATGCTGCCGGCGGCGCCGTCGACGTAGACCTGGGTGCCGTCAGCGATGGCTTCCACACCGACCGCGGCGACGACGGCCGGCAGGCCGAGGGCGCGGGCGATGATCGCGGTGTGCGACTGCGGTCCGCCGCCGGAGGTGACCAGGGCCAGCACGACGGCCGGGTTCAGCGTGGCCGTGTCGGCCGGCGCCAGGTCGTCGGCGACGAGGATGAAGGGTTCGTCGGAGGCGGGGATGCCCGGTGCGGGCACCCCACGCAGTTCCGCGACGATCCGGGAGCGCACGTCGAGGACGTCCGTGGCCCGCTCGGCCATGTAGCCGCCGAGGTTGTGCAGCATTTCGGCCACGGATGCCGCGGACTCCCAGATTGCCCGCTCAGCGGAGGTGCCGGTGTTGATCAACTTCACGGCGCCCTTGATGAGCATGGGGTCCGCGGCCATCAGTGCGGTGGCCTCGAGAACCGACTTACCCGCTCCGGTGGCGCTGACCGAGCGCTGCTTGAGCTCGGCCTGCACCGCCTTCGCGGCTGCGCGCAGTGTGACGGCGGCATCCTCTGCCGTCGTCGACGAGGCCAGCTGTTCTCCTGCTGGCGGCTCGCTCACGGCTTTGGGCATCTGCCGGACGGATCCTACGATTCGTCCGGGGCTGACCCCTACTCCTGTGAAACTCTGCACGGAACTTCCTCTATTCTTCGGCGTTAATGGTGCCCACTAATGTTAGGCGGTCACCAGGGTGTTGTTCTGCTGGATGGACCCCGAAGTCGGGGCCTTTCGGACGTAGCGCTTGAGCACGATTACCGCTATGGCCGAGATGACGGTGCCGATCAGGATCGCCAGAATGAAGCCCAAAACGTTCTCGATAGCGAAGAACACGAAGATTCCACCGTGCGGCGCCTTCGACGTGACACCCCAGGCCATGGTCAGCGCACCGGTGGTGGCCGCGCCGAGCATGCTCGCCGGGATCACGCGCAGCGGGTCGGCCGCGGCGAACGGGATCGCGCCCTCGGAGATGAACGACGCACCCAGCAGCCAGGCTGCCTTGCCGTTGTCGCGTTCGACCGGGCTGAACAGCTTGCGGTCGAGCACGGTGGCCAGGGCCATCGCGAGCGGCGGCACCATGCCGGCGGCCATGACCGCGGCCATGATCTGCCACGGCGCCTGGTTGGCCAGCGTTGCGGCACCCAGGCCGGCGACGGCGAAGGAGTAAGCCACCTTGTTGACCGGGCCACCGAGGTCGAACGCCATCATCAGGCCGAGGATCATGCCGAGGATGACAACCGACGCGCCGGTCATTCCGCTGAGCCAGTCGTTCAGGGCGACGGTCAGCCAGGCGATCGGTCCACCGAGCACCAGGAACATCAGTCCGGAGGCGAAGATCGAGGCCAGCAGCGGGATGATCACGACGGGCATCAGGCTACGGAGCCAGCGCGGCACGTCGAACGAGCCGATCCAGGCCGCAGCGATACCGGCGAGCAGGCCACCGACGATGCCGCCGAGGAAGCCGGCACCCATGAAGCCCGAGACCGCACCGGCGACGAAGCCGGGAGCGATGCCGGGACGGTCGGCGATGCCGTAGGCGATGTATCCGGCCAGGGCCGGAACCAGGAAGCCCATCGACAGGGCACCGATCTTGAAGAAGACCGCGCCCAGGTAGATGGCCAGGCCTCCCTCGGGCAGGTTCCACAGGCTGTTCTGCAGCACCACGTCGTCGGCGACGTCGGTGACGTCATAGCCGCCGAGCAGGAAGCCCAGGGCGATGAGCAGGCCTCCACCGGCGACGAACGGGATCATGTAGCTGACACCGGTGAGCAGGGCACGCTTGATCTTCTGGCCCATGTGTTCGTTCTCGGACACCGAGTCGGATGCCGCGGCGCCGCCACCGCTGACGCGGCGGGCGTTCGGGTTGTCCACGGCGGCGAGAGCCTCCTGGATCATCTTCTTCGGGTCGTCGATGGCGCGCTTGACGGGGGACTGCACGAGTGGCTTGCCGGCGAACCGGCCCTTGTCGCGCACGTCGACGTCAACGGCGAAGATGACGGCGTCGGCGGTGTCGATGACCGAGGCGGCCAGCGGGGTCGCTCCGGCGGAACCCTGGGTCTCGACCTGCAGGTCGATGCCCATCTCCTTGGCGGCTGCGACGAGCGCATCCGCTGCCATGTAGGTGTGAGCGATGCCGGTGGGGCAGGCGGTGACGGCGACGAGACGGCGGGCCCCGTTGGCCGGGGTGCCCTCGGTGCCGGCTCCGGTGGGCGCCGCGGTGACGCGCGGGGCGGCGGAGCTGGAGTGCGCTCCGGCTGTGGCCGCCGCGGTGACCGGTGCGACGATGTCGGTGACCAGGGTCACGATCTCCTCGGGGGTCTTCGCGGCGCGGAGGGCTGCGGTGAAGTCGGCCTTCATCAGCGACCGGGCCAGCTTGGACAGGATCTTCAGGTGGTCCTGATCGGCGCCTTCGGGGGCGGCGATCATGAAGATCAGGTCGGCGGGTCCGTCGGCCGAGCCGAAGTCGACCGGCTGGGACAGACGGGCAACGGCCAGCGTCGGCTCGGTGACCGCGCTCGAACGGCAGTGCGGGATGGCGAGTCCACCGGGGATGCCGGTGGAGGTCTTGGCTTCGCGGGCGAGGGCGTCGGCGTACAGCCCGTCGATCTCGGTGGCTCGGCCGGCTCCGACGACGAGCTCGGCGAGGTGCCGAATCACGGTCGCCGGCGCGGCACCGAGGTTCTGGTCCAAAGCAACGAGCTCTGGGGTAATCAGTGCACTCACTGGTCATCCTCCTTTGGATGTGTAGCAAATGCCGTCACTGTGACGGCGCTGGGGTCGGTTTGGGTCACGGCCGGCACGGTTGAGCCGGGCAGGGATGCGGCAGCGGCGCCGTGGGCGACGGCCTGACGCAGGCAGTCCGGGGCGGATGCTCCGGCCAGGTCGCTGAGCAGGAAACCTGCCAGCGAAGAATCTCCGGCGCCGACGGTCGAGACCGCGACGATCGGGGGACGAGTGGCGAGCCAGTAGCCCTCAGCGGTGACCAGCAGGGCGCCCTGGGAACCGAGGGTGGCCAGCACGGCGCCGACTCCCGCGGTGATCAGGGTCTGCGCGGCGCGTGCGGCCAGGTGCGGGTCGGCCTCGAGGCTGTCCGGGTCTGAGATGCCGGTGAGCTCGGCGAGTTCGTCGGCGTTGGGCTTGAGCAGGTCGGGGCCGGCGCTGATGGCTGCGGCCAGGGGAGCACCTGAGGAATCGATGGCGACCTTGGGGGCTGCGGCGCCGAAGCGGGTCTTGAGCTCCCGGGTGAGGTCGGCGTAGAAGGTGTCCGGCACCCCGGGTGGCAGCGAACCGGCCAGCACCAGCCAGCTGGCGCCCTCGGCCTTCTCGAGGACGAGCTCCACCAGGGCGGCCTGCTGCTCGTCGGTCAACACCGGACCGGGTTCATTCACCTTGGTGGTGGTGCCGTCCGGTTCGGTGATCGCGATGTTACTGCGCAGGGTCGCGCCGATCGGCAGGCCGAGGTGCGGGATGCCCTGAGCGGTCAGCGCGAGCAGCACCGGGTCATCCGCGTCGCCGGGCAGGATCGCGAGGCTTTCGATGCCCGAGGCTGCCAGGGCGCGGCAGATGTTGACACCCTTGCCGCCGGGTTCCTGATGGGCGTCCAGGGCGCGCTGAACGTCGCCGCGCGCGAGCGGGCCGGCGAGTTCGATGGTGCGGTCCAGGCTGGGGTTGGGGGTGAGTGTGACGATCATGCGATTACGACCTCGACATCCGCCGCGGCCAGGGCTGCGGCAAGTTCAGCGGAAGGGGGAGCATCGGTGATGAGCGCGTCGATGTCGCTCAGAGCAGCGAACCTGACCAGGGTTTCCTGGTCGAGCTTGGAGGAGTCGGCCAGCGCGACAACGCGGCGGGCGGAGCGCACGATCGCGGTCTTCACGGCGGCCTCGACAGAATCGGGGGTGCTGAAGCCGAAGTCGGCGGCCACGCCGTTGGCGCCGACGAAGGCGATGTCGGGGCGCATGGCGTCGAGCATCTGGGTGGTGCGGGTACCCACGATGGCCCGGGTGAGGCCGCGCACCCGCCCGCCGAGGATCTGCAGCGAGATGGCCTCGTTGCCGGCCAGCTTGTAGGCGATGGGGAGGGCGTTGGTGATCACCAGGAGCTGGTCACCCGCGTTGGCCGGCGTCCAGTCGAGGAGCCGGTCGGCCAAGAGCTCGGTGGTGGTGCCGGAATCCAGGATGATCGACCCCGTTGTGCTCGCGGGAATCATGGCCAGGGCGGCGTCGGCGATGCGGGCCTTCTCGTCGTGGCGCTGGGTCTGCCGCTCTTCGAGGCTGGCCTCGGACATGCTCAGCCGGTCGATGGCCACGGCGCCGCCGTGCACGCGGCGCAGGTGCCGGCTCAGTTCGAGGGCGGAGAGGTCGCGGCGCACGGTCTCCGGGGTGATGTCGAAGCGCACGGCCAGTTCGTTCACGGTGACCCGGCTGCGGTCGGACACCATCTCGGCGATCATCGACTGACGCTCTTCGGCGAACATCGGGCCTCCTCGACGGTGAGAACGCGGCCCGGGGGAGTCGCGCAAAAGTTTGTATCCCTGACTTTAGACCCGTTTGTTTTTGCTTGTCAACACAAACGCAGATAAACAAAGATCCCTGAATGCGGGCAGGACGTTTCCAGAGTTGAGTTGCGGACATCCCGCCTTCGCGGACGAAACGAAGGCGGGATGTCCGCAACTCGATTCTGGTCGGGGTGCGGTGTGGAGAACTTCGGCGGGAAACGCGCTAATAGGGGATTCTCGAGCGATGACCGCACGCATCCCGCTTCCCGATGGCTGGGCAGGCCGTCCCATCCGGGTCGGTGATGCCGTGCGTGCCGGAGTGGGAACCTCCCGGCTGGACGGAGGCGACCTCGACCGGCCGTTCTGGGGCATTCGAGCCCCGGCGAGAGCCGCAACTGGCAGGCCGTACGTCAGCCGATTCGAGGTCGAGACTCTGTGCCAGGCACTGCTCGTGAGGATGCCACATGGGGCATTTTTCTCCCACGCCACGGCGGCACTACTGCTGGGACTGCCGGTGCCTGGCCGGCTCGTGAGGCTGAGGCCAGTGCACGTGGGCGTTCTCGCCCCGGCCCGGGCGATGGATGCTCGCGACGTCGTAGGCCATCGGCTCAGGCTCCCGCCGGACGACCTCGTCGAGCGCGGTGTACTGGTTCTCACCGGCCCGGCGCGCACCTGGCTCGATCTCGCGGCAGTACTCACCCTGGGGGAGTTGGTAGCCATCGGGGACTACCTCTTGTACTGGGAATCACCGATTGTCACGCGAGGGGAGCTTTCTGCTGCGATAGAGGGCTTTTCGGGTCGCCGGGGCCTGAAGCGAGCCAGAGCCGCACTCCCGCTCCTTCGCACACGCTCGGAATCGCCGCGGGAATCGATGCTCCGGGTGATCATCGTGCTCGCCGGGCTGCCGGAACCCGAATGCAACTACAACGTATTCGACGAGCAGGCACGGTTTCTGGCCAGGGGAGACCTCGTCTACCCCGAGTACAAGCTGCTGCTCGAATACCAGGGTGATCACCACCGCACCGATCGCGCGCAGTGGCGCTCGGACATCCGTCGTGTCGGTCGACTGGAAGACCACGGCTGGCAGGTGCTGCAGTTCACCGACGACGACCTGAACGACCCGACGGCGCTGGTGGCACGGATCAGGCGGCGCTTGACCCAGCGCGGGTGGTGACGCTACTGATAGTGCGACAGGCCGCTCAGCTCGCCGCCGTCGGTGAGGAACTCGGCTCCGGTGGAGAAGCTCGACTCGTCGCTGGCCAGGAACAACACCAGGTTCGCCACCTCGGTGGCCTGGCCGATCCGGTGCAGCGCCACGTGGTTCTGCGGCACATCGAGCCCGGCGGTCATCGGGGTGGCGATGGCGCCCGGATGCACCGAGTTGACCCGCACGTTGTACTTGCCGAGGTCCAGCGCGACCGACTTGGTGAGCCCGCGCACCCCGAACTTCGCCGCCACGTAGCCGGGGAGCGCCTCGTAGCCCTGCAGGCCGGCGGTCGAGGACACGTTGATGATCGAGCCTGCCTTCGACCGGATGATCATCGGCACCGCCGCCTTGATGCCGAGGAACACCCCGGTGAGGTTGACCGCGATGATGGTGTTCCAGGACTCCAGGGTGTACTCCTCGATGGGACCGAAGTTCACGATCCCGGCGTTGTTCACGAGCACGTCGAGTCCGCCGAAGTCGTCCACCGCGACGGCGACGGCGGCGTCCCAGTGCTGGGCGCGGGTCACGTCGAGGTGCACGTACCGGCAGGCCTCGCCCAGTTCGGCGACGAGGGCCTTGCCCTCCTCATCGAGCAGATCCCCGATGACCACCTGCGCACCCTCCTCGACGAGGCGACGGGCCATCGCGGCACCGAGTCCCCGTGCTCCGCCACTGATGAGTGCGACCTTGCCGCTGACACGAGCCATGGTGTTACCTCCATTCGAGTCGACGTTCGACAAACGAGTTCGACGGGGAATGTACACGCGCGGGGCTCTGGCCAGTACTGTCGGTGGCCGACGGTAGCGTGAGTGATATGAAGATCCTGCACACGAGTGACTGGCACATCGGGCGCACCTTCCACACCCACTCGACCCTCGACCACTTGGCGCTCGTGCTCGACGCCCTCGTGAACATCGTGCGCGAACGCCGGGTCGACGTGGTCGCCGTGGCCGGTGACATCTTCGATTCGGCCACACCGTCCGCCGACAGTTACGCCCTGCTCAGCGGCACCCTGGCGCGCCTGCACGCCACCGGCGCCCGGGTGGTGATGACCAGCGGCAACCACGACTCGGCCACCCGGCTCGGCTTCCAGTCGGAGTGGGCGGGGCTCGCCGGCATCCACGTGGTCACCGGGTTCGACCAGTACCGCACCCCGATCTCGATCGACGACGAACACGGCCCCGTGCACTTCTACGGCATCCCTTTCCTCGAACCGGCCCTGGTCCGCCACCACTACCCGGACGAGCTCCTCAAGACCCACGAACAGGTGCTGGGCCTGGCCATGCGGCAGGTGCGCGCCGACCTCGCTGACCGCGGCGGCCGCTCGGTGGTGCTCTCGCACTGCTTCGCAGCGGGAGTCGCCGCCAGCGATGTGGAGCGCGACATCAGCGCCGGCGGCCTGGACCTCGTTCCGGTGAGCGTCTTCGACGGCCCCGACTACGTCGCGCTGGGTCACATCCACGGTCGCGCACAGATCACCGACAGGGTGCGCTACTCGGGAGCCCCGCTGCACTACTCCTTCGCCGAGGCCGACAAGCCCCGCGGCGGCTGGCTCGTCGATCTCGACGCGGACGGACTGGCCGAGACCGAGTGGGTCGACCTACCGATTCCCCGGCGCCTGAGGGTGCTCACGGGGGAGCTTGAGTCCCTCGCTCACGACGACGCCTTCACCTCGTTCGAGAACGACTGGGTCGCCGCGGTGCTCACCGACCGGGTGCGGCCGCTGGACGGCATGCGCACCCTGCAGAAGCGCTTCCCGCACTGTGTGGCCCTCGAGCACCGCCCGACCATCGCACAGGCGACCGAGGAGTCCACCTACTCCGACCGGGTCAAGCACAAGAGCGACCCCGAAATCGTGGCCGGCTTCCTGGAGTTCGTGCGCAACGGCGTGGGCCTGAGCGCCTTCGAGCGTGAGCTGGTCGCCGAGGTCCTGGGCGATGCCACCGAGGCCACCGTATGAAGATCACCCGGCTGCGCATCGCCGGCTTCGGCCCGTACAAAACCGAGCAGGAGGTGGACTTCACCCGCTTCGACGCCGACGGAATCTTCCTGATCACCGGCAAGACCGGCGCGGGCAAGTCCAGCATCCTGGACGCCATTTGCTTCGCCCTGTACGGCTCGGTGCCCCGCTTCGACGGCAGCGAACTGCGGCTGCGCAGCGACCACTGCGACCCGGCCGACCCGAGCTTCGTCGAGCTCGAGTTCACCCTCAAGGGCGACACCTACCGGGTTTACCGCACCCCGCGCTATGAGAAGGCCAAGAAGCGTGGCGTGGGCACCACCACGGCGCAGCCGGATGCGCGCCTCGAGCGGCTCAGCGCCGGCACCGACGGCACCGGCGACTGGGTGGGCATCGCCGCCCGCCCGGTGGATGTGGGCACCGAGCTCAGCCGGATCCTGCCGCTGAAGCAAGACCAGTTCCTGCAGGTGATCCTGCTGGCCCAGAACCGGTTCCAGCGCTTCCTGCTGGCCAAGACCGACGACAGACTCACCGTGC
The DNA here is from genome assembly GCF_035984795.1 of Cryobacterium sp. MP_3.1. Classification (NCBI taxonomy): domain Bacteria; kingdom Bacillati; phylum Actinomycetota; class Actinomycetes; order Micrococcales; family Microbacteriaceae; genus Cryobacterium; species Cryobacterium sp. MP_3.1. The sequence continues at coordinate 40,640 of NZ_JAXCHV010000020.1, read as the reverse complement.
TCCGCACCCTGTTCGGCACCCTGCGGTTCCAGCAGCTGGAGACCGAGCTGCTCACGCGGCGCAAGGTTCTCGACGACGAGTTGACGCAGGTGCGGCACGAGATCGACGGGATCGTGGCCGCGACCCTGCGCCAGCTGTGGCGCGACGACGACGAAGACCCCCGACCCGAGTCCCCGGCCGACCCCGACCTCGGCTGGTTCGACGCGGCGCTCGACACCGTCGATGCCCGGCTGGCGGCCGCCACCCGGCACGCCGAAACCGCCTCCGCGGCCCTGACCGCGGCCACCGCCGAGTACCAGGCCGCCGAGGACCGGCGCCGACGCCAGGACCGCCGGGATGCGGCCGCCCGCACGTTGACCGCTCTCGAGGAGCGCGGGGACGAGATCCTCGGCAGCCGGGAAGCCCTGCGCCTGGCCGAGCACGCCGCCAGGGTCTGGCCGCAGGTGTGCGGCCGCATCGACGCCGAGGCCGCGGTCGGTACGGCCGAGGCCACTGCGACCGCCGCCCGGGCCGCCTGGCAGCGGCTTGCCGCCGACGACGACGCAGACTCAGCAGATGCCGCCGGCCTCAGCACCCTGATCGACGACAGGCTGCGCCAGCTCGGCAGCCTGGACGACCTGCTCGTCGAGGAACGCAGGCTGCCCGCCCTCGACGAGCAGATCACCGATCTCGAGCGCCGCACGGCCGCCCAGATCGAGGCGCTCGACGCCGCCAGGTTGCTGCTGCTCGCGCTGCCCGAGCGCATCGACGCGGCAACGGATGCCCTCGCCGCGGCCACCCTCGGCGCCGCCCGCGCCCCGGAGGCCGAAGCGACACTGGCCCGGGCCGAGGCGGCACTGGCCGCGGCCGACGACGTGCGCCGGCTGGAAACCGAACTGGTGGGGGTACACCGCGCCGAACGGGAGGCCGTGGCTGAGAACACCGCGGCCGCCCTGCACTACCAGCAGCTCGTGGACGCCCGGCTCGGCGGCTTCGCCGTTGAGCTCGCCGCGGGTCTCGTCGACGGTGAGCCTTGCGCGGTCTGCGGGGCCACCGAACACCCGGCGCCCATGACCGGCGACGCCGCACCCGTCACCGAGGACGACCTCGACGACGCCCGCGACCTGATGAGTCGCCGGCAGGGGGCCGTCGACGCCGCCCGCACTCAGTCCCGGGACGTCGATACCCTGCTCACCGCCGCCCGCACCCGGGCCGGCGACGATGATGCCGACACGCTCGATGCGACACTCCGGCAGGCAGAGGATGCCCTCGCCGTTGCTGCCGACCACCGCGCCAGGGTGCCCGCCCTCGAGTCCGAGCTGGCCCGCCTGCGCGCCGGCCAGGCCGAGGCCCAGGCCGCCCTGGTCCCGCTGCAACTGGCGCGCGACGAAGCCACCGTGCACTTGGCGGAACGCCGGACCGAGCGCGACGGCATCGCCGGCCGCGTCCAGGCCCAGCGGGCCGGGTTCGACAGCGTCACCGAGCGGGCCGGCCGGCTGCGCAGCGAGCTCGACGCCGCCCGCGCACTGGCCGACGCGCTGGCCACCTCCGCGTCCGCCCGGCGCACGGCCGAGGCCCGCGCCGAGACGCTGGCGGCACAGTTGCAGGAGGAAGGCTTCGCCGACGAGGCCGCCGCCGGACTCGCCCGGCTCAGCCCGGCCGAGATGCAGGCCGGTCAGGCCGCCATCCGCGCCTACGACGACGACCTCGCCGGCGCCCGCGGGGTGCTGGCCGAGGCCGACCTGGCCGGGCTGCCCGAGGACCCCATCGACCTCGACCCGACCCGGCTCGCCCATCAGGCCGCCGGCGCCGCCCGCGACGACGCCCTGGCTCGCCGGGAATCGCTGCGTGAACGCGCCACCGCGCTCACCGCCCTGGTGGCGGATGCCCGGACCCGGTTCGCCCTCGCCGCGGACCTGCTCACCACCCAGGCCCAGGTGCGTCAGCTCGCCGCCGTCGTGCACGGCGACGACCCGAACACCAAGCGCATGAAGCTGGAGACCTACGTGCTGGCCGCGCAGCTCGAGGAGATCATCGCCGCGGCGAACAACCGGCTGCGCACCATGACCGGCGGCCGGTACGCGCTCGAACACGACGACGCCCTGCAATACCGTGGCAGCCAGGCCGGACTCGGGCTGGCGATCCGGGACGAGCACACCGGCCGGGCCCGGGCGACTCACTCGCTGTCCGGCGGCGAGACCTTCCTCGCGTCGCTCGCCCTGGCACTCGGGCTTGCCGAGGTGGTCTCCAACCAGGCCGGCGGCATCGCGCTGGACACCCTCTTCGTGGACGAGGGATTCGGCTCGCTGGACGGGGAGACCCTCGAGACGGCCATGAGCACCCTCGACAGCCTGCGGGCCGGCGGCCGCACCATCGGCCTGATCAGCCACGTCGAGTCGATGAAGGAGCAGATCCCGGCGAAGCTCGCGATCAGGGTGACCGCGCAGGGCTACAGCGAAATAGTCCCGTAGGCACGCCGCTATCGGGCGGATCGCGGCACACTGTGTTCATGAGCCGCACACCTTCTGAGCCCGCCGCGGGCTGGACCACCCTGACGTTCGTCTACCTGGCCCTGGCCATCGTGGGCCTGATCGGTACCTGGACCTGGAACATCCAGGCGATCATGCAGGCCAGCGACTTCATCGGCGACTGGACCATGAGCGGACCGGCGGTGTCGTCGCTGACCACCGACCTGCTCGTGGCGGCGATCGCCGGGAGCGTCTTCATCATCGTGGAGGCCCGCCGGCTCGGCATGCGCGCCGGCTGGGCCTACGTCGTCTTCGGGTTGGTCACGGCGTTCGCGTTCACGTTCCCGTTGTTCCTGGCCATGCGGCAGCGCCGGCTGGTGATGACGACCTGAGCCGTCAGCTCACATCGCCGGCCGCGAGGCCGGCGTCGTCGCCCGCGAACCGTTCCCGCAGGGCGTGGAAGTGCGACACGGTCAGTCCGTGCCGGAGCAGGTACGGCTCGGCACCGCCGAGACCGTCGATGGCGGCCAGGGCCGCCCGCAGGGCGTCCGGCTGCGGCTCGGCGAGCAGCGCGGCGGCGACGGCCTCGTCGTGCGGCAGACCCGCGGCGAGCAGGGTCAACGCGAGAACCAGGCCGGCCGGATGTTCGCCGCCCGGGCCGTGCGCCACGAGCGGTCCGTCGCCCGCGGCGAGAACGGCCACGGCATCCGTCAGCTCACGGCCGCCATGGGCGACCAGGTCGGTGTAGTCCTGTTCTCGCTGCGTGACGGGATTAGTCATGCTGCAGTCTCCGTCGCCGAGGTGAACGGCAGGTGACGCTCAGGCCAATCCCGGCTCCAGATCCGGCGAGGTGCGCCGACCCAGCCGGCTCAGCCCGATCGCGATGGCGGAGATGCCCGCGATGACGACGGCGATCACCAGGACGTAGAGGAACACTGACGGCCAGCCGCCCGGCTCGTCGGGGTTGAGGAACGGGTAGGTCCACCAGTCGGTGAACGTGCCACGCAACAACGCGTAGGCCAGCCACACCAGCGGGTAGATCAGCGCGAACCAGATCCGCTTCCAGGCCAGCGCCGGGCGGCCCGGTGCCAGCAGCCAGTCCAGCAGGATCAGGGCCGGCGCCCACACGTGCAGGACCTCGTTGGGCCAGGTGAGCCCCTCGAACGTGCCGTCGGCGGGCTGGTTGCGCAGCAACAGGTTGTACACCACCCCGGTGATCACGGCGTACGCGAGCGTCGACATCCGCACCCGCGCCAGCAGCTCGGGTTCGGCAGCCAGGCGCAGCGCGAGAACACCGCCGACGAAGAGCACCACCACGTTCATCAGGCTGGACTGAATCGTGAAAAATCCGAAGTACGTGGCAGGGTCGAACGCGTCGTTGAGGAGTTGGTCGGTGATCTGGGTCACGATAGCGGCCAGCACGAGCCCGGCGAGCAGGATGCGCAGCACCCCCACGGCGCGTCGGAAGGGGGTCGGGGAGTCGTCGAGCCCGGCGGGCACAGCAGCGGAATTCACCTGATCAGGTTAGTGCAGGGCCCAAAAGTGCACGTGCAGATCAGAAGGGGAACAGCAACCGGTGCAGGAACTGGCGGGTGCGCTCGTGCTGGGGGTTCCGCAGCATCTCCTTGGGATCGCCGTGCTCCACGATGGTGCCGCCGTCGACGAAAGCCACCTCGGTGGCCACCTCCCGGGCGAATTCGAGTTCGTGGGTGACGATAACCATCGTCCAGCCCTCGGCGGCGAGCTCCTTGATCAGGCGCAGCACGTCACCGACAAGCTCGGGGTCCAGGGCGCTGGTCGGCTCGTCGAAGAGCAACAGGGTCGGTCGGAGGGCCAGGGCCCGGACGATGCCCACCCGCTGCTGCTGCCCACCGGACAGTTCGAACGGGTAGCTGTCGCGCTTCTCCCCGAGGCCGACCCGCTCCAGCAGCGCCAGGGCCTCGGTCTCGACCTCGGCGCGGGGACGCCGCTGCACGACGACGGGTCCCTCCATCACGTTTTCGAGCACGGTCTTGTGCGGAAAGAGGTTGTAGTGCTGAAAGACCATCGCCGAGCGGTCCCGCAACGCGCCGAGGGTCTTCTTCGGAACGCCGGCGCGGGATCCGTGGGCAGCGGCGAAGTTGATGGTCACGGGTGCGTGAGTCGCGTCATCTGCTCCGATGATCTCGATGGTGCCGCCGTCGGCGATCTCCAGACCGTTCAGGCAGCGGAGCACGGTGGTCTTGCCCGAGCCTGACGGCCCGATCAGCGCGAGGACCTCGCCGCGTGCGACGGTGAGGTCGATGGATGTGAGAACCTGGTTGTCGCCGAAGCTCTTCTGCAGGCCTCGAACCGTGAGCAGCTTCTGGTCAGTGGGCGACATAGCGGTCCAATCGCTTTTCAAGCACGCCCTGGCCGCTGGAGAGCACCAGGCAGATGACCCAGTAGAGCAGGGCGGCCTCGAGGTACAGGGCCATGAACTGCTGGCTGAAGGCTGCCACCTGCTGAGCCTCGCGGAACAGCTCGGTGACCAGGATCAGCGAGGCCAGGGAGGTGTCCTTGACCAGGCTGATGAAGGTGTTGGAGAGCGGCGGCACCGACACCCGGGCCGCCTGCGGCAGGATGATGCGGGTGAGGGCACGCCGGTGCGACATGCCGATCATGTACGCGGCCTCCCACTGCCCCTTGGGCACCGAGAGGATGGCGGCGCGGATCACCTCGGCCGCGTAGCCGCCGACGTTGATCGAGAACGCGACGATGGCGCTGGGCCACGGGTCGATGACGATGCCCAGCGAGGGCAGTCCGTAGAAGATCACGAACAACTGCACCAGCAGCGGGGTGCCACGCACGATCGAGATGTAGACCTGCGCGATCGAGGACAGCCATCGCCGCTTCGACAGGCGCATCAACGCCAGGCCCAGAGCCAGCACCAGCCCGATCGCGAATGACGCCAAGGCCAACGGGATCGTTCCGGTGATGGCACCGTGGATCAGGGGCCACAGCGAATCAAGCAGGAGTTGCCAGGTGGACTCGCTCACTGCGAGACGTCAGCTCCGAAGTAGGTGTCGGAGATGGCGGCCAGGGTGCCGTCCTCGCTGAGCGTGGCGAGGGCCTCCGACACGGCCTCGGCCAGGGCGGTGCCCTCGGGGGCGAAGGCGAAGGCGCTCTCGGAACGCTCCTCGGTTTCGGCGGCGATCTTCAGGCCCGCGGCGCCGGTCTGCTTCTTGTAGTCGAGGTAGGTGAGCTTGTCGTTGACGGTGGCGTCGACGCGACCCTGCTCGACGAGGGCGACGGACTGGGCCCAGCCCTCAACGGACTGCACGGTGGCGCCGCTCTCGGTGGCCAGCGTGTACCAGTTGCTGGTGAGCGACTGGGCGGTGGTCTTGCCGGCCAGGTCGGCGAACGACGCGATGGAGGTGTTGTCCTCCGGCACCACGATGACGCCGGTGGAGTAGGTGTACGGGGTGGAGAACGTGTAAGCCTCCACGCGCTCCGGGGTGATCGACACCTGGTTGGCGATGGTGTCGAAACGGCCGGCTTCGAGGCCGGCGAAGATCGCGTCCCACTGGGTCTCTTCGAATTCGGCCTCAACGCCCAGCTGGTCGGCGACGGCGCGGGCCACCTCGACGTCATAGCCGGTGAGCTCGCCGGAACCGTCGGCGTGGTACGAGAACGGCCGGTAGGTGCCCTCGGTGCCGATGGTCAGGGTGCCGGATTCGAGGACCGAACTCAGCGATTCGTCGGTGCCGGCCGCGGCGCCGTCGCTGCCGGAATCACCGGCGGAGGCGCTGCACCCGGTCAGGGCCACCGCGGCGGCAATGGTGAGGACGGTGGCGGAGACGAGGTGGCGCTTCATGTATGTGTTCATCCAATGTGCTGATCAAGATGCGGGCGTACGTACCAGGTTAACAAGCCCGGCCCGGTTCTGAATATTCCGATGACGCCGGATGACGCTGTGACGACTCCCGTGCCCCCCCCGTTCGAGAACCTGTCGGCTCCGGGCCTTTCGGCATATGCTGCCGCCGTCGCACTCAACCCGAAGGAGTACGCATGAAACTGTCGACGGCTCAGCACGATCGTTCGGCCGCTGTTTTGCTCGGCATGGCCTGTGGGGATGCCCTGGGTGCCGGATACGCCTACGCGGGTCCGCTGCCGCCCACCGCGGTGGTGGGGATGCGTGGTGGAGCCGGCACGACCTGGGCCCGAGGGGAGTGGACCGACTACACGGCCCTGGCCGTCCCGGTGGCGCGCGCCGTGGCCGACGGACTCGATCTGCGCCAGGAGTCCACTCTCGACCTCATCACCGCGGAGTGGGTGGACTGGGCCGACACCGCGCCGTACGCCGGCAACCAGCTCGACGCCGCTTTGTCCGGACCGGACCGGACGGCCGCCGCCGTCCGCTCCGCCGCCCGCGCGCGGCACGACAGAGTGGGCCGAAGCGCCGGCAACGGTTGCCTGCTCCGCACCGCCCCGGTGGCCTTGGCGTTCCTGCACGATCCCGACGGCCTGGCCGATGCCGCACGCCGGCTGAGCGAGCTCACCCACTGCGAGACCGACGCCGGGGACGCCTGCGTGCTCTGGGGGCTGGCCATCCGCCACACCGTCCTGACCGGAGAACTCGACCTGCGGGTGGGTCTGGGCACCCTGTCGCCGGGCCGGCGTGAACTCTGGTCGGCGCGCATCAACCACGCCGAACGCCGCCAGCCCCGCGATTTCACGCGCAACGGCTGGGTCGTGCAGGCGGTGCAGGGTGCCTGGTCGGCCATCGTGCACACCCGTGACGAGCCCGGCGCGACAGCGGATGCCGGCCAGTACCGTCTGGGCATCGAGGCGGCCGTGCGCGGCGGCGGCAACACCGACGCTGTGGCCGGCATAGCCGGTGCGCTGCTCGCCGCCCAGTGGGGCCTGGCCGCGGTGCCCAGCGAATGGCGCCGACTGGTGCAGGGCTGGCCCGGCCTGCGCGGAGCCGACCTGGTGCGTCTGTCGGTGCTCGCCGCGCACAGCCAGGACACCAACGAGGCCGGCGAGCGGGAGAGTTTTCGGCTCCACGCCGTGAAATGAGCGCCCTGAACTAGGCGTAGCTACGACCGCAGCGCCAGCGTGAACGGCAGCACGCCCGGCGCGCCCGCGCGGCGGAGCAGCCGGCCGGCGACGGTGAGGGTCCACCGGCTGTCGCCGAGGTCGTCGACCAGCAGCACCGGCCCGTCGGCTCCGGCCAGGTTCGCGGCCAGCTCCGGGCCGACCTCGAAGGCGCCCCAGACGCTGGAGAGCCGATAGGCGCTGTTGCCGCCGGATTCGCCGGTGGGCCCTGCGCCCACCAGGCTCAGCGTGCCCAGTTGCGGCAGCCGACCCACCCGGCTGAGTTCGGCGGCCACCGAGGCCACCAGCAGCGGATGCCGGCGGGACGGCATGGCCACCACGCCCACGGGCCGTTCGGCCCAGCCCCACTCGGCAAGCACCCGCACGCAGGCGGCCAGCAGCGCCGGCGAGGCGGGCGCATCCGGGGTGTTGGGCGCGAAAGTATCCCGCAGGGTGTTGCCCCAGCCCAGGTCGGTGAGTCGCGCCAGGGCGCGACCGGGCAGCACCCTGTCGCCGGCGTCGATGCGGCCCTTGGCGCTCACGCCGAGCCTGTCGGCGCCGGTGGGCCACTGGGCGCGGGGTTCCAGGGCCACGCCCACCCGGTCCAGGGCCGAGGCCGCGGTGCTCGCCGCATCGGCCTGAACGTCGGTGGGGTACCAGGGGGCCGTGCAGTTGTCGCAGCGGCCGCAGGGCACGGCGGTGTCGTCGTCGAGGGTGCGCTGGAGGAACTCCATCCGGCAGCCGGTGATGCGTTCGTAGTCGAGCATGGCGTTCTGCTCGGCCACCCTGGCCGCGCCGATGCGCTCGTAGCGGTCGCTGTCGTAGACCCAGGGCTGTCCGGTGGCGAGCCAGCCGCCGGTCACCCGGCGCACGGCGCCGTCGACGTCGAGGACCTTGAGCAGCAGTTCCAGCGGGGAACGCCGGAGGTCGACCCGGGACTCCAGGGCGGGCGTGGACAGCGGGGCGCCACCGTTGGCGTGCAGCGCCTGCAGCACGGCCTCGGCCTTGTGCTGGCTGGGCATCGACGAGGTGGCGAAGTACTGCCAGATGGCCTCGTCTTCGACACCCGGCAGCAGCAACACGTCGGCGTTCTCGGTGGCGCGGCCGGCACGGCCGACCTGCTGGTAGTAGGCGACCGGGCTGCTGGGGGCGCCGAGGTGCAACACGAAGCCCAGGTCGGGCTTGTCGAAGCCCATGCCCAGGGCGCTGGTGGCCACGAGGGCCTTCACCTGGTTGGCCTTGAGCAGCCCCTCGGACTCCTCGCGTTCGGTGGTGTCGGTCTGGCCGGTGTACGCGCGGACGGCGTGGCCGGCATCCCGCAGCAGCCGGGCGGTGTCCTCGGCGGCCGAGACCGTGAGGGTGTAGATGATGCCGCTGCCGGGCAACTCGGCGAGGTGGCTGAGCAGCCAGGCCAACCGGGCGCGGGAATCCGGCAGGCGCAACACGCCCAGGCGCAGCGACGCGCGGGCGAGCGGGCCGCGGATGGTGACGACGTCGCTGCCCCCGACGGCTACCTGCTCCGCCACATCCGTCACCACCCGGCTGTTGGCCGTGGCCGTGGTGGCCAGCACCGGCACCCCGGCCGGCATCGCCGCGATCAGGTCGCGCAGGCGCCGGTAGTCCGGCCGGAAGTCGTGGCCCCAGTCCGAGATGCAGTGCGCCTCGTCGACCACGAGCAGCCCCACCCGCTCGAGCAGCGCGGGCAGCTGTTCGTCGCGGAAGGACGGGTTGTTCAGGCGTTCGGGGGAGACCAGCAGAACGTCGACCTCGTCCGCGCGGAGCGCAGCGAGCACGTCGGTCCACTCGTGGGCGTTGGCGGAGTTGATCGACACGGCCCGCACGCCGGCGCGGGCAGCGGCGGCCACCTGGTCACGCATCAGGGCCAGCAGCGGGGACACCAGGATGGTGGGGCCGGCACCCTGGCGGCGCAGCAACAGGGTCGCGACGAAGTAGACCGCCGACTTGCCCCAGCCGGTGCGCTGAACCACGAGGGCTCGGCGGCGCTGATCGACGAGGGTTTCGATGGCCTCGTACTGGCCCTCGTGGAAGTCGGCGTCGGGCCGGCCCACCAGGGTGCGCAGGATCTCGAGGGCGGCCTCGCGGGTATTCGGCGTCACAGCGCGTCGAGCCTGGCGGCCACATCGGCGGGGAACCCGCCGGTCGCGATCGGGCTCCACCGGGTGGGCGTGATCCGGATCAAGGACTTGTCCTGCAGGGCCATGGCCCGGCGGTACTCCGCCCAGTTCGGGTGTTCGCCGGCGATGCAACGGTAGTAGTCGACCAGCCCGTCGCCGGCAGCCGGCATGTGCAGGATCTCGGCGGTGCCGTCGACCTGCACCCAGGCGCCGTCCCACTCGTCCGAGAGCACGAGCACCGACGTCTGCGGGTCGCGTTCGGCGTTGCGGGTCTTCGCCCGCGACGGGTAGGAGGAGATCACCAGGCGGCCCGCATCGTCGACGCCGCCGGAGACCGGCGACATCTGCGGCCGGCCGTCGCTGCGGGTAGTGGCGAGCAGCATCCGGTGCCGCGGCCGCACGAAATCGAGCAGGTCGGGCAGGGAGACGGTGGTGCTGGTTGCGACGTTTCTGGCCATACCCTCAGGCTAACGGGACCCCCTGACACGGTTCACGCCGTGCCGAGCACAAAATCGTGGGTCTGCCCCGGATACAGCTGCGCCTCCCGCCCCTCGACGCGCACCCGGATGGGCGTGGCCCCGCCGCTGGGCAGCTGAAGCCTGAGGGTGGTCGGCGTGATCTCGACGTGCACCGGTTGGTCGCGGTAGTTGATGCTGAAGGCGATCTTCTCGAGCCGGGCCGGCAGCACGGGGTGCAGCCAGAGCATGTCGTCGCGGATCTCCAGGCCGGTGTAGCAGCGCACGACCATGTCGACGGACCCCGCCATCGCGCCCAGGTGGATGCCCTCGTGGGTGGTGCCGCCCCGGCCGTTGTCGAGGTCGCTGGTCAGCGCCCGGCAGAGCGAGTCCCAGGAGCGTTCGCGGTCGGCACGGGCATCCACCCAGGAGTGCACCACGTTGCTCAGCGTCGAGCCGTGCGTCGACCTGGTGCGGTAGAACTCGACCGTGCGCCGGATCTGGTCGGGGGAGAGAGAGTAGCCCAGCTCCTCGACCAGGTCGCGCAGCTCCTCGGCCGAGAACAGGTAGAGCAGTATCAGCACGTCGGCCTGCTTGGCGACCCTGTAGTTGTTGCTGCTGTCGCCCTCGGCATTGAGGATCAGGTCCAGGCGGCCCAACGAACGGTCGGTGCTGCCGTAGGTGTCCCGGTAGTGCGCCCAGTCCAGCTCGGGCAGGGCCTCGTACCCGTCGAATTGGCTGATCACCCCGTCGGCATGGAAGGCCAGCCGCAGGCGCCGGCCGATCCTCTCCCAGGTGTCCACCTCGTCGGGCCCGATCCGCAGCCGGTTCCACAACGGCCGGCAGGCCCGGCCCTCGAGCACGGCGACGGTGTCGACGGCGCGGCGCATCAGCCAGGCGACCATCACATTGGTGTAGGCGTTGGTGCGCACACCGCCGCCGGGGTGGCCGGGGAGCCCGTCGTGGAACTCGTCGGGACCCATCGTCCCGCCGATGTCGAACCTGTCGAACACGTCGTCATAATCGGTGAGGGAGGCGAAGAACCGGGCGATCTCCAGCAGCAGCTCGGCGCCCTGCTCGATCAGGTACTCGACATCGCCGGTGGCCTGGTAGTAGCCCCACACGCTGTACGCGATCGCCAGGCCCACGTGGTGCTGCAGGCCCGAGTGGTCGGGCATCCACCGGTTGGTGCGCGGGTTGAACAGCTCGGTGGGGGTGACCTCGCGGCCGTCGATGCCGCTCTGCCAGGGAAACCTGGCGCCCTCGTGGCCGGCGGCAGTCGCGGCGGCCCTGGCTTCGCCCAACCGACGGTACCGGTAGCCCAGCAGAATGCGGCTGAGGTCGGGCCGGCGCAGGGTGAGCACCGGGTAGACGAACATCTCATCCCAGAAGACGTGGCCGCGGTACCCCTCACCGTGCAGTCCGCGGGCGGGCACACCGGCGTCGAGGTCGGCATCCACCGCGGCCACGGTTTGCAGAACGTGGAAGGTGTTGACGTTGAGCGCGAGCGACTGTCGGGAACCATCGTGCAGGTGCACCGCGAATTCGTCCCAGAGAATCTCCCATTCCCGCTCGTGCGCGCCCAGGAGCTCGGCGGTCTCCGGCAGCCGGCCGAGCCAGGTGGCCACCGCCATCGAGGGGGAGAGGATCGCACGGTCCCTGGAGGTGCTCACGACGACGACCTTCTCAACCCGTAGCGGGACGCCCCTCTCGAGGGTGAGGTCGAACTCGTGGGCGACCCAGCGGCTGGAGTCGGTGAGAAAACGTCTCTCGGGTTCGAGCAGGGCGCCGCCGGAATACGCGCGGGTGCGGGCGGCCATGGCGATGTGGATGCCCGAACGGGTGGTCTCCACCTCGAGCAGCACCGCGTCCCCCCTCAGCTCCCGCGTGGTGCGGGGCATCAGGTGCAGGTGGGCGAGCAGCCTGTCAGTGGCCACGTTGCGGTTGGCCACCCGGCCGTCGATGGCCGAACGCACAGTCAGCGGCCCCGACCAGTCCTCGGCGACGAAGGTGGTCTCGAGCACCGCAACGTGCGGCGACGCCTGGGACACGAACCGTCGGCTCTGCACCCGGGTGACGCGGCCGCGCGCGTCACGGAACCGCATCAGCCGGGTGAGCAGACCACGGCGCAGGTCGAGTTCCTGGTTGTAGTCGAGAAGGTCCGCGGTCTCCGGGTGGAACCAGCCGGTGTCGGGGGCGGTGAAGTCGCCCACACTGCTGCCGCCCCCGCCGGTGCGGAACCAGAGGGAGAGCCAGTTGGGGGCGTTCACCAGGTGTTCGTCGTCGCGCACGTGCTCACCGGGAACCCCCGCCGTCGGCGCGCCTGGCGCGGGCTCGAACGGGGTGCGGATACCGGGCTCGCCGGCGGCCACGGTCTCACCGATGGCTTCGCCCACGTGCACCTCGGTGCTCAACGGGTTGTAGACCCCGGCGAGGTAGGTGCCCGGGTAGTGCACGGCATCCGTGCGCGCCTCCGGAGCGGCGCCGCGGGTGCCCCAGTAGCCGTTTCCCAGGGTGCACAGCGCTTCGCGGTAGCCCTCCGCCTCCGGGTCGAACCCGTCGAAGCGCAGCAGCCACGGGTCGACCGGGTTGTCGTTCTCGTTCTCCGTCTCGGTCACGGTGGCCTCCTCGTCTGGTCCCGAGAGTCGCACCGCTGGCCGCGCTTGTCGAGGTGCGGGTGGTTGGATGGAGTCATGACTTCACTCTCGGCATACATCGACGACTTCGCCAGCTTCATCACCGCGTCGCCGTCGTCGTACCACGCGGCAGCCGAGGCCGCCCGGCGGCTCGACGACGCCGGGTTCGAGCGCCGCGACGAGGCGGATGACTGGACGGCCGGCACGAGCGCCGGCCGCTTCTACGTCGTGCGGGACGGCGCCATCGTCGCGTGGGTGCAACCGGCCGGGGCCACGCCGACCACGCCGTTCCGGATCCTCGGGTCACACACCGACTCACCGGGCTTCAAGCTCAAGCCCAAGCCCACCACCGGGTCCTACGGCTGGCTGCAGGCCGGCGTCGAGGTGTACGGCGGTCCGCTGGCCAACTCCTGGCTCGACCGTGAGCTCGAGCTCGCCGGCCGGCTGGTCAGCACCGACGGGGTGGCGCACCTGGTGCGCACCGGCCCGTTCCTGCGCATCCCGCAGCTGGCCGTGCACCTGGACCGCACCGCCAACGAGGCTCTCAGCCTCGACCGGCAGCGGCACCTCAACCCGGTGTTCGGGGTGGGCGACCTCCGCCAGGCCGACCTGGTCGGGCATCTGGCCGCGCTCGCCGGGGTGGCGCCCGAGGACGTCGCCGGCTACGACATCCTCACCGCCGACACCAACCCGCCGGCCCGGTTCGGCCTGCACAACGAGCTTTTCGCCGCGGGCCGGATGGACAACCTCTCCTCGGTGCACGCCGGCCTGGTGGCGCTGATCCGGTCCTCGGGCAGCGAGGAGACCATCAACGTGCTCGCCGCGTTCGACCACGAGGAACTGGGGTCGCAGTCCAGGTCGGGGGCGAGCGGGCCGATGCTCGACGACATCCTCAGCCGCATCGGCGACGACCTCGGTGCCACGATGTCGGAGCGGAAGCGCGCCTACGCCGACTCCTGGTGCGTCTCGGCCGACGCCGGCCATTCCGTGCACCCGAACTACCCGGAGCGGCACGACCCGGCCAACCTGCCGTTGGCCGGCCGGGGCCCGCTGCTCAAGATCAACGGAAACCAGCGCTACGCGACGGATGCGGCCGGTGCGGCCCTCTGGGCGCGCTGCAGTGCCGCGGCCGGCGTGCCGTATCAAGAGTTCGTGTCGAACAACACGGTGCCCTGCGGCTCCACGATCGGGCCGCTCACGGCCACCCGGCTGGGCATCCGCACCGTGGATGTGGGCATCCCGCTGCTGTCGATGCACTCGGCGCGGGAGCTGGCTCATGTGAACGACCCGTTCTCGCTGTCCGCCGCGATCGGCGCGTTCTTCGCCGGGGCGTAGGGGCGGCTCGCGGCACGGGTTGGCTCCCGCGGCACGCTGTGGTTCCGGCGGCACGCGCTAGAACATGTGCCGCCGCGCACGTCACATGCCACGAGCGGGGGCGGCACCCTGGCCGGGCTACAACTGCCCGGTCAGCCGCCCGTGCATGGCCTGGCTCCGCTCGTCCAGGCCGTGGAAGGTGACCGTGGCGCCGTGCTGGCGGTACTTCGTTTCGACGGAGTCGAGCACCGCGACGGTGGACGCATCCCAGATCTGCGCCTGGGACAGGTCCACGTCGATGACGGCGGGGTCGACCCCGTAGGAGAACTGCTCGACGAGGTCGTTGCTGCTGCCGAAGAACAGCGGTCCGCTCACCGCGTAGCGCACCGACTGGCCGTCGTCGGCGAGCACCCGGTCCACCCGAACCACGTGCGCCACCCGCCGCGCGAACAGCACCATGGCCAGCACGACGCCGGCGCCGATGCCGATGGCCAGATTGTGGGTGGCCACGACCACGGCGACGGTGGTGAGCATCACGACGGTCTCGGGCACAGGCATCCGGCGCAGGGTGCCCGGACGCACACTGTGCCAGTTGACGGTGGTGATGGCCACGACCATCATCACGGCGGCCAGGGCCACCATCGGGATCTGCTCCATCAGGCCGCTGAGGGCGGTGACCAGTAACAGCAGGAAGGCCCCGGCCACGAAGGTGGAGATGCGGGTGCGGGCCCGGCCGAGCTTGACGTTCACGACGGTCTGGCCGATCATCGCGCAGCCGGCGATGCCGCCGTAGAGGCCCGCGAGCATGTTCGCGATCCCCAGCGCCCACGCCTCGCGGCCCTTGGGGGAGCGGGTGTCGGTGATGTCGTCGACGAGCTTGGCGGTGAGCAGGGTCTCCACGAGCCCGACGAAGGCCACGCTCAGCGCGGTGGGCCAGATGATCTGCAGGGTCTCCAGGTTCAGCGGTACGAGCAGCGAGGTGATGCCGGGCAGGCCGCCGGACACGTCGCCCTGGTCGCCGCCGGTGGGCACGGCCAGGTGCCAGGTCATGGCGATCGCGGTGACCACCACGATGGCCACCAGCGGAGCGGGCACCACCCTGGTGAAGCGGGGCAGCCCGAGCACGATGAGGATGGTGAGGGCGAACAGCGGGTAGACCAGCCACGGAACATCCAGAAGGTGCGGCACCTGGGCGACGAAGATCAGGATGCCCAGCGCGTTGACGAAGCCGATCATCACCGACCGCGGGATGAACCGCATCAGCCGGGCCAGGCCCGTGACACCGAAGAGGATCTGCACGATCCCGGCCAACAGCACCGCGGGCAGCAGGTATTCCACCCCGTGGTCCTTCACGAGCGGCGCCACCACCAGGGCGACGGCCCCCGCGGCGGCGGTGATCATGGCGGAGCGGCCGCCGAGGAACGACATCGAGATGGCCAGAACCACGGAGGCGATCAGGCTCACCTTCGGGTCGACACCGGCGATGATCGAGAACGAGATCACCTCGGGGATCAGAGCCAGGGTGGTGACCACTCCGGCGAGCACCTCGACGCTGAGGGCCTTGGGCCGACGTAGGGTGGCGCGCACTGTCGGCGGGATGGGGATGGCGGGGCGTTGGGACACTGTGCAACTGTAATCGCGGTGTCACGGGGATCGCGCCGCAGCTCCCGGGTATAGACAGTTCCACTATCCGATAGCTAAACTATCTGCATGAGGATGGCGCAGCTGAGCACGACCAGTGGGATCCCGGTGGCGACGATCAAGTACTACCTGCGGGAGGGCCTGCTGCCGGCGGGCGAGCGGCGGGGGCCGAACCAGTCGTTGTACGGGCCGGAGCACCTGCGCCGGCTGCGCGTCATCCGTGGCCTGCTCGAGGTGGGCGGACTCAGCATCGCCGCCGCCCACCAGGTGATCGACGCCATCGACTCGGATCTGGGCCTGTCCCACACGTTCGACATCGCCCAGCGCACGGTCTCGCCCCAGATCGACGGCACGGCCCTGTCGCCCGAGGCCGTGGCCCAGGTCGATGCGGTGCTGAGCGGATGGCACGTATCGCCGGACAATCCCGGCCGCCTGGCCGCGGCCAGGGTGCTGCAGACCTTCGCCGAGCTCGGCCAGCCCGACCTCAGCGGCTGGGTGCCCGGCTATGCGGCCGCGGCGCTCGCCGTGGCCGAGGCCGACCTTGACGAGATCGACGCCCGCACCGACCGCGAATCCAAGACGGAGATGGTGGTCGTGGGCACCGTGCTCGGCGATGCCCTCTTTGCCGCCCTCCGCCGAGCGGCGCAGGAGCACGTCTCGTCCCAGCGCTACTCCGGAGGTGCCTCATGAGTTCCCTGCCCGCCATCCGCTGGCACCGGCCGCTGCTCTGGCTGGCCGTCGCCATGGCCGTCGTCGCCGCTGGCGCGCTGGTGGGGCTCGTTGTCGATCCCCGCACTCTCACGGGTGCGCCGCTCTGGGCCAAGCCGCTCAAATTCGCCCTCTCGGTGGGCATCTACGCCGTGACCCTGTCCTGGCTGATCGGGCTGTTGCCAGCGGCTCAGGCTCGGTCTCGTCGACTGGCCTGGTGGGCCGGCACCGTCGCGGCGGTGTTCCTCGTAGTGGAGATGGTGATCATCGTTGGAGTCGCCGCGGCGGGCCTGACCAGCCACTTCAATGTGTCGACGGGGTTCCATGCCGCCCTCTGGTCGGTCATGGCGGCATCCATCGTCACGGTCTGGGTCGCCGCCGTGCCGATCGCACTCCTGCTGTTCCGCGCCGACCTCGGCGACCCGGGCCGGGCCCTCGCGATCCGGTCCGGCCTGCTCATCGCCCTGGTCGGCATGGGCCTGGCGTTCCTGATGACCGGACCCACCGCGGCCCAGCTCGACGACTACCAGGGCATCGTGGGCGCGCACACCGTCGGAGTCGCCGACGGTGGTCCGAGCCTGCCGTTGCTGGGCTGGAGCACCGTGGCCGGCGACCTGCGCATCCCGCACTTCGTGGGCATGCACGCCCTGCAGGTGCTGCCGCTGGCGGCCCTGCTGCTCGAAGCCCTCGCCCGACGGATGCCCGCCCTCGCCCGTCCGCTCGCGCGCCGCGGCATTCTGCGCGCCCTGGTCGGCCTCTACCTGGGCGTGCTGGCCCTGGTGACCGGCCAGGCCCTCGCCGGCCAGTCGATCGTGCAGCCGAGTGCGCTGGTCCTGGCCATCGCGGCGGCCCTGGTCGCCGTCACCGCCGGAGCCATCACCCTCACCCTCCTCCGGGAATCCCGCCGGGTGCGCGGCTAGGACACGGCGAGGCGCTTGATCCGGGCCCGGGCCGCGTCCTCCGAGGTGGAGGACGCGCCGAGCAGCAGCCGGACCAGGCCGAGCACAGCGCCGGTGGCCCAGACCACGGGTAGGGGGCTGCGGCGAAGGCCCAGCATCCGTCGGTATTCGACCGGGATCGATGCCACGGCGCCGGCGAACATGATGCGGTAGAACGGCAGCATGCCGCGCCGGAGCGGCGGGTGCCTGATGAACCGCACGGCCTCCGCGACCCGGTCGCCGCCCATCAGCACACCCGCGTCGGAGAACGCCCGCAGTTGCGAAGCGAGCTCGGCGTCTGACCGGGGCGGGTCCTGCACGCCGACGAGCTCGCCGGCCTTCGCCCACTCCCGCACGTACCGGTCGGCGCCACCCGGGATCGGGCCGCCCCACAACGTGTGGCTGGCCAGGAAGGCATCCGTGAACACCACGTGCACCCAGGACAGCAGCTCGGGGTCGCCGGCAGAGTACGGCCGCTGAACACCCTGCGCGTCGACGTAGCTGCCCACGACCCGCTCGTGGAACCGGCCGACCCGGCCGGACTCACGCTCGGCCTGTTCCGTGGCGGCGAACGTCACCGTGACCAGCCACTGGATGGTGCCACTGAGCCGACCGAGCGGATCCTCCCGGTACCTGGACCAGTCGTGCACCCCGGCCATCGCGCCAGGGTGCAGGGTCTGCATGAGCAGCGCCCGGATGCCCGCGACCATGGTGGCCATGCCGCCGTGCACCGCCCAGGACGCCGAACCGGGCCCGAAAAAGCCGGCGTCGTCGCCCAGCTCCATGGTGCCGACCCAGGCCGGCCGGCCCTCGTCGTTGCCCGAGAGGGTGACAAGCAGGTGCGAACGCCAACTGCTCACGAATCCATCAACGAGGCTGCTCATTCTTCGAACCCTAATCGACGATCCCGTGCGGATGGCTGGGCATGCGCCGTAAACTCCGGCACATGAGAATCGAGAACATCGAGCTGCGCCGGGTGAGCCTGCCGCTGGTGCGGCCGTTCCGCACCTCGTTCGGCACCATCACCGAGCGGGAAATCACCCTGGTGCACGTCTCGACCGCCCACGCCGAGGGCTGGGCGGAGTGTGCCGCCGAGGTGCGGCCGCTGTACAGCTCGGAGTTCATCGATGCCAGCGACCTGGTGATCCGGGAACACCTCGTCCCGCGGCTGCAGGCCCTCGGCGACGACCTCACGGCCGAGCGGGTGGGCTCCGCCCTCGCCCCGGTCAAGGGCCACCAGATGTCCAAGGCCGTGTTGGAGGCGGCCATCCTCGACGCCCAACTGCGCCAGAGCGGCCAATCCTTCGGCGGCTACCTCGGCGCCGTGCACGACAGAGTGCCGGCGGGCGTCTCGGTGGGCATCATGGACACCGTCGACGAGCTGCTCGAGGCCGTGGCCGGCTACCTCGCCCAGGGCTACTTACGCATCAAGCTCAAGATCGAACCGGGCTGGGACCTCGCCCCGGTGCGTGCCGTGCGCGAGAGGTTCGGCCCCGACCTGCTGCTGCAGGTCGACGCGAACACCGCATACACGCTGGCGGATGCCCGGCACCTCGCCCGGCTCGACCCGTTCGACCTGCTCCTGATCGAGCAGCCGCTGGGCGAGCGGGACCTGCTCGGGCACGCGGCGCTGGCCCGGCTGATTGGCACCCCGGTGTGCTTGGACGAGTCGATCGAGTCGGCGCAGGATGCCGCCGCGGCCATCAGCCTGGGCGCGTGCAGCATCATCAACGTCAAGCCGTCGCGGGTGGGCGGCTACCTCGAGGCCCGCCGCATCCACGACGTGGCCGCCGCGCACGGGGTACCGGTCTGGTGCGGCGGGATGCTCGAGACGGGCATCGGCCGGGCCGCCAATGTGGCCCTCGCCGGCCTGCCCAACTTCGTGCTGCCGGGGGACACCTCGGCCTCCGACCGCTACTACGCCCAGGACCTCACCGCCCCGTTCGTCCTCCAGGACGGGCACCTGCGGGTGCCGACCGGCCCGGGCACCGGGGTGCAGGTGCTGCCCGACGTGCTGGCCGAGGTCACCCGGTCGCGCCGCGACATCCGCTTCTAGCGGCGGCACCCGCCCCGTCGTAGGCTGGCGCCGTTCGAGTGACACTCAGCCCATAACCGGAGGTTCGCCATGGACATGAAGATCGAACTGGTCAGCATCCCGGTCACCGACGTCGACAGGGCCAAGGCGTTCTACGTCGACCAGGTCGGCTTCAACGCCGACTACGACCAGAGGGTCAACGAGGCCATGCGGTTCGTACAACTGACCCCGCCGGGATCCGCGTGCTCGATCGTGCTCGGCGAGGGCATGACCGATATGCCGCCCGGCTCGCAGCGGGGCGTGCAGATGGTCGTCGCCGATGCGGATGCCGCGAGGGCCCAGTTGGTGGCCGCGGGCGTGGAGGCCAGCGAGGTGGACGAGCAGGACTGGGGCCGATTCGTGTACTTCTCCGACCCCGACGGCAACACCTGGTCGTTGCAACAGCTGCCGCCTTCTGAGTGAGGCCCCGTACTCTGGGGCGATGCCGTCCTACCGCGTGATCATGTCCATCGGCACCCTGCAGCCGGGGGTGCGACCGGAGGCCGTACTGCCCGCCGCAGCCGGCGCCGCCGCGGAGCTCACCACCGTGGAGGCCTCCGACCTGGCCGTGGTGGCCGGGTCGGCCCGCGCCACGGTGCGTTTCACCGCCGACGACGGCACCGCCGCACTGGCCATCGGCGACCACGTCGTGGCGCAGACCCGGCTGGTTGCCGCCCCGGTGAGCTGGCTGGTCACCGAACGGGTGAAGGGGCGCTGGCTGCCGGTGCGCTGAACGCGGCGGAATTGACCATGACTGCCTCGAGCGCGGCGGCCCGGACCCGGTCGTCGCCGCGGCGCTGCTCAAGACGGGCCGGCGCGATGATGGTGCCCCGGCGACCGTCCACGACCAGCGGGTCAGCGGCGCCGAGGACCTGGCTGCGTGCGGTGCCGTAGCGGTGCCAGAGCGACGCCGTCCAGGCACAGAGCAACGCGTCGATGAGATCCTCGCGGTGCTTGTAGGCGGCGTCGGCCAGCGGTGTCGGCTCGGTGACCAGGCTGTCGGAGACCGCGTGGGTGGCCAGGTCCAGGGGCGGCGAGGCCGCGTTCAGCCGCCACATCCGCTCGATGAGGTCGTCGCAGACCACGGCACGCTCCGCGCGACGTTCGAGGATCGGGAGGGCAGACCCCATCCGCTTGTATCGGGGCCGTTTGTCGTCGTAACCGAACTCCGGCGCGCCAACCAGGGTGGTGTAGGGGTAGCACTCCAGGAAGCTGCACATGTGTGCACCGACGGGGGCAAGGCCATCGGTGTAGGCCCAGCCGAGCTGCTCCAGCCGACCGCGCAGGGTGACCCCGCCGAGACGCGGCAGGGCCTGATTTGAGGCGTTGGCCGCCACGTGCCAGCGACCGTAGCGAGAACCGGTTTCCCGTTCGCACTCCCGCATTCCAGTGGCGTTGTTCACCACGAGCGGTGCGTCGATGGCGAGTACAGCGCCCGGCTCGCCTAGCCGCTGGATCCAGTCGACGACCTCGTCGATGCCGCGGGCCCACCCCGCGTCGATCACTCGGCCGGTCTCGTCGATGCAGGCGAGCCCGCTCTCATTGGCCGGTTTCGCGGCCGTGCCTTCTGCCCAAGCCAGATCCACCCCGAGGAATCGCGTCATGGGCCATACCTACCACGCTCGGTGCGCCCGCGAAAGATGACCGAATATAGCGGCTCACACAACATTTAGGACGTTGGACTCCATCTCCTGGTCCCCCCGAGTGTGGGTCAGGCGTAGTCTTCACGGATTGCCCAGACGGCGATGACCAGCGAAAACGAGGAAGTTTCTATGCAAGCCACGACGGAATTGACGAGAGAAACGACACCGGCGGTCACGCCGGCGACACATCGTAAGGTCATCGCGCTGGCCATCGCCGGCGCGTTCGGAGGGTTCCTTTTCGGGTTCGACTCCTCCGTGATCAACGGGGCGGTCGAGGCCATTCAGGGTCAATTCGGCCTCTCCGAAGCCATCACGGGGTTCGCTGTGGCCAGCGCCCTGCTCGGAGCGGCGACGGGCGCCTACCTCGGCGGCGGTTTCGCGGACAAGTTCGGCCGTATCCCGGTCATGCTCGTCGGCGCGATCATCTTCTTCGCCAGCTCTATCGGATCAGGGCTCGCCTTCGGCGTCGTCGACCTCATTCTCTGGCGGGTCGTCGGCGGTATCGGCATCGGGCTCGCTTCGGTCGTGGCGCCCGCGTACATCGCCGAGATCTCGCCACGACAGATGCGTGGCCGCTTGGGCTCGCTGCAGCAGCTCTCCATCACCATCGGTATCTTCGCCGCGCTGCTCTCCGACGCCATCTTCGCCGCTACCGCCGGCGGTGCCGGCCAGATGTTCTGGTGGGGCCTGGAGGCCTGGCGCTGGATGTTCCTGGTCAGCGCGGTCCCGGCCCTCATCTACGGAGTCGTCGCTCTGCTGCTTCCCGAGTCTCCGCGCTTCCTGGTGCTGCACGACAAGGAGCACAAGGCCCGCGAGGTGCTCGAACGGGTGCTGCCGCACGGAGATGTCGACCGCGAGATGCGCGAGATGAAGGCCTCGATCCAGGACGATGTGCGGGCCAAGCGCACCGGCTCGCTCCGTGGCCCGGTCTTCGGCCTCAAGCCCATCGTGTGGGTGGGCATTCTGCTGTCGGTGTTCCAACAGTTCGTGGGCATCAACGTGATCTTCTACTACTCGACCACGCTGTGGAGCGCGGTAGGTTTCGAGGAGTCCAGCTCGCTGACCATCTCGGTGGTCACATCGGTGACGAACATCCTGGTCACCCTGGTGGCGATCGCCCTGGTGGACCGGATCGGCCGCCGTCCCATCCTGCTGGCCGGTTCCATCGGCATGACGGTGTCGCTGGCCACCATGGCGATGGCGTTCAGCCGGTCGGTCATGATCGACGGCGAACTCGCCCTGCAGGGTGCCTGGGGACCGATCGCCCTCGTGGCGGCGAACGTCTTCGTGATGTCGTTCGGTGCCTCCTGGGGACCGGTGGTCTGGGTTCTGCTCGGGGAGATCTTCCCGAACACGATCCGTGCCAAGGCCCTCGGCCTGGCTGCCGCCGCCCAATGGGTCGCGAACTTCCTCGTCACCGTGACGTTCCCGCCGATGGCGGGGCTGTCACTGCCGCTCACCTACGGTGTGTACGCCCTGTTCGCTGGGCTGTCGTTCGTGTTCGTGCTCACGAAGGTGCCCGAGACCAACGGGATGTCGCTGGACGAGGCGAACACTCTGTTGCCGAACAAGAACTCCGCAAAGTCGAAGGCGGAGCCGAAGGCGATGCCGGTGCCGCGGCGTTAGTCGGGTGATCGTCGGAACGGCGACATCCCGCGGTGTGTCATCCGCCGGTGCGAGGCAGGCGTAGGATTTTCGGGTTGCCCAGACGGCGAAGACACCAGCGAATGCGGGGGAAGTGGCGATGACCAACAGGACAGAACCGAAGAAAGACCGGACGCCGGCCGGCTCACCGGCTGGCGGGGATGGCAAACCGGCGACAAATCGTAAGGTCATCGCGCTGGCCATCGCCGGCGCGTTCGGAGGGTTCCTCTTCGGGTTCGACTCGTCGGTGATCAACGGTGCGGTCGAGGCCATCCAGGGGCAGTTCGGCCTCACCGAGGCCATCACCGGGTTCGCCGTGGCCAGTGCCCTGCTCGGCGCGGCCACCGGCGCCTTCCTCGGCGGACGGTTCGCGGACAAGTTCGGGCGCATCCCGGTGATGCTCGTGGGCGCCATCGTGTTCTTCGCCAGCTCGATCGGCTCCGGACTCGCGTTCGGGGTGGTCGATCTGATCGTCTGGCGCATCGTCGGGGGCATCGGTATCGGGCTCGCCTCGGTGGTCGCCCCCGCCTACATCGCCGAGATCTCGCCACGGCAGATGCGCGGCCGGTTGGGCTCTCTGCAGCAGCTCTCCATCACCATCGGTATTTTCGCCGCCCTGCTCTCCGACGCCGTGTTCGCGTCGACGGCCGGCGGCGCCAGCGAGATGTTCTGGTGGGGACTCGAGGCCTGGCGCTGGATGTTCCTGGTCGCGGCCATCCCCGCGGTCGTATACGGCGTGATCGCGCTGCTGCTGCCCGAATCGCCGCGCTTCCTGGTGCTGCACGACAAGGAGGAGAAGGCCCGCGAGGTGCTGCACAAGGTGTGGCCGCACGGCGACGTGGACCGTGAGCTGCGCGACATGAAGGCCTCGATCGAGGACGACACCCGCGCCAAGCGCACCGGGTCGCTGCGCGGCCCGATGCTCGGTCTCAAGCCCATCGTCTGGGTGGGCATCATCCTGTCGGTGTTCCAGCAGTTCGTGGGCATCAACGTGATCTTCTACTACTCCACCACGCTGTGGAGCGCGGTGGGCTTCGAAGAGTCCAGCTCGCTGGCCATCTCGGTCGCAACGTCCGTGACGAACATTCTGGTCACCCTGGTGGCCATCGCGCTGGTCGACCGGATCGGTCGCCGGCCCATCCTGCTGACCGGTTCCATCGGCATGACGGCGTCGCTGGCGACTATGGCCGTGGCGTTCAGCCAGTCGGTCATGGTCGACGGCGAGCTCGCGCTGCAGGGGGCGTGGGGACCGATCGCGCTCGTGGCTGCGAACGTCTTCGTGATCTCGTTCGGCGCCTCCTGGGGGCCGGTGGTCTGGGTGCTGCTCGGGGAGATCTTCCCGAACACCATCCGCGCCAAGGCTCTCGGCCTGGCCGCGGCCGCGCAGTGGATCGCGAACTTCCTCATCACCGTGACGTTCCCTCCGATGTCGGCCTGGTCGCTGCCGCTCACCTACGGCATGTACGCCCTGTTCGCCGGCCTGTCGTTCCTGTTCGTGCTCACCAAGGTGCCGGAGACCAACGGGATGTCGCTGGACGAGGCCAACACGCTGCTGCCGAACAAGAACGCCGCGAAGCCGAAGGTCAAGCCGCGACGCTAGTCAGATCAGGTCGCGGAGCAGCTCTTCCGGGCTGACTCCGCGGCCGCTCGCCCGGCGCTTGAGCCGGCCGAGTTCCTCGGCGCTCAGCGCCACCTGCACGGTGTGCGGGCGCTCGACCTCGAAGTCGAACAGGCCCAGGTCGGCGGATGCGCGTGGTGCGGCGATTTTCGCCGGCGCGGTCTTCGTAGCCGGGGCCGTCGCTGCCGCCGTCTTCCCAGCCGCGGCAGCCGGCACAGGCCCGCCGGCCACGAAGCCCGGCCCGGTGGGGATCGTGGCGTTCCGCTGGTACGCCTCGGAGACGGCGCGGGCGCGGGAGTCGGCGGCCTCGTTGAGCGGGTGGTTCGCGTGACCCTTGACCCACTCGAAGCGGTACCTGCGGCCCACCAGGGCCTCGTCGAGCTCCTGCAACAGGTCGAGGTTCATCACGGGTTTGCCGTCGGCCTTTCGCCAGCCCTTGGCCTTCCAGCCGCGCATCCACTTGGTGATGGCATTGATGACGTACTGGCTGTCGCAGAGCACGAGCAGGTCGTCGTCCACGTGCGCGGTGGCGCGGAACAGTTCGAGGACGGCCTTGAGCTCGCCCTGATTGTTGGTGGCGTGCTTCCAGCCGCCGGCGGCCCAGTTGTTGTCGTCGATGTACCAGGCCCAGCCGGCCGGTCCGGGGTTGCCAAGGGCCGAGCCGTCTGCGGCGGCGGTGATAGTCATGGATCCAGTCTGCCAGCTGTGCGAGTGGGGTCATTCCCGGTCGGCGGTGGTGACCGTGGCCAGGGCGCGCGCGACGGCGTCGACGGCCACGGCCACATCGGCGGCATCCGTGGACCAGTTGCTGACCGAGATGCGCAACACCGCCCGCCCCGACCAGACCGACCCGGACATCCAGACCGCCCCGTCCGCGATGAGGGCCTGCGTCACCCGGACCGTGCGGTCATCGGTGCCGAACGAGACCGACACCTGGGTGAAGACCACGTCGTTGAGAACCTCGACACCGGGCAGCGCCGCCAACCCTGCGGCGAGGGCGCTGGCGTTGTCGGCGAGTCCCTCGACGAGGGCAACCGTGCCGCTGCGACCGAGGGAGCGCATCGCCGCCCACACCGGAACGCCGCGCGCGCGTCTGGACAGCTCAGGAACCAGATCCATCGGGTCGGCGGTGCCGGCGTCGTCCCGGACGAAGTAGCTGGTGTGTGCCGCGAACACGGACCGCGCGGCGGCCGGGTCGGCGACGATGGCGATGCCGCAATCGTAGGGAACGTTGAGGGTCTTGTGGGCATCCGTCGCCCACGAATCGGCGGTGTCCAGTCCGGCCAGGGCGGGAGCCCAGCGCGGGCTCGCTGCCGCCCACAGCCCGAAGGCGCCGTCGACGTGCACCCAGGCCCCGGCATCGTGGGCCACCCGAATCGACTCGCGCATCGGGTCGAAGCTGCCCGAGTGCAGATTGCCGGCCTGAAGGACGACCAGGCTGGGACCGGTGACCGTCGCCAGTGCGTCCGCGAGGGCGCCGGGACGGATGCGTCCCTGCGGGTCGGCGGCGACGAGGGTCGGTTCGCCCAAGCCCAGGTAGCGCAGAGCGAGGATCACCGAACTGTGCACCTCGGCGCCGGCCAGTACGTTCACCCGGGGTGCGCCGGTCAGGCCATCCCGGTTGACGTCCCAGCCCGCTGCGCGGAGCACCGCGCCTCGGCCGGCGGCCAAGCCGACGAAGTTGGCCATCGTGCCGCCGGTGGTGAAGCCCACCGCGCTCGAGGCGGGCAGATGCAGCAGGTCCAGGATCCAGGCCCCGGCTCGTTCCTCGATCGCTGCGGTCGCCGGCGTCGCATAGCGCAGCCCACCGTTCTGGTCCCACGCGCTCACCAGCCAGTCCGCCGACAGGGCCGCGGGCAGGGTACCGCCCATCACCCAGCCGAAGAAGCGGCCGGAGCCGATGGCCATCAGTCCGGGTTCGGCCAGCGTGGCCAGCTCGGCCACCACCGCGGCGGGATCGGCAGGTTCCTCCGGAAGGGCCCGGGCGAAGGCCGCCGCCAGCTGGTCGACCGGCGCCGCCGGTTTCACGGGTCGGGACGGCAGCGAATCCAACCACTCTTCGGCGAACCGAACCGCCTGCTCGAGCGGGGCCCGGTAATCCTCTGGCCGAAAAGTCATGCGGTCACCATACCCCCGCTCCCGCGGACCTAGCCCTGGATGCAGGTACCGGAACTGACCGTAGCGGAGAGGCCGTCGGCCTGGTCGACGACCGGGGCCACCTCGGACATCGCCAGGGCGTAGCCCACGTTGGCGGTGTTGGCGGCCTTGGCGAAGATCACGCCGGCCACCCGGCCGTCGGCGCTGAGCAGCGGGCCGCCCGACTCGCCCTGCTGCACGTCCGCGGCGAGCGTGTACACGGCTCGGGCGGTGGGGGACTGGCCGTAGATGTCGGCGACGAGCATCGAACCGACCGACATGACCCTGGCCGGATCGGAGTCGAAGGGCCCGCCGAACGGGTAGCCCAGGCTGACGCCCTCGCTGTCGACGGCCAGGTCACCCTGCAGGGTCAGCGGTGCGGCGGCCAGACCGGGTACGGCGATGATCGCGAGGTCGTCGACGGGGTCGAAGTAGACGATCTCGCCGGTCAGGGCACCGGCTCCCGGCACCTCCACGACGGCTTCGGTGACCCCGGCCACCACGTGGGCGTTGGTCATCACGCGTTCGGGGGCGATCACGAATCCCGACCCGGACTGGCTCTGGCCGCAGGCGACGGCGTTGCCGGTGATACGCAGCACGGATGCCGCGGCCGTGTCGAGCGCGGCGCTGTCGAGCTGGGCCTCCGGCAGGGTCGGGCTCTGGCCGCCGAAGGCATCCGCGATCAGGGGCAGGCCGTCGTCGACGACGGTGGAACGCAGCTGGGCGAGGAAGCTCTTCACTGGATCGGGGGTGACCGAGTCGATGGTGCGCACGACCCCCGACGAGGCGATGGCGGAGGTGAGCGGGGGAATGCCCAGGGCGCCGACGCTGAACGCGACCATCGACATCACGGCAGCGGCGGCGGCCACGCCGATCACGGCGCCGAAGAGCCTGTCGACGCCGCGCAGCTTGCGCGGGGTGCGGCGGCGGAGGGCCAGACCGATCGACTCGCCGATGGTGAGCCCGGCAATCACCAGCAGCAGCGCCGCGGCGATGGAGGCCGGAGTGCGCCACTCGGCGGCGGGCACCCAGGTGGGCACCAGCGGCACCACGAAGTACGCCGCGACGGCGCCGGCGACGAGGCCCAGCACACCGCTCAGGCTGCCGATCAGGCCACTGCGGTAGCCGGCGCCCAGACTGGCAAGGAGCAGCACGACCAGAATGACGTCGAGAATGACCGATCCCTGCATGCACGCTCCCGCTCGAAGGGCGGAGGACCCGCCGAACTCAGCTTAAGCGGGTGGAAGCGGGTATTAGCTGGGAAGCCCGTCAGCCGCGGCGCAGCTCGATGAAGCTCAGCCCGTGCAGGTCGAGGCAGACGCTGTCGCCGGTGTCGACGAGGCGCATCAGGATCTCTGCGCAGCCGGGGCAGCGCAACAGCAGTCCGTGGGAGTTGGGGTACAACCGGGCGGTGGCCAGGGCATCGATGCGGCCGCAGGAGGCGCAGCGGCCGCGGGCGCTGACGACGTCAATCGCGAAGAACTCGCTGAGCGGACCGGCGGCCGCGTTGCCGTCCAGGTAGTCGAGGTTGTCGGTCACGGTCTGGTCCCGGTGCCGCCGTAGCGTTCGGTTTTGATCCGATCGGGGGAATGGCCGGCTTGCACGAGCCAGTCGGCGACACTTTCGACGAAGGCGGTGGCTCCGCAGACGAAGACGGCGGGGTTGCCGGCGGCCGGTAGCACGCTCTCCACCAGGGTCGCCGCATCCAGGCGCCGGGGTGGCCGGCCACTGCCGGCGGGTGCCTGGCGGGTGTACACGACGGTGACATCCGTGAGCGGCGAGCGGGCCAGAGCGTCGAGTTCGGCACCGTAGTAAACGGCGTCGGGTGCGCGCACCGAGTAGAGCAGGCGGAACGGGGCGGCGGCGCCGGGGGAAGCTGGGTCGGCGGCGGCGTGGGCGCGGAGCATGGCCATCAGCGGTACCACTCCGGAGCCGCCGGCGATGAGCTGCACGGGCGAGGGATCGGCCGGGTCCCAGACGAACCAGCCGCCGACCGGGCCCCGCACCTCCAACTGGTCGCCCACGGCAACCTGGTGCACAAGATAGGGCGACACCTCACCGTCGGTCAGCTCCTCGACCGTGAGGTCGAATTCGTCACCGGGCAACGCCGACGCGACCGAGTAGGAGCGCACGGCGGTGTACCCGTCCGGGGCGGTGAGGCGCACGTCGACGTGCTGGCCGGCGCGGTGCCCGGTCAGGCCGGGCAGGCGCAGGCGCAGGGTACGAGCGGTCCGGGTCTCCGGGGTCACGCCGATCACCTCCGCCACTCTCCAACCGGTTCTCACCAGTAGCGCTCTTCGCGCCAGGGGTCGCCGTACATGTGGTAGCCGTTGCTCTCCCAGAAACCGGGTTCATCCTTCCGGAGCATCTCGAGGCCGCGCACCCACTTGGCGCTTTTCCAGAAGTACAGGTGCGGAACCAGCAGGCGGGCCGGGCCGCCGTGGGCCGGTTCGAGTGCCTCACCGTCGAACTCGTGCGCGATCCAGGCCTTGCCGCCCAGCAGGTCGTCGAGCGGAACGTTGGTCGTGTAACCGCCGTAGGAGTGCGCCATGGTGAATTCGCAGTCGGACTCGACCGATTCGAAGAGGGTGTCGAGCGAGACGCCGCGCCAGCTGGTGCCGAGCTTCGACCAACTGGTGACGCAGTGGATGTCGCGGCTCACCTCATCCTGCTGGAGCGCGAGGAACTCCGTCCAACTCCAGCGGTGCACCCGGCCGGTCTCGGTGGTGATGGTGAACTCCCACTCCTCCGGAGTGATCCGCGGGGTGGGGCCGGCCGAAAGCACCGGGAACCCGTCGGTGAGGTGCTGGCCGGGTGGGAGAGCCGGGTCGTCGCGGCGGCCGCGACCGAAAAAGCCTGAGGAGACGATTCCCATGACGGGGTCCTTTCTGCGGCGGGTTCCTGTGTCACCCCCGTTGTAGCGTGTGCCGGGACGATTCACCAGTGTCCCGACTCCGGTCTGGCGCGGCCCTCAGCTGTCCTCGGCCGGCTGGGCCTGGTCCATCCACCACTCGATGAACTCCCGGGCCCGGCCGTCTGGAGCGAAGCGGATCACCCAGAGGTTGCTGTAGACCGGACCGGCCGCGTAGCGCGTGACGCCGTCGATGATGGACATCTCGGGGGTGATCATCAGCGGCGACCACTCGAAGGTGAAACTGTCGGGCTCGTCGGCGTGATCCAGCCACCCGGCGACAATCGCTGGGCGTCCGCGCCGTGGTTCCCCGAACGGGTCGGTGTAGTACTCGGCATCTTCGGTGAAGAGTGCGTTGATGTGATCGGGATCATTCGAGGACCAGGCCTTGAGGTACCCCTGCATCCATCGGGTGGTGGCGTCCGGGGTATCACGGGGCTCGTTCATGCCCTAGTTGTAGCGCCTGCACCGGAATCCGGCCAGAGGCGGCGGTCAAAACGGGGGAGGGTCGTCGAGTCCGAGTCGCGGTGCGGGCGGCGAGGTAGCGGCGCATGTCGGCGGGTGGGTTGTAGGTGTTTCGGCCCATGCTCAGGCGACAGCCGGTTTCGGGGTGGGTGAGGATGCGGGACCAGCTGGTTGCCGTGCCCGCGATCCGGCGGGCGGTCTCGGGGTCGATGGGGCCGTAGCCGTCGAGGATGGCGGGTTCGTCGCTTCGGCCCAGCAGGGTCAGGGCCGGCACCGTGATGCTGACCGTGCCGCGGATGCCGTGGCCGAGGCCACTCGGTCCGACACCGTGCAGGAGCAGGGCGCGGTACGCGTCCGCGCGACGCTGGTCCTTGCTGCGGGGTGGGACGGCCGCATCGATGACGGGGGAGTCGGAGCCGGGCGCCGGGGCGGCGTCAGCGTCGAGGTCGAGGTCGAGGTCGAGGTCGAGGTCGAGGTTGGTGGCGATGTGGCTGAGCACCACCCGGCGCTTGACGAAGCCGGCGTCGGCGCGGTCCGGCAACGGCACCGGGTGCATCCGCTCCAGGATCCGGCCGGCGACCCGGACGAACTGGGTCGAGGTCAGTTTCTCTGCCGCGGGCAGGACCTTGGCTTCGAACGCACCCAGGATCTCTTCGGGGACGCCCTCGGTGAGGGTGAGCATCTTCACCGCATGACCCCAGGTGATGCTGCCCTGGCTCAGCGCCTGGTGGAAGCCGGGCAGTTGGCCGGTGAGGCGGGCGGCGTCGAAGATCATCATGCCCGCCGTGGTGGCCGTCAGCCGCAACGCCCCGGCGGCCTCGGCGGCCATGCTGCGGCGGGCGAGCTCCTCGTCATCCCAGGCCGGACCGTGCGCGCCGGTGTCGGGGTCGTTCCGGCCGGACTCGACAGGGTCACCGCCCAGCCCCTTGATGATGCGCCGCTGGTGGCCGAGCCGGTCCAGCTCGGTCAGCAGCCGGCTGCGTTCGGCGTAGCCGGCCGCGATGACTTTCTCGTTCTCGATCAGCGGGTCGATGACCGCGCTGATCGCGGCCGCGACGGGATCCACCGCGGGGTGCGCAGGGTCATCGGGGGTGTGATCGGGAGTGGCAGCTGAGGTGGCCATAGGGACAGTGAAGCACCCAGCACCCACACTCCCCGGCCCAGAAACCAAGCTGTGGAGAGGTCGACAACGTCCGCCCTGTGGAGGAGGGACTATCCCTCCATGCCAGTAAATCGGTCACGCCTCCCGAGCACAGTCGATACACAGCTCAGCGGCAGGGCGGACCTCGAGCAGCTCGCGGCCGATCGGCTCACCCCCGCGCAGGCACCGGCCGTAGCTGCCGTCCTCGACGCGCACCAGGGCCGCGTCGATGGCAGTCAGGGAGGCGGCCAGTTCGGCGTGCACCCCCGCCCGAAGCGACCACTCGTCGGAGAGGGTCGGGCCCTCGGGATCGTGCTCGTCGTCGGCATCCCCGCCGCTGCGCGCCGCGCGCACGGCGTTCAGGGTTTCGCCCTGTCGGCCCAGCTCTCGCTCGAGATCGAACCGTTGACCGCGCAGTAGGCCCTCGAAATGGGCGATATCGCTCGGGCTCAATCCGGGTACCTGCTTCGGCGTGGTCACGAAATCGACACGCTGATCTCGTGCAGGCCGGTCGCACCGTCCGGCGCGACATCGGCGAGCTTGCTGGTCTGCACCAGGCCGTTGGCATCCGTGGCACGCACCCGCAGGGTGTGCGAGCCGCTCGGGGCGTCCCAATCCCAGCGCCACTGCCGCCAGGTGTCGACAGAGATCGCGTCGGCCAGGGTGGCGGGGTTCCAGTCACCGTCGTCCACCTGTACGTCGACGGCCGAGATGCCCACGTGTTGGCTCCACGCGACGCCGGCCACCGTCACCGTTCCGGCGTCAACGCTCGCATTCTCGCGGGGCACGTCCACGCGCGAGGACAGTTTCACCGGACCCTTCTGGGACCAGCCGCGGTTGGACCAGTACGCCGTCTCCTGGTCGAACCGGGTGACCACCAGCTCGGTGACCCACTTCGTGGCCGACACGTACCCGTAGAGGCCGGGCACCACCATCCGCACCGGGTAGCCGTGTTCGAGAGGCAGCGGCTCACCGTTCATGCCCACGGCGAGGATCGAGTTGCGGTCGTCGGTGAGGGCTTCGAGCGGGGTGCTGGCGGTCCAGCCGTCCTGGCTGCGCGACAGCACCATGTCGGCGTCGGCGAGCGGCTTCGCCCGGGCGAGCAGGTCACGGATCGGGTAGCCGAGCCAGACGGCGTTGCCGATCAGGTCGCCGCCCACGTAGTTCGACACGCAGGCCAATGTGGTGGTGCTCTCCGCCAGTGGCAGGGCCAGCAGCTCGGCGAAATCGATCTCCACCTCGTTCTCGACCAGCCCGGTGATTCTCAAGGTCCAGGTAGACGGGTCGATGCGCGGCACCGAGAGGGCGGTGTCGATGCGGTAGAACTCGGCGTTGGGGGTGATGAGCGGCGTGAGACCGTCGATGTCGAACGACGCTCCGGCGGGAATCGGGGTGCCCGGCGTGGAAGGTGCCGGCAGGGGAAACAGGGCCCTGGCCGCATCCGCTGCCCGGCTGCCGGCCGTGAGCAGCTGGCCGCCGATGGCTGCGAGCACGCCGGCACCGGCGCTGATGCTGGTGTAGACGAGAAACCGGCGACGGTCCAGCTCGGCCGCCGCCGACGTGGGGGCCCGGCCGACCCGCAGCCTGTTGATCAGCATCGTGAGCACCAGGGCGGCCACCACCATCGCCAGCACCGGAGGCACGGCGTCGAACGGGGATGCCCCGGCGCGGGTGAGCGCCGCGGCGAGCGCGACCAGGCCGGCGGCCACGATCACGAACCGGCCGAACGGGGCACGCCGGTATTCGAGGATGCCGGCCAGTGCGGCCAGGACCGCCGCGACCAGGGCGATGAAGACGATCAGCGCCACCTTGTCGGCGGTGCCGAAGAGCGAGATCACCAGCTCCTTGGCCCAGACCGGCGCCAGATCGATCAGCAGAGCACCGACCACCAGCACCGGGCTGGCCCCGGGCGCGATGAGCCCGGCGACAAGTTCGGCGAGGCCGAATCCGGCCAGGACCGCGGCCAGGCCGGCCAGGGCGGGCAACGCGCGAGCCGGTGTCGGGGAGTCGGAGCTGGACATGGGATCAGCTTAGATTTACCGCCTGTGAGACGGGCGCACCCGCCCTTACGAATCCCTTACGAGACGGGGAGCGTGTGCGGGGCCTGACGCCGGGTTACGGCCGTGTTACGAACACGAGAACGTTGAGGGAACCGATAGGTGGATCAGCGTTGTCGGTTATACGGTGAGAATTCCTCGCCACGACAAACGGTCGAACCCGACCTCCCCGTTTGTCGTCTACGCCGCTTCCTCGGCACCTCGCCGCTCCATCCGAATCCCGATCCTCATCGATCCCGATCTCGATAGATCCCGCGACACCCGGACGCCGAAGCCCACCGCCCTCCCGTCAGCACCTCCTGGCGGATGGTCTCTCCCGCGCGCTCCGGATTGAACGACCAGCTCCTCGGCCCCACGCACAGTACGAGCCCCGCGAACCTCGCCCGAGATCCCGTTCGCGAACCCCGGACCCGAATCCGGCACCGAAAGAGAGACGGATGACCACCCTTCATCCCCGCCCTCGTGTATCCGGCAGCACAGAATCCAGCGTGGATCCCGTGGTGCCACCCGAGGCCATGCACCGCGTTCCCGCCCACAGAGTGGCGACCGACAGCCGTCACGTCCAGCCAGCGCCCACGGGTCACGCCCACTCGCCGACGCTCGTGATGCTGGTTCTGATCGCCACCGTCGGCATCCTGGCCTACGCCCACTTCCTGCTCAACCCGGCCAGCCGCGGCGATTGGCTACCCTACTCGTTGGTCATCGTGGCCGAGTCGATCCTGATCTTCCAGGCGCTGCTGTCGATGTGGACGATCCTGTCGGCCTCGAGCGACCCGCGGGAGTTCACCGTGCACCAGGCCCAGGCAACGCTGGTCCACACTCGATCCGTGGCCAGGGACGGCTTGACGGACCAGCCCGAGCGGTGGCCCCTGCAGCTGGGGGACCACCCGGCCACCATCGACGTGTTCATCACCACGTATGGCGAGGACATCGACGTGATCCGGGAGACCGTGACCGCGGTGCGGGCGATGCACGGTGAGCACCTCACCTGGGTGTTGGACGACGGCCGTTCCGACGAGGTGCGTGATCTGGCCGCCGAGCTGGGCGTGCGCTACCTGCGCCGGCTGAGCTCGAACGGCGCCAAGGCTGGCAACGTCAATCACGCTCTCACGGCGAGCACTGCGGAGTACTTCGTGATCTTCGACGCCGACTTCGTGCCCAAGCGGGAGTTCCTCATCGAGACCCTGCCGTTCTTCATCGACGACAAGGTCGCCTTCGTGCAGACCCCCCAGGCCTACCGCAATCTGCACAATGTCATCTCCCGCGGTGCCGGATACATGCAGGCGGTCTTCTACAGGTTGATCCAACCCGGCCGCAACCGATTCAACGCCGCGTTCTGCGTGGGCACCAACGTGATCTTCCGGCGAGATGCGATCAACGACATCGGCGGCATGTACACCGACTCCAAGTCCGAAGACGTGTGGACGTCGCTGAAGCTGCACGAGGCGGGCTGGAAGACCATCTACATCCCCACCGTGCTGGCAACCGGACACGCGCCGGACACCGTGGAGGCGTACACAAAACAGCAACTGCGCTGGGCCACGGGCGGCTTCGAGATCCTGCTGCACAGCAACCCGCTCAGCCCGCGGCGCCGTCTCACCTTCGATCAGCGTCTGCAGTACCTGGTGACGGCATCCTTCTACCTCACCGGGATCGCGCCGTTACTGCTGTTGTTGGTGCCACCGCTGGAGATCTACCTCGACCTGCGCCCGATGAACCTCTCCACCACCGTGGTGACCTGGCTGCTGTACTACGCGGGTTTCTATCTGATGCAGGTGCTTCTGGCGTTCTACACGATGGGCTCGTTCCGTTGGGAGACCCTGATGCTCGCCACGGCGTCGTTCCCCATCTACGTGGCCGCGCTGATGAACGTCCTGGTCGGCAAGGAACAGCACTGGAGCGCCACTGGCAACCGGTCCCGGGTGAGATCGCCGTTCAACTTCATGATTCCGCAGGTGCTCTTCTTCGTCTTCCTTCTGCTCACCTCGGTGGTGGCGGTGTGGCGTGACCTATCGATCGGCACCCTCACCCTGGCCACGGCCTGGAATGTGACCAACACTCTCATCCTGGGCACTTTTGTCGGCACGGCAATGCACGAGGCGCACCTGGCACGTCGCACCCGCGCCCTGACCCGAAGGATGGTGTCCTGATGACCTGGGCCAACCGGTTCAAGCTCTTCTTCGGACTCGTCGGCGTCGTCGGCGTCGTCGCGGTCCTCACGCTCGTCTTCAACCAGCGGCAGGCCCAGGTGATGAGCGCCTCCGCCTCGATTCAGGCGGCGGAGTATCCGGTGGGCTCCGACTACGGCGGAACCGTCCTGGAGCGACTCGTCGAGGACGGCGACCAGGTGCGGGCGGGTCAGGCGCTGTTCACCCTGCAGAGCCCCACCCTGCAGGCCGACCTTGCCGAAGGGCTGGTGACGGTCGACAGCGTGGCCTACTCGGTGGCCGAGGACGGCCTGCTCACCCTGACCGCCGCCGTCGACGGCACCCTCACCGACGTCAGCACCGAGCGCGGCTCCTTCGTGCAGGCCGGGCAGGTGCTCGCCGTCATCGACCAGGCCGGGTCCCTGTTCGTGTCCGCCGACTTCGTCCTCACCAGCGGTGACTACGCGCGGATCGAACCCGGCGCCGCCGTCGACATCGTGCTGCCGAACCAGACCCGGGTGGCCGGCACCATGGATACCCTGGACGTGCAGACGGCGAACGGCCACGCCGAAACCACGGCCAGGGTCCTGAGCCCGGACCTGGTCGATGGCGCCGCGAACGGGCTCATCGCTCCCGGCACCCCGGTCACAGCGACGATAGAGCTGCGCGACGACGGCCTCCTCGCCGGCGCCAGCGACGGCCTGTTCGGGTTCCTCCGGACGATCGGGCTGTGATCGTGCAGAGAACACCGCGCACCCTCGCCGTCGCCACCTGCCTCGTGATCGCCGCCGCACTCTCCGGGTGCACCACGACGGATGCCGTTGAACCTGTCGACACCGCGGCCTCGACCCCCGGCGCGGCCGTCTTCCCCGGCAACGAGGTCGCGCCGCTGGTCGACGCCGTGCCGCAGCAGAGTCTGAAGGCCCTGCCGACAGCGCGACTGGCCGACGGGCTCATCCCGCCGACCAACCGGTGGTTCTCCGGCCTGGTGTTCGGCGAGGAGTCGATGCCGGTGTTCCCGCTGCCCCTCTCATTCCAACTGAGCGACTCCGGCTTCGCCTTCGGGCTGCCGGAGGTGTCCGCGGACAGCAATGTGATCAGGGGCGGCTTCGCCGGGCAGATCGGCGTGCAGGTCGGCGACGGCGCTGGGCTGGAGCAGGCGGTGACCGCCTACGACGAAGCATCCGTCACGATCGGCCAGTCCATCGACGGTGCCATGGTCGGCAGCACGGTGATCGCCGAAGGGTCACCGTTCGTGTCCTTCACGGCCGCTGCTGACGTCGCCCTCACCATGCCGACAGCCTTCAACGAAGCCGAAAAAGGCGTGTGGAGTGTCGACGTGGCCGGCAGCACCTACGGCCTGGTCAGTGCGGGAACTCTCTCGTCCGGCACCGACCTGTCCCTCACGGCCGGCCAATCCGTGACCTGGTTCGCGCTGCCGGACGGCGGCACGCTCACGGCCTTCGCCGAAGCGGCCCGGCACCCGGTCATCGGCACCAGCGTCGAGTACGTCGACGGCACGGATACGGCCACCACGACCATCCGCTACGACACCAGCGACGGCGGCGACACCCTGATCGCCGCGCTGCCGCACCAGGCACAGGGTCTCGCCGACGGTGCGTCGTGCAGCGCAGGGGAGTACCCGAGCATCTACGGTGCGCTCACGGTGTGCGCGGGCCGGCAGCTGAGCTGGTCGGTCCCTGCGGTCGCACCCAGCGGCGCCCTGGACCTCTCGGCTCTCGGTGACGAGGACCGCGCCGCGCTGACCGACCAGGTGCGAGCGGATGTAGCGGCCACCACGACCTTCGCCGCCGACACCTACTTCGGCGGCAAGTCCCTCTACCGGGCCGCGAACCTGCTCGAGGTGGCCCGGCAAGTGGGTGCCGATGATGCGGTGGCCACGCTCACCGACCGGCTCAATACCGCCCTCGACGACTGGATGGACCCCGACGCCTGTGCCCAGCGCACCGAACGGTGCTTCGTCTACGACCCGGACGCGAAGGGGATTGTGGGCCTGGCCACGTCGTTCGGCTCCGAGGAGTTCAACGACCATCATTTCCACTACGGCTACTTCTTCTATGCCGCGGCGGTGGTCGCGGCCGACGATCCCGAGGCCGTTCAGCGCTGGGCGCCGGTGCTGAATCTGCTCGCCGCCGACCTCGCCACCAGCGGCGGCAGCGAATACTTCCCGGACCGAAGGGTGTTCGACGCCTACGCGGGCCACTCCTGGGCCAGCGGCACCTCGCCGTTCGGCGACGGGAACAACCAGGAATCCAGTTCAGAGGCCGTGACCGCGTGGAACGGATTGGCGCTCTGGGCCGCCGCCAGCGACCAGGCCGACCTCGCGGCCGAGGCCGAGTGGATGCTCTCCAGTGAGGCGGCCTCGTCCCGTGCCTACTGGACAGACTTCGACCTCGACGATCCGGTCTATGCGGGCTTCGACCACACCGTCACGTCGCTGGTCTGGGGCGGTAAGCGCGACTACGCCACCTGGTTCAGCGCCGAGCCCAGCGCCATGTTGGGCATCCTGGTGCTGCCGATGAGCCCGGTTGCCGGCTACCTCGGCGGCGACCCCGACAGGGTGAGCGCCAACCTCGCCGACGCCCTGCCGGAAGGCGATTATGACGTGATGTTCGGCGACTACCTGTTGATGTACGCCGGCCTGCGCGGCCCGGAGGCCGCATCCGACGCCCTGACGACGGCGGCGAGCCTGCCGGAGGAGCGGATCGACGACGGCAACAGCCGCGCCTACCTGATGGCCTGGCTGATGCGGTGGAGGACTCCTCCGGCCGGATAGGGGAGGATTGGGGGATCATGGCAACCCTCACCGCCCTCCCGCACAACACCGATCCCGACCAGCTTTTCGAGGCCTTCGAAGCGTGGGCAGCGGATGCGGGCCTGCGGCTCTACCCGGCACAGGAGGAAGCGGTCATCGAGATCGTGTCGGGCGCGAACCTGATCCTGTCCACCCCCACCGGCACCGGCAAGTCCCTGGTGGCGATCGGTGCACACTTCGCCGCCCTCTCGGCCGGCAAGCGCACCTTCTACACCGCCCCGATCAAGGCGTTGGTGAGCGAGAAGTTCTTCGCCCTGGTGGAGATCTTCGGCGCCGAGAACGTGGGCATGATGACCGGCGACTCGTCGGTCAACTCCGACGCCCCGATCATCTGCTGCACCGCCGAGATCCTGGCCAACCTGGCGCTCCGGAACGGCGAGGACACCCCGGTCGACCAGGTCGTGATGGACGAGTTCCACTTCTACTCCGACCCCGACCGCGGCTGGGCCTGGCAGGTGCCGTTGCTGCTCTTGCCGCGGGTGCAGTTCATCCTGATGTCGGCCACCCTCGGCGACGTCACCGACATCGCCGCCGACCTGTCCCGCCGCACCAACCGGGACACCGCCGTCGTCACCGGTGTGGAGCGCCCGGTGCCGCTGCACTACTTCTACGAGACCACGCCCGTGCACGAGACCGTGGAGGACCTGATCAAGACCGGCCAGGCGCCGGTGTACATCGTGCACTTCGCCCAGGCGGCCGCGTTGGAACGCGCCCAGGCGCTCTCCAGCGTGAAGGTGGTCACCAAGGAGCAGAAGGAGGCCATCGCCGAGCTCATCGGCGAGTTCAGGTTCACCACCAGCTTCGGCAAGACCCTCTCCAGGCTCATCCGGATGGGCATCGGCGTGCACCACGCCGGCATGCTGCCCAAATACCGCCGCCTGGTGGAGCAGCTCGCCCAGCGCGGCCTGCTGCGGGTGATCTGCGGCACCGACACCCTCGGCGTGGGCATCAACGTGCCGATCCGCAGCGTTCTGTTCACCGCCCTGACCAAGTACGACGGCGTCAAGATGCGCCAGCTCAACGCACGCGAGTTCCACCAGATCGCCGGGCGGGCCGGCCGGGCCGGCTTCGACACCGCCGGCACCGTGATGATCCAGGCGCCCGACCACGAGACCGAGAACCTCAAGGCCATTCAGAAGGCCGGTGACGACCCGAAGAAGAAGCGCAAGATCATCCGCAAGCGGGCCCCGGAGGGGTTTGTGTCCTGGGGCGAGCCGTCGTTCAGGCGCCTCGTCGACGCCGAGCCGGAGACCCTCACCTCGAGCATGCAGATGACCAGCGCCATGCTGATCAACGTGATCGCCCGCGGCGGCGACGCTTTCGCGAACGTGCACTCGCTGGTGTTCGACAACCACGAGCCGTGGAAACGTCAGCTCGCCCACGCCCGCAGGGCCCTCGGGATCTACAAGACCCTGCGTGCGGCCGGGATCGTGGAGCAGGGTGCGGACGGCAGCATCCGTTTGACCGTCGATTTGCAGGCGAACTTCGCGCTCAACCAGCCGCTGTCGCCGTTCGCGCTGGCCGCGTTCGACCTGCTCGACATCGAGGCGCCCACCTACGCCCTCGACATGATCTCGGTGCTGGAGTCCACCCTCGACGACCCGCGGCCGGTGCTGATGGGTCAGCAGTTCGCCGCCCGCGGTGAGGCCGTGAACGCGATGAAGCAGGAGGGCATCGAGTACGACCAGCGGATGGAGCTGCTCGAGGAGATCACCTGGCCCAAGCCCCTGGACGAGCTGCTCAGCTACGCGTTCGAGACCTACAAGCAGTCCCAGCCCTGGATCGCCGACTTCCCGCTGCGACCCAAGACAGTGGTGCGTGACATGTACGAGCGGGCGATGTCGTTCGGCGAGTTCGTGGCCTACTACAAGCTCGCCCGCAGCGAGGGTGTGGTGCTGCGTTACCTCTCGGATGCCTACCGGGCCGCCCGGCAGACCATCCCCGACGAGGCCAAGACCGAAGACCTGCTCGACCTGATCGAGTGGCTCGGCGAGCTCGTTCGGCAGGTGGACTCCAGCCTGCTCGACGAGTGGGAGGAACTCATCCACCCCGACCTGGCCGCGCACGAGTCGACGGCGCACGCCGTGGTGCCGCCCGCGCCGCACCGGCTCACCACCAACACCCGGGCATTCCGGATCCTGGTGCGGAACGAACTCTTCCGTCGGGTGCAGCTGGCCGCGCTGGAGAACTACGACGCCCTGGGCGACCTCGACCGCGACAGCGGTTTCGGGGCGGATGCCTGGGCGGACGCCATGGACGGCTACTACGCCGAGCATGACGAGCTGCTGGCCGGAGCGAATGCGCGCGGCGCCGGACTGCTCATCCTCGACGAGGGGGCCACCGTGTGGACCGCCCGGCAGATCTTCGACGACCCGGCCGGCGACCACGACTGGGGCATCAGCGCCACGATCGACCTCGCCGAGTCCGACGAACGGGGAGTGCCGGCGTTGACGGTGACCGGGATCAACCGGCTCTAGCCGCCGGTCCCGCTCCTCGCCGCGCTCCTCACCGCGCCCAACTGTTCCCGAAGCGGACAAGTGCGCCCCTTGGGTTCAAAGGGTCGTTGCAACACCTGAGTGATTGAGGTGTTGGCGATGAATGGTTCGGCAGGGTTTCCGCGTGAGGTTCGCCGCCGG
>NZ_JAXCHV010000019.1:0-63706 GCF_035984795.1 Cryobacterium sp. MP_3.1 | reverse complement strand
GGCTCAACCGCGGCGGCAACAGGCAAGGCAACGCCGCGTTCCACCGCATCGTCCTGGTTCGTATGGTCCGGCACCCGGAGACCCGTGCATACGTTGAGAAAACCCTCGCTCGCGGCAAGACCAAACGCGGTACCATGCGCTTACTCAAGCGCTACCTCGCCCGAGAAATCTTCCCCATCCTCATCGCCGTCCAAGAACGTCATTCAGCAACCCAAATTGCCGCTTGACAATCAATAGGAGCATCGAGACCCAGTGACGTGCGTGTGTGTCGTGTCTGAATCGTGCCGCGGGCCGGCTCGCGGGTCAGTAGTCGACTCGTCGGCCGAAGCTGCGCTTGGCGCGGGGGCGTGGTGAGCAGAACGCCTCGCTGCCCAGGCGCACGAGTTCGTGCGGCTGGAGCCCGGCCGTGGCGGCGAAGGCCTCGAGGGAGGCGAAGCCGCCGCGCTTGGTGCGCTCGGCGACCGCCGCCTTGGCCAACCCGCGGTCCATCCCGGTGAGCT
Source organism: Cryobacterium sp. MP_3.1 (assembly GCF_035984795.1). NCBI lineage: Bacteria > Bacillati > Actinomycetota > Actinomycetes > Micrococcales > Microbacteriaceae > Cryobacterium > Cryobacterium sp. MP_3.1. The sequence continues at coordinate 63,206 of NZ_JAXCHV010000019.1, read as the reverse complement.
TCGCGAGCTTGCGCTGGTTCGCCGTGTTCACGTCGACGAGCTCGGCCGCGGGTGCGGGAGCGGCTGCGGGCGCGACGTAGTCCGACCTCGCTGTGCCACCGCCGCCCAGGAGCCGTTCCGCTTCCCTCGGCAGCGCCGGTGCGGCTCGCTGCGGCCTGCGCGTCGGTGCGCGCCGCGCCGCTCCGCCGCGGGGGTTGCCGAATATCGTGAGGCCGTTTTCGTTCCGCTCCCAGAGGAGCAGAAGCCAGCCCTGGTTGATGATCAATCCGTGCAACAAGACCACGAGGTACAGCGAGCCCTGGGCGATCTCACCCGCGGGATCCTCCGGAATCAGCACGATGATCGCGGCCACCCCGTACACACCGGCAATGATCCCCCAGGACCGTCGCCGGGCCACGATGGCCAGCAGCCCGAAGGCGAGCCATGCCAGTGCGCCGCCGCCGACCAGCAGGAGCAGCAACCACGAGCTGGCGCCGAGGCGCCAGTAGATCGACGGTCCCGTCGCGGTGGCCGTCACCGGTGCGCCGCGCGTGCGACGGGGGGCGTTCGTCATCGGTTCGTCATGCTCCCGCGCGGACGTTGAGCACCATGGTCACGGTGTCATCCGCCTCCCGGGTCTCCGAGACGAGCTCGAAGCCCGAACCAGCCGCTCGAGCGCGAATCTTCGCCGCGACGGCCTGTTGCACCATCGCGGCATATTCGGTGTCGAGCTGCTGCAGAAGTTCGGTGGCACTCACGATGGTGACGTCCCGGCCGTCCAAGCCCTCCACATGAGCCTCCCAGACCGCATCCTCGGTGAGGGTCATGGTCAGCGAGACGCCGTCGATCTCGGCGGTGACGCGCGAGCGTGACACGTCGATGGCCGTGGCGCCGAGGTTCGTCAGGGCGTCGGCGAGCAGCGTGCTGTCCTTCATCCGGGTGCGTACCCGGATCGCGGGCCGAGATCCGTCGCCGTCCGTGCCCTTCGCCGTCACGGCAGCGCCGATCGCGCCGACACCGCCGGCAGCGGCGGCCGCGGCCAGGGCGAGGGGGAGGAGGATCAGGGTGACACTCATGCGAGTCTCGCTTTCGTTGCGGGCCGGTCCTGTCGGGGACCGAGGTCATGCAGAAGTTCTTCGAGGGCCGCATCGTCGGCCCACCCGTTCACGTCGATCCGGCCGTCGGGGTGGATGCGGATTTCGAGACGGTCGAGCCCGCCCTCCAGTTCGATCCGGGCGACCTCGGCGGCGTAGGCCGGGGTGAGCGCGCGGATGCCCTGATTGGTCGACCCGAGCCAGGGGCGCCCGGCATCGGGCCGGTCACGCAGGTACGGTCCGTCGATGAGCAGGTCGGTGGCGTCGAGCAGCCGAGCGATGTCCGGCCGGGTCGCCGACCAGCCGATGAGCAGGTCGAGCGGGTAACCGGAGAAGGTCATCACGGTTAGCCCGGCAGTGCGGAAGGCCTCCGCAATCGACGCGAGGGCGGCGGCCTGATCGAAGGGTTCACCGCCGAGAAGGGTGATTCCTTCGACGCCGGCGCTGACCGCATCCGCCGCAAAACGCTCGGCGAGCTGCGCCGTGTTCTCGACCGTGCCGCCGATCTCGGCCCAGAGCTGGGGGTTGAAACAGCCGGGGCAGTGCACGCTGCAGCCCTGCACCCACAGGGCCGAGCGCAAGCCGGGGCCCTCGGCGGTCGTTGCGGCCAGGAAGCGCGACCAACGCAGGTCGGTGCCCGGCCTGGCGATCGGCTCGACAGTTCCCAGGAGCAGGGTCACCTGGCGCCGTCCCAGTTCTCTGCCGTCGTCTCCTGCTCCGTGGCAACCTGCGCGTAGGCATCCGTGAATGACGACGATGTCGTCTCGGCCTCGAGCATGTTCTCGAGCACGGTGATGTAGTCCAGGCACTCGTTGCCGAACATGCCGAGGGTTTCGGCGTGCACGGTACCGTCGGGCCGGACCTGCACGATGAGCTGTTTGTCTGTCATGGGGTGTCCTGTTCACCAACGGTTAGAAGTCAACGGTGCGTCCGCCGCGGCGGCTGGAGAGCCCCGCACCGGTGGCGTCGCCGGCGCCGACCAGCGCGTCTTCGTGGGGGTCGATGTCTTCGCTGCCGGTCGCCCGCACGGCACGGACCTCGGCCCAGGCGCGGATGGCCTGCACCTCCTCGGCCTGGGTGACGGCGAGCGGGATCATATTGGTGATCGCCTCGGTGAGATCGTGCAGGGTCGCCGGCCGGCGTCCGGCGAAGGCCTCGTAGAGCGCCACGATGACGGCCTGCTCGATCTCGGCGCCGGAGTAGTTGTCGCTGTCGTCGACGAGCTTCTCCACGTCGGATGCGCCGATGGCCGCGAGCCCGTTGCCGGCGGTGGCGTTGGAGGCGAGCTGGATGCTCCAGATGGCGCGCCGCTCGACGGCGGTGGGCAGGTCGACGAAGAAGATCTCGTCGAACCGGCCCTTGCGCATGAACTCCGGCGGCAGCGAGTCGATGTTGTTGGCTGTGGCGACGACGAACACCGGATGCTGCTTCTCCTGCATCCAGGTGAGGAAGTACCCGAACACGCGCGCAGTGGTGCCGGAGTCTCCGGTGCCCGTGGTGTTGGAGAAGCCCTTCTCGATCTCATCGACCCAGAGGATGCACGGGGCCACGGCCTCGGCGGTGGCGAGTGCGGTGCGGAGATTCTGCTCCGAGGAGCCGACGAGCCCGGAGAAGATCCGGCCGATGTCGAGCCGGAGCAGCGGCAGTCCCCACGACGCCGCCATCGCCTTCGCGGTCAGCGACTTTCCACAGCCGGGAACGCCGGTGATGAGCACCCCCTTCGGCGCCGGCAGGCCGAACTCCTCGGCCTCGGCCAGCCAGGAGCCGTCGCGCCTGGACAGCCACCGCTTGAGGTTGTTCAGACCGCCGACGGAGTCGAGGTCGAGGGCCTTGGTGACAAAGTCGAGCAGGCCGGACTTGCTGACGATCTGGCGCTTCTCGTCGAGCACGACGGTGATGTCGCTCGAGGTGAGCTGGCCGTCGTCGACCATGGCACGGGCGAACGCGTTCTCGGCCTCCGACATGGTCAGGCCGCGGGCGGCCTGCACCAGGGCCTCGAGGGTTTTTTCGTCGGCCTGCACCCTGATCCGGCCGCTGCCCGACGCGTTGTTCTCGATCATGGTGTCGAGCATCGAGCGCAGTTCGGTGGTGTTCGGCAGCGGGAACTCGAGCAGGTGGGCGAGCTTGTCCAGCTCGGGTGGGATGCACCGAACCGGAGCCGTCACGACCAGAGCGCGGGCGGCATCCGCGTGGCGCAGTTCGAGAACGGTCTCGCGCACCTTGCGGATGATGACGGGGTCGCCGGGGCGTTGCTCGGTGCCGAAGTAGGCGTGCAGGTCGCAGAACACGAAGACGGCGTTCTCGGCGATACCGACGATGTGATCGAGCGCCCGGGCGGGCGTGGTCGTGTTGTTGATGCCCTTGCCGTCGGGACCGATCAGCCCGGTGGCGCTCGTCCAGGTCCACACCTCGCGGGGGCGCCGTAGCGCCTGGGCGGCGCGGGTGACCTCGTCGAGGGCGCGCACCTCCTCGCTGGTTTCGATGTACAACAGCGGCAGGCGGGCCTTGAAGGCCTGGTCGAGCGTCTCGGCGAAACTCATGGTGTTCCTCTCGGGGTTTCGGCGGGGTCTGGGTCGGCGGGGTCTGGGTCAGCGGGGTCCGGTTCAGCGGGGTCCGGTTCGACAACTGCCGGGGCATCCGGCGCCAGCTCGTCGATGTCGACCGACCAGGCGCCCCGGCCGTCGTCGGCCTCGATGGAGATGTAAACGGCGTCGGTGGGGTTCCAGGACAGGCGTTGGTCGACGTCGCCGGACTCGATGATGGGCCGGTCTGACCGCTCCCCGATGGTCTGGACGGTCACGTAGAAGATCCCGTCGCCCTTGTGCTGGAAGCGTGCGCTGACCGCGTCGCCGCGGTAGACGAGGAAGTCGTTGCCCTCGCCGCTGGCGAAGCCGTCGGTGATCTCGTCGACCTCCGCCTTCTGCAGGGTGAGCTCCCACGGGTCGTCGGTACGCACCCACAGTTCGAGGTCGCCGTCGGGCGGGAGGACGAGCACTTCATCGTCGGGGTCGTAGAAGTACCCGATGTTCTCCGGGTAGCCGCGGTCATCGGCGGGCTGGCTGAGATCCTCGAGACTCGTGGCGTAGAGGTCGAGATAGTCGCCGGCGACGAGCCGCACGATGTAGGGGCCTTGATCGTGGTCCTCGAGGGGAATGCGGATCAGGCCGCTGCCCTCGCCCGAATAGGTGGTGCCGTCTGGCTCGAAAACCGGCGGATCCTCGACGTCCCACGGGTTCTCCCCGTCGCCGAGGATCGCGAAGCCCTCGTCGCCGATCCCGACGTCGGCATAGGTGTTGAGTGCGCCGATGAAGAGAACCACGGCGCCCCAGACCCAGACCCACACCGAGAAGGTGCGGATGCGTCGCCGAGCCGTGCTCGACACCGAGACGTTCCCCATACTCACGATGCGTCTCCTCCCCCCGGTGCGCGCGGCGCAGTGTTCACAGACTACTGGGGGCACAGCCGAGACGAGCGGGCGGAACGGTTGTACAGTCGCGTCATGACGACCCCCCGCCACGGCAGCGAGACCGGCGAGCGGACCCCGTGGCTGCCGCCGCGCTGGTTCGTCGTGCTGGCCTGGAAAGTGCACAGGGCCCTGTTCCGCCTGACCGGTGGACGACGTGGACTGTGGCGTGCGCGGCCCGAGCGGTGGGGTGCGCTGCGGCTGACCACGACAGGGCGCCGCAGCGGCCAGGAACGGTCCGTGATCGTGGGCTATCTGGAGGACGGCCCGAACCTGGTGACCCTGGCGATGAACGGCTGGGGCGAAGCCGAGCCCGCGTGGTGGCTGAACCTGCAGGCGCAGCCGCGCTGCGAGGTCCAGCTCGCCGATGGGACCCGCCATGTCGTCGCGCACGCCGCGACCGGAGAGGAACGTTCCCGGCTGTGGGACCGCTGGCGGACGCTGGACAAGGACCTCGACGGTTTGGCCCGCCGCCGCCCGACCGAAACTGCCGTTGTGGTTCTCGAACCTGCCCCCGCCTCCCACGAACCGTGAGTCAAGCACCAGAATCCGGCGGTTCCTGGGGCACAACTCACGGTTCGCGGGCTGAGGGTTAGGCTTTTCGGATGCGTGCAACAGTTATTTACGGCGAGCGGGATGTCCGACTCGATGAAGTTCCCGACCCCGTCCTGTCCACCGGCGGTGACGCCATCGTGCGGGTGGTGGCGGCCTGCGTCTGCGGGTCAGACCTCTGGCCGTACCGCGGAGTGACCCCCACCGACGAGCCGCACCGGATCGGCCACGAGTTCGTCGGCATCGTCGACGAGATCGGTCCTGACGTCACCACCGTCAAGGTCGGCGACTTCGTCATCGCGCCGTTCTACGACTGCGACAACACCTGCGTCAACTGCCGGAACGGCGTCAGTACCTCCTGCCTCAACGGCGGCTGGTGGGGCTCGGACGACCAGCTCGGCGGCTTCGCCGACGGCGCCCAGGGCGAACGCGTGCGGGTTCCGCACGCCGACGGTTCGCTCGTCGCCACCCCCGTGCAGCCCTCGGATGACCAGGTGCCCGGCCTGCTGACCCTCGCCGACGTGATGGGCACCGGCCACCACGCCGCCGTCTCGGCCGGCGTCACCGTCGGCAGCACCGTTGTCGTGGTCGGCGACGGGGCCGTGGGCCTCTGCGCGATCATCGCCGCCAAGCGCCTCGGCGCGTCCCGCATCGTGGCCATGTCCCGTCACGCCGACCGGCAGGCCGTCGCCCGCGAATTCGGTGCCACCGACATCGTCGAGGAGCGGGGCGACGCGGGTGTCGAGAGCATCCTGGAGATGTTCGACGGTGTCGGCGCCGACTGCGTGCTCGAGTGCGTCGGCACCGAGGAATCGATGGACCAGGCGATCCGCTCGACCCGGCCCGGCGGCATGGTCGGCTATGTCGGCGTGCCCAACGGCGGCGCCGAGCTGCCGATCAAGGCCCTCTTCGGCCGCAACGTTGGCGTGAACGGCGGCGTCGCATCCGTGCGCGGATACGTGGAAGAGCTGCTGCCCGAGGTGCTCAGCGGAGCGATCAACCCCGGCCGGGTCTTCGACCTGCAATTGCCGCTGTCCGAAGTGGCGCTGGCTTACGCCGCCATGGACGAGCGCCGCGCCATCAAAGTGCTGCTGCGCCCGTAGCCCGCACCCCCACAGAGAACGCCCCCTCGCTCGATGCGAGGGGGCGTTCGTGTGCGCACGACGTGCCACCTCCGGCCCCGTGGCGGCCCGGTAGACGGCCTCAACTGGCACGTCGACCCTACCCAGTGCGGCGAGATGGCAGTTGGCGCCCCTTCGGAGGCGCTGAGGGGGCTCCAAGTGGCAACTCGGCGGATGAGCGCCGACGGACGGCGGCTGCTTAGTCGTTGACCAGCAGGATCTCGGTCAGCGGCTTGCGGGTGCGCGGCGCGATCTCTCGTTCGAACAGTTCGGGGCTGAGCGCCTCGGCGTCGCCGAGCACACCCAGCACTGTCACGGTGACGGCGTCCTGGTTCTCCTTGAGACGGAACGCACTGGCCAGCGTCTTGCGGTCGATACCGCCCAGCTGGTGGGTGAACAGGCCCTCGTGCTGGGCCTGGATGGTGAGGTGCGCGACGGCCTGGCCGAGGTCGTACTGCGCCCAGGGGTTGTCACCCTCGGCGATGTTGAGGATCAGCACCGACGCCTTGTCGGCCCAGGCCTGGTTGAAGCCCATCAGGTTCGCGTGGATCTTGGCGAAGCTCTCGGAACCGCGGCGGGCGACGATGAACCGGGCCGGCTGGTTGTTGTTGCCGGACGGCGCCCAGCGGGCGGCCTCGAGCACCGTCGTGAGGGTGTCTTCGTCTATGACCGCGGTCGGGTCGAAGCCGCGCGGGCTCCAGCGCTCGGCCATCGCGGGAAGGATCGGTGCCGTCGTGTCGGCGGCGCGGCTGTGGGTCTCGGTGATGAGGGTCATGATGCCCGGCTTTCTCTGGTGCGTGTCTGTCGATTGGTGCGGGGCATCATCGTCCCAATCTGGTCAACGCGGTGCGGGCGCGGTTATTCCATGCGCCCGCATATTTGACCGGATGCCGTCGGTCAGGCGGTGTGCTCCGCCGCTTCGAGGTTGTCGCGCACCTTGCGGCGCAGCACCTTGCCGATCAGCGACCGGGGCAGGTCGTCGACCTCGACGATACGGCGGGGCACCTTGTACGCGGAGATGCGGGTGCGGCAGTACTCCCGCAGGCCGGCCACGTCGAGGGTGGCGCCGGCGATGAGCACCACGGCGGCCACGACATCCTCGCCGCCGTGCTCGCTCTTGAGGCCGACCACAGCGGCGTCGGCGATGTCGGGGTGCGAGAGCAGGGCGGCCTCCACCTCGGAGGGCGACACGTTGAAGCCGCCGGTGATGATCAGTTCCTTGATACGGTCCACGATGGTGACGAAGCCGTCCGACGACACCGTGACGATGTCACCGGTGCGCAGCCAGCCATCCGCCAGCAGGGTCTGGGCGGTTTCGGTGGGGCGGTCCCAGTAGCCGGAGAACACCTGCGGGCCACGGATGAGCAGCTCGCCTTCTTCGTCGAAGCCGCGGTCGATCGCCGGGTTCGCGGGGTCGACGACCCGGATCTCGGTGCTCGGGAACGGGACGCCCACGGTGCCATTGCGCCGGCTCTCTCCCATCGGGTTGCCCACCGCGATCGGCGAGCACTCCGTCATGCCGTACCCCTCGACGAGTACGCCGCCGGTGGCTTCCTCCCACAGTTGGACGGTGGACTGGGGCAGGCTCATCGCCCCGGAAATGGCGTACTTGGTGCCGCGAAGACTGACCTTCTGCGCGTTGGCGGCCGTCACGAGCTTCTCGTAAATCGGGGGCACCGCGGGCAGGAAGGTGGGAGGGGTGCGTTTGACCGCGTTGAGCACCAGGCCGACGTCGAACTTGGGGAACAGCACCAGCCGGGCGCCGATCGACATCGCGACGGTGAGGCAGAGGGTGAGGCCGTAGGCGTGGAACATCGGCAGGACGCCATAGAAGACCTCGTTGCCGCGCTCGAGCCCGGGCACCCAGGCTTCGCTCTGCTGGGCGTTGGCCTGCAGGTTGAAGTGGGTGAGGATGGCGCCCTTGGGCGAGCCGGTGGTGCCGCTGGTGTACTGCAGCACGGCGGTGTCGCCGAGCAGCGGGCGCGGATGGGCGGTGCGCAGCCGGCGGGAACCCACCAGGGCGCTCCACTCGATGGCGTCCTTGAGCGGCTGGGCCACGGTGAGGGCGGCGCGGGCGGTGCGGGACTTGGGGATCGGCAGGCGCAGGGCCAGCCGGGTGGTCAGCGGCATCGACTTGGTGACGTCGACGGCCACGACGGTGTGCAGACCCATGTCGCGGGGGAAGCCGCGCACCGTGGTGTACACCTTGTCCCAGACGATGGCGACGCTGGCGCCGTGGTCCTCGAACTGGTGGCGTAGCTCACGTTCGGTGTAGAGCGGGTTGTGCTCCACCACGATCGCACCGAGCCGCAGCACGGCGTAGAACGCGACGATGTGCTGCGGGCAGTTCGGCAGCACCAGGGCCACCCTGTCGCCGGGCTTGACGCCGAGCCGGCGCAGGCCGTTGGCCACCCGGGAGATCTCGTCGCCCAGTTGCCCGTAAGTCATGGTGCCGCCGAAGAAGTCCAGCGCCACCTTGTCGGCGAACCGGCGGGTGGAGCCCTCGATCATGTCGATGAGGGTCTCGGTGGGATCCGTGATCGTGTTGGGCACGCCCGCGGCATAGGAGCTCAACCAGGGCTTGTTCGTGAAGACGTTCATGCGCTGATCAGTTCCTTCTTCAGGGCGGCGACAAAATCGTCGACGTCGTCGGGGGTGGTGTCGAAGCCGCACATCCAGCGCACCTCGCCGGTGGCCGGGTTCCAGTCGTAGAACCTGTAGAACTCGCGCACCTTGTCGGCAACGCCGGCGGGCAGCACGGCGAAGATCGCGTTGGCCTGGGTGGGCTGGCTGAACGAGAGTCCGGTCACCGAGCCATCCGCCAGGCCCTCTTCGAGCGCGCCGCGCAGGCGTGCGGCCATGGCGTTGGCGTGGTCGGCGTTCCGCAGCCACAGATCGCCGTCGAGCAGGGCGATCAGCTGGGCCGAGATGAAGCGCATCTTCGAGGACAGCTGCATGTTGAGCTTCCGCAGGTACTTGAGCCCGGTGGATGAGGTGGGGTTGAGCACCACGATGCACTCGCCGAGCATCATGCCGTTCTTGGTGCCGCCGAAGCTGAGCACGTCGACACCGGCGTCGCTGGTGAACTCCCGGAACGGCACCCCGAGGGCGGCCGCGGCGTTGGAGATGCGGGCGCCGTCCATGTGCAGCAGCATGCCATTGGCGTGCGCGTGGTCGGCGATGGCGCGCACCTCGGCGGGCGTGTACAGGGTGCCGAGCTCGGTGGTCTGGGTGATCGACACCACGAGCGGCTGGGCGCGGTGCTCGTCGCCCCAGCCCCAGGCCTCCTGGTCGATCAGGGCGGGAGTGAGCTTGCCGTCCGGCGTCTCGATCGGCAGCAGCTTGAGGCCGCCGACCCGCTCGGGGGCGCCGCCCTCGTCGGTGTTGATGTGCGCGGTGCTCGCGCAGATCACCGCTCCCCAGCGCGGCAACATGGACTGCAGCCCGGTGACGTTGGCGCCGGTGCCGTTGAACACCGGGAACGCCTCGACGCCGTCACCGAAGTGCCGCGCGAAAACGCGCTGCAGTTCGGCCGTGTAGACGTCGTCGCCGTAGGCGATCTGATGGGCGCCGTTGGCCCGCACGATGGCGTCGAGAATCTCCGGGTGGATGCCCGAATAGTTGTCGGACGCGAAACCGCGGGAGAGCAGGTCATGGAGGGAGGTCACCCCTCCATCTTGGCGTAAACCTGGGTGGCGAATCTGTGCGTCTGCCCCGGGGTGTCGCACGGATTGTGTGCCTGCACAGCGTGTCAACACCCCGGGTCAGGCCCGGATTCGCGCTTTCGCGCCGATCAGCCGCGCAGGGCCTGCTTGATGGTGACGCGGCCGCCCATCCGCAGCAGCGAATTGCGGTAGATGCGCGAGCCCAGGATGATCACTCCGGCCGTGGTCACGGCGAGGATGATCAGCGCCAGCACCGGCTCCCACCACTCGGCCGAGCCCAGGAAGATGCGCACGGGCATCCCGACCGGTGCGGAGAAGGGGACGTAGGACATGATGGCCATCACGAGCGGGTTGTCGTTGAAGAAGATCACCAGGAAATAGGGGATCATCACGAGGTACGTCACCGGTGCGGTGGTCGAGCCCACGTCTTCCTGGCGGGACACCATCGACGCCGTCGCCGCGAACAGGGCGGCGATCATCACGAAGCCGAAGGCGAAGAACACCGCGAACCAGCCGATGGCCGGGCCCAGGTCGGCCAGCAGCACCCGTTGGCCGGTGACTGCCATGCCGATGCCCACGAGCAGGGCGATGGCCACGATCTGACCCAGCGCCATGATCGAGTTGCCCACCACCTTGCCCGCCAACAGGGCGCGCACCGGGATGGCGGACATCAGGATCTCGACGACCCGGGTCTGCTTCTCTTCGACCACGCTCTGCGCGATGGTGGAGCCGAAGGTCAGTGCCGACATGAAGAACACCAGGCCGAAGCCGAGCGCCACGATGTAGACGAGGAAGCCGCCCTGTTCGGCCGGGTCGAGCAGTTCGACGGCGGGGGCGACGCTGAGCGCATTCATGACCGCGCTCGGCGGTGAATCCAGGGCGATCACACTGACGCCGAGCAGGGAGTCGTCAGGCACCACGGCGGCTTCGACGGTGCCGTCGCGCACCAGGGCCTCCGCCTCTGCGACGCCGTCGGCGGAGACCATGGTGAGACCGTCGGCCTCGCTGACCACGGATCCGGCCGAGCCGACCACGGCCACCGAGGTGGTGGACGGGTTGGCGCTCATGATGCCGCCGGCGACGACGGAGCCGACCGCGATCAGCAGCAGGATGCCGGTGGAGATCAGGAACGCCTTGCTGCGCAGGCGCGAGACGATCTCGCGGGTGGCGACCAGCCAGACGCTGGCCCAGAAATTGGGCGCGGGGGGTGTGGTGCGGGCTGCGGCGCTCTGGCGGGGTTCTGTTCCGGTGCCAGTGCCAGTGCCAGTGCCAGTGCCAATGCCCGGTTCGGTGTCGGTGCTCATCGCACGACCTCCTTGAAGATGGTGGAGAGGGAGGGCCGGAGGTGGCCGAAGGAGTGCACGGCGCCGCGGGTGAGGGCCTCGCGGAGGACCTGCTGGCTGGCGGCGTCGGAGTCGGCTTCGAAGACGGCTTCGCCGCCGTCGAAGTCGATCACGGTGATGCCGGCCACGCCGCGGATCCAGCCGGCGTCGGCATCCGTGTGGATTTCGAACCTGGGGGTGCTGAACTGCTCGCGCAGGCGTTCGCGGGACCCGTTGGCGCGGATTTCGCCGGCGGCGATGATCACGAGGTCGTCGCAGAGCCGTTCGACGAGGTCGAGCTGGTGCGAGGAGAACAGCACGGGGGCGCCGGCCGCGGCACGCTCCTTGAGTACCGTGAGAACCACCTCAACAGCGATGGGGTCGAGGCCGGAGAACGGTTCGTCGAGGACCAGGAACTCGGGGTCGTGCACGAGCGCTGCGGCGATCTGGGCGCGCTGCTGGTTGCCCAGCGACAGGGCCTCGACGAGATCGTTGGCGCGCTCGCCGAGGCCGAGCCGCTCGAGCAGGTCGTTGGCGTTGCGCTTGGCGGCGCTGGTGCTCATGCCGTGCAGCCGGGCCAGGTAGACCAACTGTTCGGCGACCTTCATCTTGGGGTAGAGGCCGCGTTCCTCCGGCATGTAGCCGAACCGGCGCCGGTCACCGGCGGTGAGCGCGACGCCGTCGAGCAGCACGCTGCCGGAGTCCGGCGAGAGCACCCCCAGAATGATGCGCATCGACGTGGTCTTGCCGGCGCCGTTGGCGCCGACGAAGCCGGTCATGCGGCCAGCGCCCACACTGAAGCTCACATCAGTGAGCACCTGGTGGGTGCCGTAATGCTTGTTGATGTCCCTGATCTCGAGCATGTCTGCCCTTTCGTTGCGTACCGTCAACGCTAGGGATGCGGGGCCGTGGCCGCATCCGCCTGCGGGGTGAGTGCCTGCCTCCGCCCGCAGGGTGAGGCGCTCGGCCTACTCCTCGTCCCAGGGTAGTTCGGTGCCGAAGGGAATCGGGTTGAGCGGGATGATGATGACCGGACGTTGCTGGCCGTGGGCGAGGCGCACGGCCACCGATCCGGTGAAGAAGGACCGGAGGGTGTGCCGCACGGTGGGTTCGCGGGACCCGACGACGATCATCATGGCCCGCACGGTGCCGGCGAGGTGGCCGAGTGCTCTCGCGGGCTCGCCGGCGAGGGCCCGGGTCGACCAGGCGACCCCGCGGCCGGCCAGCACCCGTTCGATCTGCGCGCGCAGGCCGGGGTCGAACTCGGCGGCCGCCTGCTCAAACGAGTCCGGGTCGAAGGAGGCGCTCGTCATGCTGCCGTCGGGCAGCTCCTCGAGCATGAAGCGACTCGGGTCCACCGAGGCGCAGATCAGCTCGGCACCGAATTGGGCGGCGAATTCCGATGCGGCCAGGACCACGGCATCGGGCTGGCCCGCCGTGACACCGACGACAACGGGCGGGGGTGTGCGCACCATGGCGGCTCCTTCGCGACGCAGGACTCCGGCGCCGTTCCCCCGGTGCCGGGCTCTGCCTCGACCCTAGCCGGGATAGCCGGCTCAGAACGGCGGCGGGTCTTCGGACGCGGGCTGGGTTCGCGCGGGCGCTGGCGTGGCCGCCGAGCTGCTGGGGCCGAGTGGTCGTCCGTCGTACCCGGCGGGGTCGTGAGTGGCGGGGTCGTAGGTGGTGGGGTCGGTGTTGGTGGGCGCTGAGGTGTAGGTCTTGCCGGCGGGGGTGGTCCAGGTGAGGGCGCCGCCGGGGCCTTGGCTGGTGGTGAAGCTGGATTGGTGTTTGAGGCGGTGGCAGGCCTTGCAGAGGTGGACGAGGTTGTCGACGTCGGTGGGTCCGCCGGTGCACCAGGGTCGGGTGTGGTCGATTTCGCTGAGGGTGGCTCGCCGGTTGCAGCCGATGCCCTGGCAGGTGTGGTCGCGGGCGGCGAGGTAGCGGCGCATGTCGGCGGGCGGGTTGTAGGTGTTGCGGCCCATGCTCAGGCGACAGCCGGTTTCGGGGTGGGTGAGGATGCGGGACCAGCTGGTTGCCGTGCCCGCGATCCGGCGGGCGGTTTCTGGGTCGATGGGGCCGTAGCCGTCGAGGATGGCGGGTTCGTCGCTTCGGCCCAGCAGGGTCAGGGCCGGCACCGTGATGCTGACCGTGCCGCGGATGCCGTGGCCGAGGCCACTCGGTCCGACACCGTCCAGGAGCAGGTCGCGGTACGCGTCCGCGCGGCGCTGGTCCTTGCTGCGGCAGGGGACGGCCGCATCGATGACGGGGGAGTCGGAGCCGGGCGCCGAGGCGGCGTCAGCGTCGAGGTCGAGGTCGGTGGCGATGTGGCTGAGCCGGTCATAGATCGCCTGGGCATCTTCGGCTTTGAGGTAGGCGTTCAACCACGCCATCCCGTCGGCGTCCGGGCTGAGCACCACCCGGCGCTTGACGAAGCCGGCGTCGGCACGGTCCGGCAACGGCACCGGGTGCATCCGCTCCAGGATCCGGCCGGCGACCCGCACGAACTGGGTCGAGGTCAGTTTCTCCGCCGCGGGCAGGACCTTGGCTTCGAACGCACCCAGGATCTCTTCGGGGACGCCCTCGGTGAGGGTGAGCATCTTCACCGCATGGCCCCAGGTGATGCTGCCCTGGCTCAGCGCCTGGTGGAAGCCGGGCAGTTGGCCGGTGAGGCGGGCGGCGTCGAAGATCATCATGCCCGCCGTGGTGGCCGTCAGCCGCAACGCCCCGGCGGCCTCGGCGGCCATGCTGCGGCGGGCGAGCTCCTCGTCATCCCAGGCCGGACCGTGCGCGCCGGTATCGGGGTCGTTCCGGCCGGACTCGACAAGGTCCCCGCCCAGCCCCTCGATGATGCGCCGCTGATGGCCGAGCCGGTCCAGCTCGGTCAGCAGCCGGCTGCGCTCGGCGTAGCCGGCCGCGATGACTTTCTCGTTCTCGATCAGCGGGTCGATGACCGCGCTGATCGCCGCCGCGACAGGATCCACCGCGGGGTGCGCAGGGTCATCGGGGGTGTGATCGGGAGTGGCAGCTGAGGTGGCCATAGGGACAGTGAAGCACCCAGCACCCACACTCCCCGGCCCAGAAACCAAGCTGTGGAGAGGTCGACAACGTCCGCCCTGTGGAGGAGGGGCGAGCGGCCGAAACGTGACGTGCGGGAGCGCCGGTCAGCGCTGCTGCGGCGCCCCGGGCACGACGATGCCGTGTTCGTAGGCGTAGACCACGGCCTGGATGCGGTCGCGCAGATCGAGTTTCTGCAGCACCTTCGAGACGTGGGTCTTCACCGTCGCCTCGCCGAGGTACAGCCGACCCGCGATCTCGGCGTTGGCCAGGCCCAGCGCGATCAGCTCGAAGACCTCCCGCTCCCGCTCGGTGAGCATGCCCACCGCCGCCGGCTCCGGCCGGTGCGCGCCGTGCGCGGCCGCGGCATCCGGTGCGGCGGCAGGCGCGGAGTCGGAGAAGGTGCCGGCGAAACGGGCGATCACCCGGCGGGTGATTTCGGGGGAGAGCAGGGCGTCGCCGCGGGCGAGCACCTGCACCGCCTCAACCAGGGACTCCGGCGAGGCGTTCTTGAGCAGGAACCCGCTGGCGCCGTGCTGCAGGGCGGCGAACAGGTAGTCCTCCCTGTCGAAGGTGGTGAGCACGAGCACCGCGGCGCGGCTGGTCGGATCTGCCACGATGGCGCGGGTGGCGGTGAGCCCGTCCATTCCCGGCATCTGCACGTCCATACAGATCACGTCGGGCTGCAGGGCGGTGGCCTGGCGGATCGCCGCAGCGCCGTCCATGGCCTCGCCGACCACCACGATGCCCGGCTCGGATTCGAGGATGATGCGGAATCCGGCGCGCACCAGGGCCTGGTCGTCGACCAGGAGCACCCGGATCGGCGCGCTCATTCGGCGGCCCGCACGGTCTGGGGCTCCTCGGCGGCCGGCCGGGGGATGGGCTCCTCGGCGGCCGACGGCGGGCCGGCGAGCGGAACGCGGGCGCGCACCAGATAGCCGCCGCGGGGCCGGTTGGCCAACTCAAGGGAGCCGCCGACGGCCGCGACGCGCTCGCGCATCCCCTGCTGGCCGAGTCCGCCGGGTGCGCTCTGCGCGGCGGGCGAGCCGACAGCCGGGCGGATGCCTCGACCGGTGTCGGTGACTTCCAGCTCCACGGCATCCGGCTCGTAGCGCAGACGCAGCTCGGCGGTCGCACCGGAACCGGCGTGCTTGCGAGTGTTCGTGAGGGCCTCCTGGGCGATGCGGTAGAGGCTGAGACCGATGGTGCCGGGCACCGGCCGCGGCTCGCCGATCACCTGGAGCCGCACGGCCAGCCCGGCGTCGGTGTTCTCCTGGGCGAGTTCGGCGAGCTGGTCGACGCCGCGGGTGCTGGTGCTCTGGTGGGCGGGCTGGTCGCCGTCACAGTCGGCGTCATCGGCGCGCAGGGCACCGAGCATGGTGTGCAGTTCGTCCACCGCGGTGCGGGCGCTCTCCTCTATCACCGCGATCGCGCGGGTGGCGGCGGCGGGATCGCGGTCGAGGATGCGCCGGGCCGCGCCGGCCTGGACGCCCATCAACGACACGTGGTGGGCGACCACATCGTGCAACTCCCGGGCGATCCGCACCCGCTCGAGACTCACGGCCTGCGCCGCGGTGCGCTCCCGTTCGGTGGCGAGCTCACGGGTGCGTGCCTCGAGCGCCGCCGAGCGCCGGGCCGCGAGCCAGGCGGCGCCGCCGAAGTAGTATGCGGCCCAGAAGTAAACCAGGTTGAGCAGAACCTGCAGCAGCCCGTAGGCGGCGTACGGCGAAAAGAACCCGTCCCTGGACAGTTCGGGGATGACGGTTGCCTGGTTGGCTGTCTCCAACAGGCTCCAGAACAGCCAGATGAACATACCAGCGATGATGCCCAGCCGCGTCCACCGGGCGATGGTGCGGTGGTGGCTCCACGCGCCCACCGAGTAAATGGCCACATAGAGGCAGATGCTGGAGAACAGGCCGTCGGAGACACCGATGCTGGCGAACACGGCGAAGACCAGGGAGACGAGCAGTGCCACGGCCTCAGGCCAGCGGCGGCGAACGGCCAGGGGGAGCGCGATGAGCGCCACCCAGATCGCCACCTGCCACCACGGCGCATCCCCCATGAGCCCCGTGCCGAGGCTCAGCGAAATGCTCAGGGCGGTGCCGCCGGCCAGCGCGAGGGCCACCCAGGCATCGACCCGGTAGGCGGAGCGGGGGCCGCGCGGCCGCCGCCATCCGTCGGCCAGCGGGTCGGCCAGCGGGTCGGCCAGCAGGTCGGTGACCGGGTCGGTGCGCGCTTCGGCAGTCATGCCCCCACGCTAGCGCCGTCGCGCCGCGGGCGGATCAGCCCCCAGAGGGAGGTTCGATGGTTTAGCCGCCCGGGGCTGCCGGTCAGGGGGTGAGGATGCGGCGGGTGTTGTTCAGGGACGCGGCGGGCCAGTCCCAGAGGCCCACGACCTCGGCGGCCAGCCGGGGCTCGAGCCCGTCGAGGGCGCGCACGGCGAAGATCACGGCCGCGGCGGTGTCGCCGGCCTTGGCGAAACCGTGGCCCACTGCCCGGGTCCAGGTCTCGGCGGCGGCCTTGGCGCTGGCGTAGTTGGCGCCGCCGGGGGTGGGCGCATCCACCGACACCGACGACACGATCGCCAGCCGGCCGGTGAACGAGGCCAGCAGATCGGCGTTGAACGCGCGAGTGGTGTTGCGCAGAGTCTGCAGGACGCGTTGGTGCAGAAAGTCCCAGTCCTCGTCGGTCTGACCGTCGAGCCCGCCGCCGCCACGCCAGCCGCCCACCAGGTGCACGAGCCCGTCGACGGGTCCGTGTTCGGTGTGCACGGTGGCGGCCAGGGCGGTCACCGCCGCAAAATCGGTCAGGTCAGCGACGTAGACGGAGGCGTGAGGCGCCACCTCGAGCACCCGCGCCAGCCGTTCCTCGTTGGACCCCACGGCCAGCACTCGGGCGCCGGCACCCGCCAGGGCGGCCGCGACGGCCACCCCGGCGGTACTGGTGGCCCCGGCGATCAGCACGGTGTGCCCGGCAGCCCCCCGCTCGCCGGGATCACCGGACGGGTCGACCAGCGTGAGCCTACGCATCCGCCGTGATGCCCCTGGTCGACTCGATGACGGGTTTCATCTTCTTGTCGAGCGCCTCGAAGAACATCGAGAGCGGGAACTCGTCGTCGAGGACGAGGTCGGTGTACCCCTTCGGCGCGCCGGCGAGCACCTCGAGCGGCAGCCCGCGAGCCCACGTCGACGCCGGGTTGGGCGTGAGCGTCTTCGTGAGCATCTCGTAGGCGGCCAGCCAGTGCGCCTTTTTCGGCCGGTCGATCGACTCCCAATAGAGCTCGTCGATCTGGGCGCCGAGCGCGATGACCACATCGGGCACCGCCTCCCAGTCGAAGGAGAGTGCCGTGTCGGTCCAGTGCAGCACGTGGTGCTGGTGCAGCCAGGCGAACAGCAGCTGGCCGCCGAGGCCGTCGTAGTTGCGCACCCGGCTGCCGGTGATCGAGAACCTGAAGATGCGGTCGAAAATGACCGCGTACTGCACCAGCTTCGCGTGCCGGCGGGCCTCGGGGCTGGCGGCCTCGTCTCGTTCGATCTTCACCGACTCGCGGAACGCCGTGAGGTCGCAGCGCAGCTCCTCGAGTGAATAGAGGAAGAACGGCATCCGCTGCTTGATCATGAACGGGTCGAAGGGCAGGTCGCCGCGCATGTGGGTGCGGTCGTGGATGAGGTCCCACATCACGAAGGTCTCTTCGGTGAGGTGCTGGTCGTCGAGCAGCGCGGCGGCTTCCGCTGGCAGCTCGAGCCGGGTGATCTCCGCCGCGGCGCGCACCACCCTGCGGAACCTCGCGGCCTCCCGGTCGGCGAAGATCGCCCCCCAGGTGAACGTCGGGATCTGCCGCATCGCCACGGTCTCGGGGAAGAGCACCGCCGAGTTGGTGTCGTACCCGGCCGTGAAGTCGAGAAAGCGGATGGGCACGAACAGTTTGTTGGTGTACTCGGTCTCGAGCTCGGCCACGAACTCCGGCCAGAGCACCTCGATGAGCACCGCCTCGACGAGCCGGTTGGGGCTGCCGTTCTGGGTGTACATCGGAAACACCACCAGGTGCCGGATGCCGTCCTCCCGGTGCTGCTGCGGCTGGAAGGCCAGTAGCGAGTCGTAGAAGTCGGGCACGCCGAAGCCGCCGGCCGCCCAGCGGTCGAAGTCGACCACAACGGCGGCCAGGTAGGCGGCATCGTGCGGGAACTGCGGCGCCAACTCGGTGACCGCGCCGGTGATCTCGGCGACGGACGCCTGCGCATCCGCATGGGCGCCGGCCTCGGGGATCGAACCGTCCTGAGCCTGCACGGTCTGCAGGGCGGCGGCGGCGGTCTTGAGCCGCAGCCAGGCGGGCGAGCCGGTCAGGTCCGTGGCAGAGGGGCGGGTGTCCTCGAGAACCTCGGGCTCACCGACCAGTGCGTCTGCAATGTAATTCGACATGGGAACCTCCCGTCCTCGTGAGTGCCGCGGGCGCGACGTGCGTGCGGCGCACTGAACTGGAATACACCGGTGTGCGCCGCCCCCAGCGTAACCGGGGGTTGACGGCGTTTTCATGCGGCCCTCCGCAGTGAATCGCCGTCTTGACCCGGTTTGGCGCGTGATTGCGCCGACCGAACGGCTAGCTCGACGACGCCGATGTCGACCGGGCGCGCAGGTGGATGCGTTCGCCCTGCTTGCCGAACATGGAGAGGATCTCGACCGAATCGGTGCCGGTGGAGCCGAACCAGTGGGGATTGCGGGTGTCGAACTCCGCCGCCTCACCCGTGCCCAGGACCACATCGTGCTCGCCGAGGATCAGCCGCAGGCGACCGGACAGCACGTAGATCCACTCGTACCCGGTGTGGGTGCGGGGTGCGGGCTCCCGATCGGTGGCGGGGATGACGATCTTGAAGGCCTGGGGCTCGCCCTGGTGCTGGGAGAGCGGCGTGAGGGTGCGGCCGTCCGCCCGGGTGGACCTCTGCGGTACTCGCGGGTCCTGCACCCTGGGCGGGCTGACGATCTCCTCGAACGGCACCGCCAGGGCGGCCACGATGGGCAACAGGAGCTCGAGATTGGGCTTCCTCTGCCCGGACTCTAGCCTGGAGAGCGTGCTCTTGGAGATCCCGGTTGCGGCGGCGAGTTCGGCCAGTGTGACGTTCTTCTTTTCGCGGGCGCGGCGGAGGCGCGGCGCGATCTGGCTCAGCTCGTCGTTGATCCGGGGAGTGCTGCTCATGCGGACAGCTAAGCAGCGTGTCCCACTTTTGGCAACGATAGTTTCAGGATTCTCCCGGTGGCCGCACTGTAGGGGGAGAAGGTCGTGAACGTCGGCCGCCCATCCCTCGGAAGGAAGAAACCATGTCGTTGCCCCCAACTCCCCGCGGAAGTGCTGGACCCCCCTCGGTGCACGCGCGGGCCGTGATCACCTGGATAGCCATCTTCCCGTTGGTGACCCTGGGATTCTTCGCAATCGCCCCGTTCGCCACCGACTGGAACCCGGTTCTGCGCGCCTTCGTGCTCTCCATCGTCGTGGTGCCGGTCGCGGTGTACCTCGTGGTGCCCCAGCTGATGCGCGCCTACGGCAGGATGCGCACCGCGAGACGCTGACCGGCCGCCCAGGCGCTAGCCTGCTGCCATGACCGATGCCGGGCACACTCAGCGCGAGACCACCGCGGCCGAGGTGCGGGCGGCGCTCGCCGCGATCGCAGATCCGGAGCGCGCGGCGGGGGCCGCCCGGTACTTCCAGACCGGGCCGGGGCAGTACGCCGAGGGTGACGTGTTCATCGGCGTCACCGTGCCGCAGACCCGAGCGGTGGTCACGCGGTTCACCACGCTGCCGCTGCACGAGATCGACCTGCTCCTGGCCGGCCCGGTGCACGAGCACCGACTCGCCGCCCTGCTGATCCTGGTGGCGCAATTCGCCCGGGCAAGCGCCCCGCGCACCCGTGACGATCCCCGGCGCCGGGCCCTCGCCGAGTTCTATCTCGCGCAGCTGCGGGCCGGCCGGGTGAACAATTGGGATCTGGTGGATTCCTCGGCGCCGGGGCTGCTGGGCGAGTACCTGTTCGACCGGCCGCGCGGGCTGCTGGCTGACCTCGCCGCCAGCGAGGTGCTCTGGCAACGGCGGGTGGCGGTGATCGCCACCTCGGCCTTCATCCGGCGCGGCGACGCCACCACCACCCTCGACCTGGCCGCGCGGCTGCTGGGTGATCCCGAGCCGTTGATGCACAAGGCCGTGGGCTGGATGCTGCGCGAGGTCGGCGCCCGCGTCGACCGGGACCTGCTGCTCGGCTTCCTCGACCTGCACGCGGGGCGAATGCCTCGCACCATGCTCAGCTACGCCACCGAGCACCTCAGCCCCGAGCTTCGCGCGCACTATCGCGGCCTGCCCCGCTGAGCGCGGCGGGCATCCAGGCGGCGGATAGCAGCGCCGCGTTACGACTTGGTAAACAACCCCACCAATAGTTTGTTCTCCCTTGCGCGCATTTCGTTCGTAAGGTTTACTAACAAACATGACAGCAACCGGCACCCCGCGGACGATCCAGGACCGAGCCCTCCGCCCCACCGCGAAGGTCTTGCCCGAGCACATTCGCCTGAACAACCGCACCCTGGTGCTGCAGACGCTGTACCGCACCGGCCTGCAAAGCCGGGCTGACCTGGCCCGGGAAACCGGCCTGACCCGGGTGACGGTCTCCGACCTGATCAGCGAGCTGATGGGGGAGAACCTCGTCATCGAACTGGGCCAGCGCCAGGAACCGCGCCCAGGCAAGCCCGCCACCCTGCTCGACATCAACCGGTCCGCGTTCCAGATCGTGTCACTCGACCTCTCCGGTCACACCCGGTTGCGCGGCGCGGTGCTCAGCCTTGACGGTGCGGTGCTGTCCAGCTCGGGACTCGACCTGGCCGGCGCCCGAGGTGAGGCCGCCTACGACACTGTCGCCGCTCTGCTCGCCCAGGTGATCGCCGGGGCCACCGCCCCGATCCTGGGTGTCGGAATCGGGTCTCCTGGCATCGTGGACCGGGCGGGAGTCGTGCGCAACGCGCCCAACCTCGGCTGGCGTGACCAGCCGCTGCAGGCCCGGCTCCAGGAACTGACCGGTCTGCCCGTTCGGGTGGTCAACGACGCCAACGCCGCCGTGCTCGCCGAACACAGCTTCGGCGGCGCCGACCACGATCTGCTCCTGGTCAAGGTGGGCCACGGTGTCGGCGCCGGCCTGCTGATCGGCGGTCGCGCCATCTTCGGCGAGCGCTTCGCCGCCGGTGAGATCGGCCACGTCGTCGTCGGCACCGACGACGGCCCGCTGTGCGCCTGCGGCAAGTCCGGCTGCCTCGAGGCCTGGCTCTCCGTACCGCGGCTGACCGCGGCGATCCACGCCGCCACCGCCGCGGCGGCCACCCCGGCGGATGCCGATCGCGCCACCTCCGACATCCTCACCGAGGCGGGCCGCCGGCTCGGCATCATCCTCGCCCCCGTCGTCGGTGCCCTCAATCTGCTCGAGATCGTGTTGAGCGGACCCCCCGAACTTCTCGACGGCGCCCTCTCCGCGGCCACCGTCGAGACCCTCCGGTCGAGGACCATGGCCACCGAAACCGGCGATCTCACCCTGCGGATGACCGCGCAGGGGGAGGACATCGTTCTGCGCGGTGCGGCCGTCATGGTTCTCTCCGCACAACTCGGCGTTTCCTAGCCGACGGATTTCCCCTGCACCAACGATGTGGCGCCCGCCAACGTCGGCAATCCACGAAAGGAATATCTCATGAAGAGAAAGCTCGCATCTCTCGCCGCGCTGGCCACTGCCTCCGCGCTCGTGCTGGCGGGATGTTCGTCCGCCACCGATGAAGGCACCGACGCCTCCACCGACAACGGCGACAAGACCATCACCCTCTGGCTCGCCGGCGGCGACACCCCCGATGAACTGCGCGACTACCTGAAATCCGAATTCACCGCGCAGACCGGCGCCACCCTGAACATCCAGCAGCAGGACTGGGGAGACCTGGTCACCAAGCTGACGACCTCACTGCCGGACGCCAACAACACCCCGGATGTCACCGAGCTGGGCAACACCCAGTCGTCGACCTTCACCAACGTGGGTGCGTTCCTCGACATCTCCGACATGTACGAGGAGCTCGGCGGCACCAACCTGCTGCAGTCCTTCGTCGACGCCGGCATGGTGGGCGACAAGAACTACGCCCTGCCCTACTACTTCGGCTCCCGCGCCGTGTTCACCCGCGCCGACGTCTGGGCGGCGGCCGGAGTCGAGCAGCCCACCACCCTCGAGGAGTTCAACGCCGGCGTCGCCGCGATCAACGCCGCCAACCCGCTGAACATCCCCGACTTCTCCGGCTTCTACCTCGGCGGTCAGGACTGGCGCAACGGCATCTCCTGGATCTTCGCCAACGACGGCGAACTCGCCACCGTCAAGGACGGCACCTGGACCTCGACGCTGGCCTCGGAGAACACCCTGACCGGCCTCGCCCAGCTGCAGGAGCTGTACAAGTCAGCCTCCAACGCGCCCAACGACGCCAAGGACTCCAACCAGTACATCTACCTGAACGACAGCGACGAGATCAAGGATGCCGAGGGCGCCGTCACGTCGAACACCTCACTGTCCGCCGCCACGATCATGGCCCCCACCTGGGCGCACTGGTCGATCGGAACTCTCGGCACCGACGCCGACGGCAAGGTCACCCGCACCTGGGATGACACCAAGAACGCGGTCTTCGCCCTGCCCGGCAACGACGGCAAGCCCGCCCCGGTGTTCGCCGGCGGATCCAACATCGGCATCTCGGCGACGAGCAAGAACCCCGAGCTGGCCAAGAGCCTCCTCAGGATCATCTACTCGGAGGAGTACCAGACGATGCTCGGCCAGAACGGCCTCGGCCCGGCGAACAGCGACTACGTGGACTCGCTCGGCGACGACCAGTTCGCCCAGGCGCTGATCGCCTCGGCCTCGAACTCGAAGCTCACCCCGGCAGCGCCCGGCTGGGCCACGGTCGAAGGCTCCCTCGTGATGGAAGAGTTCTTCAGCAAGATCGAGGGCTCCACCGACCTGAAGGCGCTCGCCACGGAATACGACGACAAGCTCACCCCGATGCTGAACGGCGAATAGCCGGCAGCCTGTCGAACCAGACGAATCGAACAACGAAAGGAGGGTCGGCGTGACCACGCAGAACCTCGTGCTCGGCCAGGCCGATCCGCCGCGGCCGGCCAGGCCCCGAAAAAGGGGCAGATCAACGCCGTACCTGCTGGTCGTCCCGGCCTGCGCCATCCTGATCCTGGCGCTCGGCTACCCGCTGGTCTGGCAGTTCATCACCTCGATGCAGAGGTTCGGACTCTCCCAGCAGTTCGGCCAACCCCCGGAATTCGTCTGGTTCGACAACTACGTGACCCTGTTCACGGACCCGTACATGTGGACCGTGGTGGCCCGGTCGCTGGCCTTCTGCCTGGTCACCGCCGCGGTCACCATGGCCATCGGCACCCTGATGGCTCTGCTGATGAACGCCGTGCACACCAGCGTGCGCATCACCTTGCAGATCTCGTTGCTGCTGGCCTGGGCGATGCCCGTCGTCGCGGCGATGACGGTCTGGAATTGGCTCATCGATTGGCGCCGCGGGGTGCTGAACTCGGTTCTGACCGGTATCGGCCTGGACTTCCAGAACCACAACTGGCTGGCCAACCCGCTGTCGTTCTTCTTCGTGGCGATGGTCATCGTGGTCTGGATGAGCGTGCCGTTCGTGGCGTTCTCCATCTACGCCGGCCTCACCCAGGTGTCCACCGAGGTGCTCGAGGCCGCCCAGCTGGACGGCGCCACGCTGGCCCAGCGGCTCCGGTACATCATCGTGCCGATCATCCGGCCGGTGCTGGCCATCATCCTGCTGCTGCAGGTGATCTGGGACCTGCGGGTGTTCACCCAGATCCGGCTGCTGCAGGACGTCGGGTCGATCGCCTCGGAGACCAACCTGCTCGGCACCTACATCTATCAGCTCGGCGTCGGCTCCAGCGACTTCGCGATGGCCAGCGCCGTCTCGATCTTCGTGCTCGTGCTGACGGTGGCTCTGAGCTGGTTTTACGTACGCAGCATGCTCAAGGAGGACGAATCATGACCTCGACGGTCCAATCCACCGGGGCATCCGCCCCGCCCGCCGGCTCGCGGCCCCGGCCCGCCCTCCCGCCGACCGGCCGGAAGGGCGGCGGCAACCGGCGCATCCGCCCCGCCCGGATCGCGCTGGGCGTGATCGGCATCGTGGTCGCCCTGATCTGGGTGTTCCCGGTCTACTGGATGCTCAACTCGTCGCTGCTGCCCAACGTGGTGCTGCAGAGCACCACCCCGACCTGGCTCCCGTTCGGCGGTTCCCTCGACAACTTCGTCGCGGTCTTTTCGGGCGGCACCTTCCTGCCCGCCCTGGGCATGAGTACGGCCATCGCCCTCATCACCGTGGTGTTCTGCCTGCTCTTCGCGTTCCTCGGGGCGTTGGCGATCAGCCGGTTCAGGTTCCGCGGGCGCAAGGCGTTCGTCCTGGCCGTGCTGCTGATCCAGATGCTCCCCGCCGAGGGGCTCTTCATCGCCCAGTACAAGCTGATGGGCAGCCTGAACATGCTCAACTCGATCGTGGGCGTGAGCATCATCTACATCGCCGCGGTCGTGCCCTTCACGATCTGGATGCTGCGCGGCTTCGTCGCCGGAGTCCCTGCCGACCTCGAGGAGGCGGGCATGATCGACGGCCTGAGCCGCACCCAGGCGTTCATGCGCATCACCTTCCCCCTCCTCGCCCCCGGTCTGGTGGCCTCCGGCGTCTACGCGTTCCTGCAGGCCTGGAACGAATTCACCGTGGCCCTGGTGCTGCTGCAGGACAACTCCAGCCAGACGCTTCCGCTCTGGCTGCGCGGCTTCATCCAGGCCAGCGCCAGCCGGGCCACCGACTGGGGCCAGGTGATGGCGGCGTCCACCATGGTGGCCATTCCGGTGATCATCTTCTTCCTCTTCGTGCAAGGCAGAATGACCAGCGGACTGGTCAGCGGGGCGGTCAAGGGATGACCGGCGGCCACGGCGACGACTCCCCGGTGCGCAGGCAGATCCGGGCGACCCTGATGCCGGGCTTCGTGGGCACCGTGCTGCCGGACTGGTTGCGCCTGCGCCTGCAGGACGGACTCGGAGCCGTGTGCCTGTTCGGGCAGAACATCGTCTCGATCGCCCAGCTGCGGGCGCTGACCGACTCGATCCGCGCCGCGAATCCGCTCGCGGTCATCGCGATCGACGAGGAGGGCGGCGACGTCACCCGGCTCTACTTCTCCTCGGGCTCGCCGTATCCGGGCAACGCCATCCTCGGCCGGATCGACGACCTCGGCTACACGGAGGAAGTCGGCCGGCAGGTCGGCCGGGAGCTGCGGAAGGCCGGCTGCACCCTCACCTTCGCGCCGGACACCGACGTCAACTCCAACCCCGACAACCCGGTGATCGGCGTGCGCAGTTTCGGCGTCGACCCGGTGCGGGTGGGCCTGCACTCCGCCGCCTGGGTGCGCGGGTTGCAGTCCACCGGGGTCGCCGCCTGCCCCAAGCATTTCCCGGGCCACGGTGACACCGCCCTCGACTCCCACCTGGCCATGCCCGTCGTCGACCTGCCGCCGTCGACCCTGCGCGAGCGGGAGCTGGTGCCCTTCCGCGCCGCGATCACCGCCGGCGCGAAGACCATCATGACCTCGCACATCCTGCTGCCCCAGATCGATCCGGAGAACCCCGCAACGCTCTCGACGCGGGTGCTCGGCGGCCTGCTGCGCACCGAACTGGGCTTCACCGGCGTCATCGTCAGCGACGCCCTGGACATGAAGGGTGCCAGCGGCATCCTGGGCATCCCGGGGGCCGCCGCCGCCGCCCTCGCCGCCGGCTGCGACCTGCTCTGCATCGGCACCGAGAACACCGCCGAGCAGCTCGACCAGATCGAGGCCGCCGTCCTGGCCGCCGTCGACGCCGGAACCCTCACCGAGGCCCGTCTCGCCGCGGCAGCCGGCCGGGTGCACCGACTCGCGGCCGGAATCCGCGACGACACCCTGGAAATCCCGCTCCCGGCTGCCGCGGTGACGATGCCGGAACCCAGCTTCGATACCGGGCGGATCCGTGCCTCCTTCGCGATCACCGACCAGGCGAAGCGGTGGCTCGCGGCGGCTGGGGCGACCTTCTCCGTGGTTCGGCTCGACACCGTCACGAATATCGCCGTGGGCCCGGCGCCCTGGGGGCCGTTCGCCGAGGTGGCCGCGCATCCGGAGTCGGACCTCGCGGCCGCGTGGTTGGCCAGGCCTCTCGTCGCACGCAGCGCAGAGGACGGCGGGGCGCTGGAGCTCTCGGCCGGGGCTCCCGTGGTCGTGATCGGCAAGGACAACCACCGGCATCCGTTCATTCGTGACCTGGTGGATGCGTTGCGCGCCGACCGCCGTGATGTGCTCGTGGTCGACATGGGCTGGCCGTCGGACGACCTGCGCTACGCCGACATCGCCACCTTCGGTGCGTCGAGGCTGGCCGGACGGGCGCTGCTGGAGCTGCTGGCCGCCGAGCCGGTGATCGCCGAGCCGGTCTAGCTCACCAGGTCGCGCGCCCGCAGGGCGCCGCCGAGCAGGCCGGCGTTTTCGCCGATCGACGCCGGTACGATCACCGGACGCCGGTGGAAGCTGAGCAGGGCGCTCACCCGCTCACGCAGCGGCGCGAACAGCTGGTCGCCCGCCTGCGCCAGGCCGCCTCCGATCACGATCGCTTCCGGGGCGAGGATCGCGGCCAGCTGGGCGATGCTCAGGGCGAGCGCATCCAGTGCCTCGCTCCAGATCAGCGCCGCCGCGGGGTCGCCGGTGCGGGCCAGGGCCAGAGCCTCGCGGGCCCCGCTCAACCGGATGCCGGTGACCTCTTCGTAGCGGCGCACTATCGCGCCGGCCGAGGCCACGGTCTCCAGGCAGCCCCGGGAGCCGCAGCCGCAGAGCGGACCGGACGGGTGCACTATCGAGTGGCCGATCTCACCCGCGTAGCCGCCGCCGGTGTGCGCCCGGCCGTTGATGAAGAGCGACCCGGCGATCCCGGTGCCGATGACCAGCACCACCACGTTGCGATAGGGGCGGGCGGCGCCGAGCCTGAACTCGGCCTCACCGGCGGCCCGCACATCGTGCGAGAAAGTGGTGGGCAGGTGAATGAGATCTTCGGTGAGTTGTTTGAAGGGCACGTTCGACCAGTGCAGGTTGGTCGAGAGCACGCCGATGCCCGCGTCGTCGTCGACGAGGCCGGGGGCGAGCAGGCCCACCGCCCGGGGCTGCACCGCGGGAAAATCCGCGGCGAACTGCAGGGTGAGCTCCTGCACCCGGGCGATCACCGAGAAGGCCGTGCGCTCGCCGTCCAGCGGTGTCGGCGTGCGGCTGAGTCCGAGCATCCGGCCGGAAGCGTCGAAGAGCGCGGCCTTCGTGTCGGTGCCGCCCACATCCACCGCGATCACCGGCTCGCCGGCGCCGAGCGGGAGGGCCTGGGCGAGAACCGAAGTGAGGGTCACGGCGGTCATGGCTGGGGCTCCTCAGCGGTCGGCGAGTGTCGCGGGGCAAGAAACCGGCCACGAGGGTGCTCATGCTGTATCAACTGCCTGTGAGGACATTGTCCCACGCGCCGACTCTGTTTGTAAAGGATGGTAACAATTAGCGCGGAGCGGGTGAACAGCCGCGCAGGTTAGGTTTGAAGGACGCGTGCGCGCAAGCGACGCATTGACAGACATATAGAGGTAGGAACCGAGCAGTGGCTGAAGCAACCGTGACCCCGGGCACCGAGGTGTCCCCGAAAGAGGTCGAGGCTCAGGCCGTGCGCCGGCGCACCTTCGCCGTCATCTCGCACCCCGACGCGGGCAAGTCCACGCTCACCGAGGCGCTGCTGTTGCACGCGCGGGCCATCACCACCGCCGGCGCCACGCACGGCAAGGCCGGCCGGCGCGGCACCGTCTCCGACTGGATGACCATGGAACAGGAGCGTGGCATCTCGATCACCTCCGCCGCCATCCAGTTCGAGTACCGCGACAGCGTGATCAACCTCGTCGACACCCCCGGCCACGCCGACTTCTCCGAGGACACCTTCCGGGTGCTCTCCGCGGTGGATGCCGCCGTGATGCTCGTCGACGCCAGCAAGGGCCTAGAGGTGCAGACCATGAAGCTCTTCGAGGTCTGCAAGCAGCGTGGCCTGCCCGTCATCACCGTGATCAACAAGTGGGACCGGCCGGGCTCCGCCGCCCTCGACCTGATGGACGAGATCCGCACCCGCACCGGCCTGATCCCCACCCCGCTGACCTGGCCGGTGGGCATCGCGGGAGACTTCCGCGGTGTGATCGAGCGGGACAGCAGCGACTTCATCCGCTTC
Organism: Cryobacterium sp. MP_3.1; assembly: GCF_035984795.1. Lineage (NCBI taxonomy): Bacteria > Bacillati > Actinomycetota > Actinomycetes > Micrococcales > Microbacteriaceae > Cryobacterium > Cryobacterium sp. MP_3.1. The sequence goes on along the minus strand of NZ_JAXCHV010000019.1, from coordinate 34,632 downwards.
AACCGCACCGCCGGCGGCGCCACCCGCGCCGACTCCGAGCGCACCACTGCCGAAGAGGCCGCCGCAGCCGAGGGTGACGCCTGGGTCGCCGCCGCCGAGGAGTCCGAACTGCTCACCGAGGAGGGCCAGAACCACGACGAGGAACTGTTCCTCGACGGCGTGACCACCCCGGTGCTGTTCTCCGCCGCGGTGCTCAACTTCGGTGTGCAGCACATCCTGGACACCCTGGTGGACTTCGCCCCGCCCGCCGAGGCGCGCCTGGACGCCGACGGCGGCCACCGCCCGGTGACCAGCCCGTTCTCCGGCTTCGTGTTCAAGGTGCAGTCCGGCATGAACTCCTCGCACCGCGACTACGTCGCATTCGTGCGGGTCTGCTCCGGCCAGTTCCGCCGCGGCATGGTCGTCACCCACTCCGCCACCGGCCGGCCGTTCGCCACCAAGTACGCCCAGCAGCTGTTCGGCAAGGACCGCGAAGTGGCCGAGGAGGCCTGGCCCGGCGACATCGTCGGCCTGGTCAACGCCTCCGCTCTACGGGTCGGCGACTCCATCCACGAGGGCAGCCCCGCCGTCACCTTCCCACCGCTGCCGATGTTCGCCCCCGCGCACTTCCGCGCCGTGCGCCCCGCCGACACCAGCAAGCACAAGCAGTTCCGCCGCGGTATCGACCAGCTCGACCACGAGGGTGTCATCCAGGTGATGCGCTCGGACCTCCGCGGTGACCAGGCCCCGGTGCTCGGCGCCGTCGGCCCGATGCAGTTCGAGGTCGTCGAGGAGCGGATGTCGCACGACTTCGGCGCCGCCATCCGCAGCGACGTGCTGCCCTACCAGCTGGCCCGCCGCACCGACAAGGAGAGCGCGCTGATCCTCGGCCATGACCGCCAGGTGGAGGTGCTCCGCCGCAGCGACGGCACCCTGCTGGCCCTGTTCAGCACCCCGTGGCGGCTGCGCAACACCGTGCGCGACCACCCGGAGCTGCTGCTTGAGGACCTCGCCGGCGGCGGGCCCATCGACGAGGTGCGCTACTAGCACGGCCCCACACCCTAGGGTGAGCGTGTGACGCCAGCAGAGTTGCATGCCCAGACCGACGTCGCTCGGCCGCCTGCCGCCGCAGTGGCTCGAGCCGTCGCGTTCTTCATCGATGTGGTCGGCACGACGCTGCTGACCGGAATCGTGTTCTTCACCTGCTTCATGGTGGGCTTCAACCTCGACACGGTGGGTAACGTAACGGTGGCCAATGCTGTGCTCAAGCTGGGCGTCGGCTCGCTGTTCCTCGTGCCGATCGGCGTGCTGTTGCTCAACCTCCGTCTTTCCAGAACCAGACGGGCATCGGTAGGTCAGCTTGCCGCGCACAACCGGCTGGTCGATGAGCGAACCGGCGGCCCGGTCAGTTACGGCGGGTTCTTTGCCCGCACCCTGGTACTCGCGGTGCCTGTCGTCGCCACCGCCTCGTCGGCCTGGACACTCTTCGGCATCGTTGCCAACGGTGGGGTGGGGAACAGCGAAAGGGGAACATCGCTTCTCTCCGTGCTGCCCATCCTGCTGGTGGTCTGGCTGGTCTTCGCCTTCCCCATGCTGCGCGGCGATCGGCGGGGATGGCAGGACAAAGCGGGAAAGACCCGGGTCGTGACCGCCGCATGACCAATCTGGAATCGCATCGCCGCCGAACTACACTCGGAATCAGACGAAAGCAGGAAAGTCGCCCCAGTGGCGACACCGACAGGGGGAGAGTGTCATGAAGTCATTTGCGTGCGGAGACGTGGTGCCCGGCTGCACGGCGAGCTGGGTCAGTTCCACCGATGACGAGATTCTCGTTCTCGTCGCCCAGCATGCCAGCGCTGCCCACGGCATCGACACGGTGAGCCCCGAGCTGGCCCAGAGCGTCACGGACCGGATTGTGGTCGTCTCCTGACAACGCCGCTCTCCACCGCACCGCTCTCGGCTGCGCAGTGGACCGCCCTGCTGGATGCGGTCAGCGCCGGCACGGGTGTGACGGCGGCCTTCCAGCCGATCGTGGACACCGCCCGCGGAATCGTGGTGGGGTTCGAGGGGCTCGCCCGTTTTGAGATGCCCGCCGGCGTCGGCGTGGAAGACCTGTTCGCTCAGGCCCGCGCGGCTGACCGGTCCGCGGAGATCGAGGCCCGCTGCCTGCGGGTCATCCTTGTCGAACGCGGGTCGGTGCCGACCAACTGCTTCATCACCGTGAACGTGTCGCCGCATGTGCTCGGCCACGAGGCCATCCGGCAGGTCTGGCGCGAGCAGGCCGACCTCACCGGGGTGTTCGTGGAGCTCACCGAACAGTCCGCCATCGACTCCGCCGCCGACCTCGAACCCGAACTCGACGCCATCCGGGGCGCCGGCGGCCTGATCGCCGTCGACGACCTCGGCTCGGGCTATGCCGGCCTCAGCCGCCTGCTCGCGCTCAAGCCCGCGCTGATCAAGCTCGACCGGGAACTCATCCAGGGCATCGACACCGACGAGGCGAAACGCGCGCTGGTCGAGATGATCGGCACCTTCGCCAACCGCATCGACTCCTGGGTGTTGGCCGAGGGCATCGAAACCGCGGCGGAGTACGACACCATCACCGCCCTCGGGGTGCCGCTCGCGCAGGGCTACTACCTCGCCCGGCCCGGTCCCGCGTGGCCCGAGCTATCCCGGCACGTGCAGCCGAGCGCGCCACCGCAGCCGGTGCCCATCGTGCGGGACCTGCTCGACGTCGCTCCCGCCGTGGAATCGGTCGCGGACGCCTCCCGGATCTTCACCGAGCACGCGGAGGTACGCACCGTGGTGCTCATCGACCACCACGGGCGCCCGGTTTCGGTTCTCGACAGCGAGAGCGCCCACCTCGGCGTCACGACCGACGCCGTGCGGGCGAACCTGGACACCCCGGTTCGGGATGCCCTGCTGCGCGCGATCACCCGCGACAGCACGCATCGGTACGATCCCCTGATCGTCACCGACAACGCCGGCCGCTACGCCGGCATCGTGCGCCTGGAACGCCTCATCACCGCCGCGGTTCGGTAGGCCGGTCAGTCGCATCGCCAGGACACCAGCGCGCCTGCCCCGTGCCGGTGCGTGCGGGCTCAGGGGTCGAGAAGTTCACGCAGCCACTCGAGGTCGACGCCGTCGCTGGTGTCGAGGAAGAACGCGCCCTGCCACGCCTGGGTGCGGATGGCCTGGGCGTTGCTGGTGCGCGACCACGGTGGATAGACCCTGAAGCCGCGTTTGCCGCCCTGACCCGCCACCGACACAATGCCGTGACGCTGCAGCGCGGAGCGCGGGAACACGAACTGACCGGAGTGCAGCCCCTCCCGGGTGAGGATGACCAGGTGGTCGACGTCGTCGACCGGGAACGGTTCGGTCGAACCGGTGGACGAGCGCTGCCAGACGGCGACGAACAGGCCGACCTTGCGGGGCGTCACCCGGCCCACCCGGAACCGCAGGCGTCGAGTTCCGATCCGGGCGACGGCGGCGCCGTAGTCCGCGTTGTCGATGTCGATGTCGATCTCGGCGGCCGCAGTCTCCGAATGACCGCACAACGACCCGCACAGGGCCACGGCCCCTGCCACGTCCGGATGGATCACGACGACGTGGTCCGGTCGGAGGGCACGGTGGGGTACAGCGTGGCGGCGGCCGCCGCAAACGAGAACCAGACCGGGGAGCCCACGGCGGCATCGAGCTGCGCGGCCTCCTTCGGGCTGACGTCCGCGGCCAGCACGGCGCTCCGTGCCCGAACAAAGTCGCCCCGGGGCTCGAGGTCGATCAGCTCGGCCCGCACGCTGCTCAGCTGCGAATCGGCCGGCGGATCGATCGACACCGACACGGCAGCCGGACGCACCGCCACAGACAGCGGTGCCCCGTCGGCCACGCCCGGCTCGGGGATGTTCGCGACTGTGGCCGCGGCATCCGCCGTGATCAGGGTGGTGCCCCGGCGCACGCCGGTGAGCAGGTTCAGGCCCGCCAGACCGGCCGCGAAGGCGCTGCGCGGCCGGTCGAAGACCTCGGCCGGGGTGCCCTGGTCGACGATCCGGCCGCCCTCCACGATCACCACGCGGTCGGCCAAGGTGTAGGCGTCGAGCACATCGTGGGTCACGATCAGCGCGCTGCGGCCGGCCAGCACGCGGCGCAGCATCCGCCGCACCGCCGGCGCCACCGAGATGTCCAGGGCGGCCAACGGTTCGTCGAGCAGCAACAGGCCGGGGTCGGATGCGAGGGCCCGCGCCACCGCGATCCGCTGAGCCTGCCCGCCGGAGAGCTCGGCCGGGCGCCGGGCGGCCAGCTGTTCGGCATCCACTTCGCGGAGCCAGTGGGTCGCGATCTGGCGGGCCCGGCCCGAGGTCGCTCCCGCGCTGCGGGGGCCGAAGGCGACGTTGTCGAGCACGCTCAGATGCGGGAACAGCAGCGCCTCCTGGGCGAGCAGGGAGACGCCGCGCTGGTGGGGGGCCCGCCAGGTGCGGGGGCCGCGCCCGGCGCCCGGCAGGTCGAACAAGACGGTGCCGTTCAGCTCGCAACGCCCGGAGTCGGGGGTGACCAGCCCGGCGATGGTGCCCAGCAGGGTGGACTTGCCGGCGCCGTTGGGTCCGAGGATCGCGACGGTCTCGCCGGCCGCCACGTCCAGGTGCAGGCTGACGTCGCGGTCGGCGACGTGCAGGTCGAGGGAGAAGGTCACGAGAGCGCCCGTGCCCGCCGGCGGGAGGGCTCGCCGGTGCGATGGGCGAGGCTGACGATGACGACGGCCACGACCACCAGCACCAGTGACAGTGCCACGGCGGTGTCCGGGTCGGTCTCCCGCTGCAGGTAGATCTCCAGCGGCAGGGTGCGGGTGGTGCCCTGCAGGCTGCCGGCGAAGGTGAGGGTGGCGCCGAACTCGCCCAGTGCCCTGGCGAACGACAGCACGGCGCCCGACAGCACCGCCGGCAGCACCAGGGGCAGGGTGATCCGGCGCAGCACCGTGGTGGGGTTGGCGCCGAGGGTGGCGCCGACGGCTTCGTACCGGCTGCCCACCGTGCGCAGGGCTCCCTCCAGGCTCAGCACCAGGAACGGCAGGGCGACGAAGGTCTGGGCGATCACGACGGCGGTGGTGGAGAAGGCGATCTCGATGCCCAGGAGTCCGAAGGTCTGCCCGAGCAGCCCGCGCCGGCCGAAGGTGTAGAGCAGGGCGATGCCGCCCACGACCGGGGGCAGCACGAGGGGGAGCAGCACCAGCGAGCGGAGCACCTTCTGGCCCCAGAAGTCGGTGCGGGCCAGCACCAGCGCCATCGGCACGCCGACGACCACGCACAGCAGTGTGGCGGCCAGCGAGGTACGCAGGCTAAGGAGCAGCGCGGCGATCGAGGACTCGGAGGTGACCAGGGGCACGAACTCGGCCCAGTTCACCCGCAGCACCATTGCCGCCAACGGCAGCAGCACGAAGGCCGCGCCGACGGCGGCGATGCCGATGACCCAGCGGGGAACCCCGGAGTACGAACCCGACAGGGATCTCATGCGGTTACGGCGCCCCGAAGCCAGCGGCGGTGAGCACGTCTTCGCCGCCGCGGCTGGTGACGTAGTCGACGAAGGCCTGGGCGACGTCGGCGGATGCCGAGCCGGTCAGCGCCACGATCGGGTAGGTGTTCACGGCCTCGGCGGACTCCTCGAACTCGATGCCCTCCACGGTCTCGCCCGCCGCCCTCACATCGGTGGCGTAGACCAGACCGGCATCCGCCTCACCCGAGGTGACCTTGCCGAGCACCCCGGTGACCGAGGACTCTTCGCTCACCGGGGTGAGCGTGACGCCCGCGGCCGCTGCCACTGCGACGGTCGCGGAACCGCAGGGCACCTCTGGGGCGCAGACGACGAGCTTCACGCCCGCCCCGGCCAGGTCGGCGAGGTCGGCGATGCCGGCGGGGTTGCCCGGCGGCACCGCGATCTCCAGCACGTTGGTGGCGAAGTCGACCGGGTCGGCCGCGGTCAGGGCTGCATCCGTGAGCGTGGTCATGTTCGTGGTGTCGGCGGAGGCGAACACATCGGCCGGCGCACCCTCGATGATCTGGGTGACGAGGTCGGATGACCCGGCGAAGTTCACCGAGACCGTGGTGCCCGGATTCTCGGCCTCGAAGGTCTCGGCCAGCCCGGTGAACGTGGCCGTGAGCGACGCCGCAGCGAAGACCGTGATGTCGCCCTCGAGAGCGCCGGCCGGAGCCGGGGGCGCGGTTGCGGCCGGCGTGGCGGCGGCGCATCCGGTGAGGGTCAGTGCGGCACACCCCGCCGCGACGAGGCGCGAGCGGAAACCGGGGGAGCGCCTCGTCATCAGGGCTTCCCGCTCGGGGTTTCGACCAGCACTGTGGTGGCCTTCACCACCGCGATGGCGACGGAGCCCAGTTCCAGGCCGAGTTCGCGCACGGCCTCGCTGCTCATCAGCGACACTACGCGATGTGGGCCGCATTGAATCTCGACCTGCGCCATGACCTTGTCCATGATGATCTCGGTCACCAGGCCCACGAACCGGTTTCGCGCGGACCGGCCGCCCTCCGACGGGTCGTCAGGGAGCACGGCGTTCTTGCGCGCGAGCTGGGCGAGCGCCAGGCCGTCGACAACCGTGCGGGAGGAGGAGTCCTTCGAGCTGGGCACCACGCCATTGTCGATCCACCGGCGAACCGTGTCATCGCTGACGCTGAGGAACGCGGCGGCATCTTTGATTCGCACCTGAGGCATGAGAGCCACTCTATTACCGTTTTCACGGAGTGGATGGTCCAACCCAACCGCAATTCCGTCTCGATCTCATGCTCGTATCCACCCGCGCCCACCTCCCCGGTGCCGCGGGCGACAGTCTCCGGAATTTAATCAAGTAGCTTGAACAAGTTGGTTGTACAATTGGATGATGCCCAATGAAATACCGCCCAACCTGTCGTTGACCCGCTCCTTCCTCACGGTGCTGTATCCGCTCCTGCGAATCGTGAATGCCGAGCGAACGATCTCCCCGGGCAAGATCGGCATCCTGCGTCACCTGACGGAGCACGGCCGGGCCACCACCTCCGAACTGGCCGTAGCCATCCAGGTGAGCCCGCAAGGCATCTCCCTCGCGGTGCGCGAAATGGAACGTCTGGCACTGGTGGCGCGGATTCCCGACACCGTTGACCGGCGCAAGGCCTGGATCGTTCTCACGGAGGCCGGCATCCGCAAGCTGGCCGAGGAATCGTCTGCCGGCTATGGCACCCTGGACCGGGCGATCAGGGAACTGCTGACGGACGACGAGCGGCGAACACTCGAAGCGGCGATCCCGATCTTGCGCAGGATCGGAGCGGAAGGCCGCGCCAATGACTGAGCCGCGCTCGCGCCTGGTCCCCGCCCTGATTTACGCCGCTCTGTCGACCGCGATCGTCAGTTCGCTGGGCATGCTGCTCGTGCCGTCCATCTCGATGGAGATGAACGTGCCCGTCAGCACCGCGCAGTGGATGCTCACGATCAACCTGCTCGCCGGGGCGATTGCGACGCCCGTGATGGGCCGGCTCAGCGACGGGCCGCACAAGAAGAAACTGCTGTTGGGGGCGCTGGCCATCATTCTGATCGGCTCAGTCACGGCCGCCCTGGCTCCGAACTTCACGGTGTTCCTGATCGGGCGCGCCCTCCAGGGACTCACCTATGGGATCGTTCCGGTGACCATCGCACTGGCCCGACGCTACGTCGCGGCAGACAAGGTGCGGGGTTCCATCTCGAGCCTGTCGGTGACGGTGGCGACCGGCATCGGTATCGGCTACCCCCTCACCGGGCTGATCGCCGGCAGCTTCGACTTCAGGTTCGCCTTCTGGTTTGCCGCCCTGTTCGTGCTCTCCGCCATCGTCGTGGTGATCCGCGTCATCCCGGCCGGGCCGGACGAACGCGCCCTGCGCGTGCCATTCGACTCCGTCGGCACGACCCTGCTCGGCCTCGGCCTCGGCACCCTGCTCCTGGGAATCAGCGAGGGCCCGAGCTGGGGGTGGGGATCGCCGTGGACCATCGGCACCCTGCTGCTCTCCGTGGTTCTGCTCGCGACCTGGATCCGGGCGGAACTGCGCACCCGACACCCGCTGATCAACCTCCGTGTCTTCACGAACGGCGAGGTGCTGCTGGCCAACGCCACCGCAATCGGGCTGGGCGCGGCACTGTACATCGGCCTGTCCATGGCCAGTCTGGTGGCCCAGGCCCCTGCATCCACCGGCTACGGCCTCGCCATGCCGGTGGTGTGGGCGGGTTTTGTGATGTTCCCGCTGTCGGTGGGCAGCTTCGTCGCCAACCGCGTGGTGCGACGCCTCGCGCGGCGCATGCGCCTGTCGGCGCTGTTGCCCGCCGGTGCCGCCTTGATGGCGGTCGCCGGAACGCTGTTGTGGGTTGCCCACTCCGAACTCTGGCAGATCCTCCTCGGCATGCTGGTCTTCGGCCTGGGAATGGGTTCGAGTTATGCCGCTATGCCGGCCCTGATCGCTCGCAGCGTGGCCACCGAGGAATTGGGCAGCTCGGTGAGCTTCAACCAGGTGCTGCGCACCGTTGGAAGCTCGTTCGGCACCGCCGTCTCGGCTGCGGTCATCGCGGCCAATACCGGCACGGACCTCCACCCCACCAACGCCGGCATCACCACGACGTTCGAGATCGGCGCCCTGCTCTGCCTGGCCGTGTGTGTCGCTCTGCTCGTTCATGCCCTGGCGGCGCAGGTTCGCTCGGGTCGGCGGCCGCGGTCGTGATGGCCGGAGCGACGGACGGGGTCGATGCCTAGTTGGAGCGCCGGCGCCGGCGCCGAAATCGCCGCTTCCTGCGGGGCTGGGCGGCGGGCGGTTCGTCCCCGCTCCGGCGCGGAAGCAGGACGGGCAGGTGTGCCACCGACGACGTCGCGGAGCCGGGGCCGGTGCTCAGCGCATCGACGATCACCAGGGCCGTCTTGAGCGCCGCCTGGGCGATCATCCGTGCCAGGCGGACCGCCACCGCGGTCACGGTCGTGCCGATCGAGCGACCACGTCGTAGATGGCCGGCTCTAGGTCAGGCCAGGCAAACCGGTATCCGGCGGCGACCAGGCGTTCCGGTTCCACCCAGCGGCTCTTGAGCACCAGCTCGGGTTCGGTGCGCAGCAGCCACATGGCCGGTTCCAGCATCCAACGGAACGCCGGCAGGCCGAGCCTGGCGCCCACCCGGCGGCGTAGCGTCGCCATGAGCGTGCGGTTGTCGCTGGGGTGCGGCGCGGCCAGGTTGACCGGCCCGGCGAGTTCGTCGTTGGCGACGATGAACCGAACGGATGCCACGACATCGTCGATGTGGATCCAGCTGAAGCGCTGCCGCCCGCGAGAGTGATGGGTCGGCGCCGTGCCGTCCCCGCTCGGCTGAGTGCCGATGCCGCGGTAGCGCCGGTGCGGGAACCACCGCCCGTCGACCTGCGGCCCGCCCAGCCCGAGGCGGGCCAGGCGCGCGAGAATCGCGGTGGCGGGACCGTCACCGAGCACGATGGCCATCCGCAGCGCCACCCGGCGGGTGCCGGGCAGGTCGCCGGCGAAGAACTCGTCCTCCCAGTTGCGGGCGATGTCCGCCGAGAAGCCGGAGCCGATCTCGCCGTGGGTCTCGGTCATCGGGCGGTCCATCGCGTACCTGTAGATGGTGGCGGTGCTCGCGTTCAACCACACCCGCGGCGGCCGCGCGCTCGTCTGGATGGCCTCGCGGAGCTGCCGGGTGGTGTTGACCCTGGAGCGAAGGATCTCGGTGCGGTTGCGGTCGGTGTACCGGCAGTCGACACTCTTGCCGGCCAGGTTGATGACCAGGGCGGAACCGTCGATCAGCTCCCGCACGGCGGTGTCGTCGTCCCAGCGCGCGTCGGGCCCGGTGCGGCCGATGCGGGCGACCTCATAGCCCTGGTCGCGGAGCTCGCGAACGAGTCTCTGGCCGATGAACCCGGATGCCCCGGCTACCACTGCGCGTTCTCTGGTGTCCCCCACGGGTTCAGCCTACGAGGTACGGGTGCGGGCCGGTCGCGACCGACCGGTGCGCAAGCCTCGGTGAGTACGATTGCGGCATGACCGAGACCCGTATCCCATCCGTTCTATTCGTCTGCCAGAAGAACGGCGGGAAGTCGCAGATGGCGGCCGCACTGATGAGGGCGGCGGCGGGGGACGGCGTCGAGGTGTTCTCGGCGGGAACCAAGCCCGCGGCGGCCCTGAACGCTCAGTCCGTTCAGTCACTGGCCGAGCTGGGAATCGGCGTAAGAGACGAGCGGCCGAAGGCCCTCACCGCGGCCATGGTGGCCGCTGCCGACGTCGTCGTGATCCTCGGCACTGAGGCTCAGGTCGATGAGGTGGCCGGAACGCGGTTCGAGACCTGGATCACGGACGAGCCCTCTGAGCGCGGCATCGAGGGCATGGAGCGCATGCGACTGGTCCGCGACGACATCCGCGCCCGCGTCGACGAGCTCCGCGCCCGCCTTTAGCGCTGCGCGGCGGCCTTGGCGAGTAGGACGTCACGTTCCCGCGTGTTCGCGGTGAGAGCGGCGGCCGTGACGAACTCGGCGTGGGCCTCCTGGGCGCGGCCGAGCCGGGCCAGCAGCTCACCGCGCACACTCGGCAGCAGGGCCGAACCACGCAGGGCGCCCTCGTCGGCGAGGTCGTCGACGATGCGCAGTGCGGATGCGGGACCCGTCGCCATGGCCACCGCCACCGCCCGGTTGAGCTCAACCACCGGGTTCGGCGCGATCCGGCCGAGTGCCTCGTAGAGCAACACGATCCGGTCCCAGTCGGTGTCCGCCACGCTGGGGGCCCTCGCGTGACATTGGGCGATCGCGGCCTGCAGGGCGTAGCTGCCCCGGCCGCGGCCCAGCGCGTCGGCGCGGGCAAGGGCGGCCTGCCCACGGGCGATCTGGCCGTGGTCCCAGCGGCGGCGGTCCTGATCGGCCAGCAGGATGGGGGTGCCGTCGGCGCGCACCCTGGCGCCGAACCTGGAGGCCTGCAGCTCCATCAGAGCCACGAGTGCGTGTGCCTCGGGCTCCCGCGGGGTGAGCCCGGCGAGGACCCGAGCAAGCCGCAGTGCCTCGTTCGCGAGGTCGGTGCGCAGCCAATGGTCGCCGGACGTGGCCGCGTAACCCTCGGTGAAGATCAGGTAGACCACCCCGAGCACGCCGCCGAGCCTGGATCGCCACTCGCTCGGGTCGGGCACCTCGAAGGGCACCCCCGCCGCGGCGAGGGTCCTCTTGGCCCGCACGATGCGCTGCTGGATGGTGGCCACCGGCACCAGGAACAGCCGGGCGATCTCCTCGGAGGTGAGGCCGCCGATCAGCCGTAGCGTCAGCGCGACCTGAGCCTCGCGGGCGAGCACCGCCTGAGCGCGTCGACCACCGCTTCCTGGGCGAGATCCTCGGCCAGCACCACATCGTTGGTCATCTTCGCGAGCGTGGCGACGATCCTGGCGCCCTCGATGCGCCAGACCGCGTCCACGGTGCGCCGCGGATCGGCCATGACCCCAGCCTGCCGGCCGAAGCCCGCTAGACCTGGCCGCTCTCGGCGCGCCAGAGCTCCTGCTGCGCAAGGATCGGGTTGTCGGCCGCCTCACCGAAATCGCTCATCTCGGTGACCCGGCGTACCTCGAGCTTCGACCCCGGTCCGAGCGGGCACCGGCTCGCCCACTCGATGGCCTCCTCCTTCGACGCGACCTGGATCATCCAGAAGCCGCTGAACAGCTCGTGGGTTTCGCCGTAGGGGCCGTCGGTCACGATGGGTGGGTCTGCGGCGAAGTCGACCACAAAATTGTCGGCCATCGAGTCGGCCAGACCGTCGCCGGCGAGCATTACGCCGGCCGTGACCAGGGCCTCGTTGTATGCACCCATCTTCTCGATGATCTGATTGATGTCCGCCGTGTCGTAGTCCTGACGGGCCGCTTCGGTTGCTCGCATGATCAGCATGTACTTCATCGGGTTCTCCTCACTCGTGGAGGGCGCCGAGTGCGTCCCTCTACATGATGCGTCGAACGGGGCGGGCCTGGATCGACAGGACGGGAAAGAAATTCAGCTCGACAGCACCTGCCGGGTGATGGAGTGCAGCAGTTCCTCCCCGGCCAGGATGCCCCGCCGGGCTGTCACGGCCAGGTTGTGCCGGGTGAAGGCCGCGTCATGGAGCTCGCCGTGCGCCGGCCGGAAGGCGAAGTGCGCCTCCTCCAGCATCCGCTGGTCGAGGAGCGAGTCGCCGGCCGCCAGCACCGTGGGGGCGCCGAGCCGACGGTGCACCTCGGCGACGGCGGCGCTCTTGTTCACGGCCTCCGGCACACAGTAGAGCTTGCGCCCCTGCACGGAGACGGTCCAGCCGAGCGCCAGGCACCGCACGTGCAGCCCGGCGATCCAGTCCGCGGGCATCGCCTCACGGCCGATGATCGCGTAGGTGAACAGGTCCTCCGCGGTGTGCACCCGCACAATCCACTCCCCGGCGGCCGGGTCCTCGAGCAGGGCTCTGACCTCGGCCAACGGAGCCGCCTCCGCACCCAACCGGGCCTGCAGGGTGTGCGACCAGGCGGGATCGACCTCACCGTCGACCAGGATCGTGCCGCCGTTGGTGGTGATGGCGAAGCGCGGCACCGACCCCGGCAGCTGCACCCTGCTGTACTGGGCGACGGTTCGGGTGGTGACCGGCACGAACGTTGCGGTTGCGGCGAGGTCGAGCAGAAGCCGTTCGGCGGCGCGCGTCATGAACGAGATCGGCACGCCCTGATAGACCTCGGACACGACGATCGGGGGAGCCTGGGCGTCGGTCGTCTCGAGCCAGAAGGCGCGCGAGGAGTAGATGAGGGTGCGGTCGAGGTCACAGGCGACCAGGGGCAGGCCGGTCACTGCGCACCCGCGATCCCGCGACCGGGCCGGATGAGCCCGACACAGCTGTACGGCAGGTCGGGAACGACCTCGATCGGCACGCCGCGCTGCTCGGCCAGCAGCAGCACGTGCGCGACATCCGCCACGGCATCCGCCCGCACCAACACCTTCCAGGGCACCCGCCGCAGCAGGACCCGGGTGGTCTCGCCGACTCCCGGCTTGACCAGGTTCACATCGTTGATGCCGTACTCGGTGCTGATCTTCTCGACGGCCTTCCAGCCGACCCACGACGGGGTGCGGTCCTCGGCGCTCGCCGCCGCGACTCCGGCGGCGACGTCGGCGGCGACGTCGGCGAAGTAGCCGCAGACGGTGTCGAGAAAGTCGCCCGACACGTCGTTGGGGCTCAGCTCGGCGTAGAACTTGGCGCCGTGGAACTCGTCCTCGCCGATCAGGTCCCGGTTGAAGACGGTGCGGGACACGAGCCCCGACACCGTGGAGTTCAAGCAGGCCGACGGGATCAGGTAATCCTCGCGGGTGCCGTGGATGGTGACGCAGTGCCCCGGGTCGGCCAGCACCGCCAGGTCGTCCCTGAAGAACACACCGTCGGTCCGGCCGAACAGGGCGATCGCCGCGGACAGCTCCCGCGCGATGGCACCCTTGCCGGTCCAGCCGTCGACGAAGATGATCTGCTCCGGATCGTGGTGGGCGGCGAGGTAGCGCAGGGCGGTCTGGTCCAGCCCCACGCCGCGCACGATGCTCATCGTGTAGTGCGGCACGTCGATCCCGCGCGCGTGCTGGGCCCAGCGCCGCATCAGGATGCCGATCGGGGTGCCGGCCCGGGCGAGGGAGACGAACACCGGCCGGTCACCGCGGGCGGCGAGGGCCAGGTCGGTGACGACACCGACGGCTACAGCGAGCCGGCGGCCGGAACGCTGAAGCGCCTCGCGGTAGAGCGCCTCGTATTCCGGCGACGGCAGGTACTCGATGGGCAGCGATTCGGCGTAGTTCGCCGCCCCGGTCTGGATGGCGTGCTCGCGTTCCTCGGCCGGCGCCTCGAGGGCAACGCCCTGCAGGTCCTGCAGCAGCCAGCTCACGTCCTCGGCGGCGTATGAGCCGAAGGCGGGGCCGCTGAGCGGATGCGGCAGCACGGCCGCCGGCGGGAGAGGGCTGGTGGTCACGGAGGTGGGTATCCCATCGGTGGGGGCTGACGCGGTCAGGAGCACGACCACGATGCGGTCGCTCACGCGACGGAGGGCGTCGATCACGCCGTCGGCGCCGGTCAGCCGGGCGGGGTCGGTGCCGGGTTCCGGCATGAACACCACGGTGCCGAACCGGTGCTGGCCGGCGGTGAGGTTGTAGGCGAATCGCACGCCGTCGCCGTCGGAGGTGGTGTCGTGGCTTCGGAAACTGATGGCGCTTCTGATCGGGTAGTCGGCCGCATCGAGGGCGGCGATCGGCGATCGGGTGCTGGTGGAGAACCTGACGAACTGCGGCGCGGCGGCGCGTCCGAGCTCGTCCGCGGTCAGCATCGGCAGGGCGATGAACTCTTCCGAGCCCAGGACCAGGACCCCGCGGTTGTGCGCGGTCGTCTCGCCGGCGGGGAGCAGGGCGGCCACACGATCGGCGATCGCCGCGGCGACGGAGGCGTCCGCGGGTGCCGTGGTGCCGAATCGGGCGCTTCGCAGCGGGGCGAGGTCGGTGCAGTCGAGCAGGTGCACCTCGCCGGCGGCGGCGGGTGCCGGGGTGCTGACGGGCATCGACTCGATCATCCGGCCGGCCCGGGGAAGCACGTCGGCGGGGAGCCCGATCGAGCCGGCGGACAGGCAGACCACGGAGATGCGGGTGCCCAGCGTGGTCGCCAGCTCGTCGAAACGGCCGAGGTCGGCGGGGGACCGCAGGTCGATCAGCGAGGCGATCACCCAGTGCGATTGCGGGATGAGGGCATGCAGCGCCGTGATCGTGTTGATCACCGTGGTGCCGGTGCTCAGTTCGTCGTCGACCAGAATCGTCGTGCCGCCCGCGCGCAGCCAGTGCGGGTCTGTCGGCAGCAGGGCATGGTCGGTGGCGTGGGAGTGTTCCTCGGCGAAGCCGGCGAACGGGGTCGCCCCGGCCGGCGCGTGCCGGGTCGAGTGCAGGTAGTAGGCGCCGAGGGCGTCCGCGACGAGCTGGCCGAGGCCGGTGGCCGTCTCGGCGTAGCCGAACGTCACGACGTCCGGTTGCGGCGCCGTCGCGGCGCGGATGTCGCGGCGGAGGTCCGTCAGATCGCGGTGGGCCTGGGCCAGGGATTCCGCGCCCGTCGATTCGGGCTTCTCGGCCAGCCGGGCCACCAGAACGGCGAATCGGTCGCCCAACGCGTTCGCTGCCGGAGGGCCGCCGCCGCTGACGCCGCCGCTGACGACCGCGGAGACGAGCAAGCCGAGTAGTTCCCCGGCCGCCAGGGCGATGCCGGGCACCGTCGGGACATGTTTGGCGAGCACCGTGGAGACGAGCAGGTGGGCGCGCTTGGGGTTGTGGCGGAGGGCGATACCGACGAGTTCGTCGACGCCGAGGATGCTCCGGGTGTGGTCGGTGGCCACGTGGATGTCGAGGGCCGTTGCCACCGTCACCGCATGCTCGCTTCGAGGAGGTCGACGAAGGTGGTGGACTCCGACGCCACCCCGAAGGCGTCGGCGCGCAGCATCGTCTTGTGCGCCCACGCGGAGTGCGGCTTGGCCTCGTTCATCTTGTTGCCGTACGGGGACGCGCTGGCTCCGCCGCCCACGTTGTCGAGAATGACCGCGGCGTCCAGGAACTCCTCGTGGCTCACGACAGACAGGGCGTGCACGACCGACACGTGGGTGGGGTGGATCACGGTTTTACCGAGGAGCCCGTTGGCCTGGTCGAGGGAGATCTCGCGGATCAGCCCGTCCAGGCCGCCCAGCATCAGCCGGTGGCGGAGTTCTCTCTCGTTGGCTTCGACGAACGGGGTCATACGCAGCTGCGGACGGAGGATGCGCTCGGTCTCGTAGTGCTCCCACACCGTGCCGGTGATCACAAAACTGTCGTCTGACCGGCCCAGCACGTTCACGATGTCGGAGATCATCGAGGCAACCACCTTGACGTCGTACACCGTGACGTCGCGCGAGCGGCGCAGCCCGAAGGCGCTGGACAGGTCGGTCGCGCCGATGCGCGCGGCCAGCACGTCGTCGCGGTTGTCGTGCAGAATCGTGCGGATCGACGCGAGGGCCGAGGTACGCGTCTCGCTGTGGATCATGTTCGGAGACTCGAGAATGGGCATCAGCCGCAGCCGTTGGCCGCCCCGCGAGCCGTCGGCACCGCTCTGCCGCTGGATCTCGCGGAGCGCGACGAAGAACCCTTCGGCATAGCCGGTTTCGTTCTCGAACTTGGGGACCACGAATCCGCTCAGCAGCGCCAGGCCCGCACCGCAGGACTCGGCCACCCGCAACATCTGTTCCGGGGTGCGCACCCGCACGAAGAGCAGGGGGAGGGCGGTGTCAGGCTTGTCCGTCGCGGTGCGGTGCAGGGCTCTGATCGCGTCGGCGACGTTGATCTCCGCGGCAGCCACCGCGCTGTCGGCGATCGAGTCCTCGAGGCAGAGCACCATGCTGACGCAGCCGCGCGAGGCCTGTTTGATGACGTCGTCGGCGATGGCGGGACGGTCGCCGGGGCAGTAGAGCGTGGCGCCGAGGAACGCGGCGAGCAGCGGGGCGGGCGAGTCGACCGAGATTTCCCGGGGCCGCCGGTGGAAGAGCTGGTCGGTCTGGGAGTCATCGAGGAAGGCGAAGTGGCGCATGGGGGATTATCGGCTCCGGGACTCTCGAGTAGCGACGTGGGGGGTGAGGGTGAAACCGAACTGGCTCAGAATCGCTGCGTCAGACGCCGTGCGGTCCACGGGTTCCGCCCGCAGTTCGATGAGGGTACCGACCCTCAGCAAACAGAGGATGAACATCCGTGAGTCGTCACCCCGAGCGGTCGTGACCGTGGAGCCGTCGAAGATCTGCACGCCAAGGGTGTGCGGTCCGCGCGCGATGAACAGGGCGCGTCGCAGCCTCTGCAGGTGGCGCAGGGAGACGATCGCATCGGCCTCGTCGAATCCCACCAGCGGCCGATTGCCGGCTGTCGTCACGGGAGTGCCGGCGGTGTCGCCTGCCGCGCTCTCCGAGCCGGTCACCCGGTCGGCGTCCTCCCACACGGCGAGGTCGGCGCCGCTCACGATGAGGCTGCCCACAGCGGACTCGCGGGCGTTGAGCCGGAGTACCGGCTCGTTCTCGCCCAGCTCGCGAACCTCGTCGATCGTGGGGGCTGGGAAGGGGCGCGAGTCCGGCGAGACGGTGGCCGTCGCCGTCGCGACGGCTGCCGGGCGGCCCGGTGATGCTGCTGCGCCCGTCGTCGCGGGGGCGAGAGACAACCCGGCGGATGCGGCCCGACGAGGCTCCGGCAGGGTGGCGGCGGCCTCGCGTTCGACGGCGGCCGGCGCTGCGGGCTTGACGCGGCGGCGCAGGAACCCAATATCGGTGCGGACCGGGGAGCTGTTCAGTGCCACCGGTCAGAGGTCGATCCGGAAATCGGCGGCGACTCCGCGCAGGCCCGTCGAATAGCCCTGGCCGAGGGCACGGAACTTCCAGTCGTCACGGTGGCGGTAGAGCTCGCCGAACATCAACACGTCCACGGTGCGGTATTCGCCGGCCGGGAGAACAAAACGCACCAGCTCACGGTTGTCGCGGGTGGCCACCCGGACGTACGCGGAACGGACCGAGGAGAAGTTGCCGGCGCCCCGCACGTCGGGGTCCACGTAGACGACGAACACGATCTTCGCGACCTCGGCGGGCACCCTGGCGAGGTCGACGTCGATCTCTTCGGTGTCCAGGTCGTCGCGGAAACCGACGGAGCCGTCCTGGCTGACGATCTGGTTGAAGAACACGAGGTGGTCGTTGGAGAGCGACTTGCCCTGGGCGTCACACAGGATGGCCAGGGGCACGAGCTCGGACTGCGGACCGCGGCTGGGGATGATCTCCCAGCCGAAGCCGATCATCAGCTCGGTGAGCCCCGGGTTCTCGGCGGTCAGGGCGGCGTTGGCCCCCGGGATCAGTGAGGTCATCGTCCGTCCAGCGTGAGAGTGGGAGCCGCGAACTTGTCGGCCAGGAAACGCCCGTGCGTGGAGAGCTCTGCGATGGCGCCGATGCGAATCTGGTTGAGCAGGTCGCCGATGGTTTCTTCGAGGATCCCGAGTTGGGCGGAGAACTGCAGGGTGGCAGCGGAGGTGTTGGTGCGTTCGCCCTCTGGCAGGGCGAGGTAAGCCCGCAGAGGGGTCGGCAGGTAGTCCCGGATCATCGCATCGAGCAACACCCGCTGCTCGGTCGAGGCGTTCTGGGCGGCGACCATCTCGATGACGCGACGGAGCAGGTCGTCGATCTGGGCAAGCCTGGAGGTGAGCAGGGTGGGCAGTTCGCCCCCGGAGCTCCGAACGGCTGCGCGCAGCTGGTCGAGGGCTCGCCGGGTGGCTTCATCCTCGGATTCCCCGACGGCGGCCGGCTCCACGGCCGCGGAGTGGGCATCCGTCGTCGCCGGACCCTTGAACAGAGAGTCTACGAACTTGCCGAACGCCATGCCCTCACCGTCCTCGTTACGTTGCCCGATTGTCTAGCGTAGCTCGCGCTGTTCCCCCTGCTTGCTGCGTTCCAGGTACGGCTTTGCCTTCTGCAGTCCGGTTTCGAGAGCCGAGACCGTGCCCTCCATGTTCTTGGCGGCAGCGGCGCGGAAGGTGTCGATCGCGTCCATGGTGGCGAACACGTTGTCGAAGGCCTTCTGCAGCGTCTCGACGCTCACGCCGGAGTTCGACGCCTGCTCGTGGATGCGCACGGTCTGATCCTTGAGCATCTCGCTGGTCTTGAGGATCATGTTGTTGGTGGTGGTGTTGATCGCGTCGATCTGGTCGAGCACCATCTTCTGGTTGGCCAGGGCCTGCGCCACGATGACAGCCGTGCGGAGCGCCGCGATGGTCGTCGTGCGCGCCCGGTCGACACCCTTGATGAGTTCCAGGTTGTTCTTGCGGATCAGGTCCATCGTCAGGTAGCCCTGCACCGACACGGCGAGCTGGGTGAGGATGTCCTGGTGGCGCTGGCGGATCGGGAAGAGCACGTCGGCTTCGAGCTTCTGGGCTTCGTCGATGCGGCCGGCCGACCGCGAGGCGTCGATCTTCTCGACGGTGGCGTTGTCCAGGGCCTTGGCGAAGACCGCGTACTCGCTCAGCGTCTGCATGGTCTCCCAGAGCTGTACCTTCTCACCGGCCAGCGACGCGTTGTCCTTGAGGAGTTCGTCCTGCCCGCTCATCAGCGACTTGATGATCGCGTCGAGCTGGGTCTGGGCTGACTCGTACTTCTGGAAGTATTTCGCCAGCTTGTTCCCGCCGGGGATGAAGCCCAGGATCTTGCGTCCCATTCCGAGGTCGGCGTCGTTGGGCGTGAGGTCCTCAACGGTCGAGCGCAGCTCACCGAGAGTGTTCGCCACGGTGATCTGGGCGCTGTTGCCGGTGCGCTTGGCGCCGGCGACCGAGGTCGACGAGCGCTCGAGCATGCGGGTGGAGTAGCCGCTGGACTGCACCATCTCGGCGCTCGCGAGGCCGGAGATGCCCTCGATCTTCGCGCTGAACTCGGGGGTCCGCGGATCCAGGGCCGAGACATCCGCCACGAACTCCCGCGCCTGACGGGCGATCTCCTGCTGCCGCTCGGCCGGAACCGGCACCATGCCGGGCGCGTCGTCCGCCACCACGATGTCCGGTGCATCCGGCGCTTTCAGCACCAGGGCCAGCTCGGAGGCGTCCGGGGGAGAGAGGGGTGAACTCATGCGTGGTCCTGTCTGATTCTGGTGCGGCGGGCGGCGACGAGCGTGGGCCGGTTAGTCGAGGGAGATGCCGAAGTCGGTGGCGATGCCCGCGAGTCCGGTGGTGTAGCCCTGGCCGACGGCCTTGAACTTCCAGTCGGTGCCGTTGCGGTAGACCTCCGCGAACAGCATGGCGGTCTCGGGTGCCGCGTCCTCGCTCAGGTCGAACCGCACGATTTCCTGATCGTCCTGGTCGACGATGCGGCAGTACGCCCCGCGCACCTGGCCGAAGTTCTGGCGGCGTGCGTCGGCCTGGTCGATCGAGACCACGATCACCACGCGGGAGACGTCGCTGGCCACCTGACGCAGGTCGATGTTGATCTGCTCGTCGTCGCCGTCGCCGGCTCCCGACCGGTTGTCACCGAGGTGCACAACCGACTTGTCTGCCGAGGCGGGCTGGTTGTAGAAGATGAAGTCGGCGGAGGAACGCACCTTGCCGTTGTCGCCGATGAGGAGCGCGGAGGCGTCCAGGTCGAAGGCTTCGCCGCTGGTGGTGCGCGGGTCCCAACCCAGGCCGACAGTCGCGACGGTGAGTCCGGGGCTGACCTTGGTCAGCGAGAGGTTGTTGCCTTTTGCGAGTGTCAGACCTGCCATGGGAATTTTCTCCTTGTGTGTATGGGGTGGGTGAACGGCCGTGCGGTGGCGCGGTTAGAGGACCTTCGCTGCCGCGGTGAGCAGGTCCATGGCCGAACGGCCGGTGGCGCGCTCGCCGATGGCCTTGAAGGTCCAGCCGGTGCCGTCGCGGGAGACCTTTGACATGATCATCGCGGTGTGCGGGCCGCTGTCGGTCAGCTGGTAGCGGGCGACCTCGGGGGTGCCGGCGGACGAGTCGTCGACGAGGCGGCTGAACGCGTTCTCGACGAGGTCGAAGGTCTGCTGGCTGTAGCTGCTGATGACGAAAACGATCTGCGAGACCGCCGCGGACACCTGGGCGAGGTCGACGAGGATGGTTTCGTCATCGCCGTCGCCGGCCCCGGTCAGGTTGTCGCCGGTGTGGCGGGTCGAGCCGTCCTTGCTGCTGAGCTGCTGGAACCAGACGGTGTCGAGGACCTTGCCGGCGGCGTCGAAGAAGATCGCCGAGGCGTCGAGGTCGACCTCTGCGGCCTTGCCGCGACCGAACAGACCGCGCTTGACGGGGGCGGCGCTGTCCCAGCCGAGGCCCATGCGGACCTTCGAGAGGCTGCCGCCATCCGCCTTGGTCAGCGAGAGCGACTGGCCCTTTGACAAGCTCAAACCCATTGTGTACTCCTTCGTATGACGTTTTGTGTTGGTCAGCGCCAGTGCGCGCCCAGTCTAGAGGCCACCGGCACGGAAAATCCTGTATGGAGCGGGCGGCGAGGCGGCGACAACCGCGCGTCGCCGCCCGCTCCGGGGGTGGTGCTACTGCGCGACGCCGGCGTGGGCGTTGTGCGCCTCGGCCAGCAGCGCCTGCAGCTCTTCGTCTTCGGCGGCACGAGCCCGGTGCTTGGGGGTGAGCAGGCCCAGGGCGCGTTCGTGGGCGACGACGAGAGCGTAGGTTTCGTCGCGCGTCTCACCCTTGCCGCTGAAGTCGCCGGTCAGGTACTTCTTGGCCGAAGCCTTGCTGAGCGCGATCGCGCTGTGCGCGCGGCCGGCCGGGCTGACGAGCGAAGCGATGACCGTGACCGTGAGAACACCGATGATCACGGCGAGCGAGACGCCGGTGCTGATCTCGAAGACCGGGACGTGCTCGCCGCCGTTGATGAACGGCAGCGTGTTCTCGTGCAGGGCGTGCAGCACGAGCTTGATGCCGATGAAGCCGAGGATCGCGGCCAGGCCGTAGCTGAGGTAGATCAGGCGGTCGAGCAGGCCGTCGATGAGGAAGTAGAGCTGGCGGAGGCCCATGAGCGAGAACGCCGTCGCGGTGAAGACGATGTAGACGTTCTGGGTGAGGCCGAAGATCGCGGGCACGGAGTCCAGCGCGAACAGGAGGTCGGTGCCACCGATGGCGACCATGACGAGAAGCATCGGCGTCATGACCTTCTTGCCGTTCTCCATGGTGAAGAGCTTGTCGCCGTCGTACCGCTCGGTGGTGTGGAACAGGCGCTTCGCCAGCCGGATGATGAAGTTGTCGGCCTCGTCGCTCTCGGCTTCGGGCTTCAGCAGCTTGACCGCGGTGTAGATGAGGAATGCGCCGAACAGGTAGAACAGCCAGGCGAACGAGTTGATCAGCGCCGCGCCGAGGAAGATGAACCCGGTGCGGGCGATCAGCGCGAAGACGATGCCGAAAAGGAGCACCTTCTGCTGGTCGGCGCGAGGCACCTTGAAGCTGGCCATGATGATGAGGAAGACGAAGAGGTTGTCGACCGACAGCGCCTTCTCGGTGATGTAACCCGCGAAGTACTCGGTACCGAGCGTGCCGCCGCCGAAGAAGAGAACACCGAGCCCGAAGACGATAGCGATGCCCACATAGATGGCGGACCACTTGGCGGCCTCGGGGAGGGTCGGCTCGTGAGCCTTGCGCACGTGGAAGAAGAAGTCGAAGGTGAGCAGGGCGACGATGCCGAGGATCGTGAGGAGCCAGACGTAGCCGGGTATGTCCATGGGTGGTGTTCTCCGCGGGGGTAGTGGTGTGATTAAGTTGGGGTCGCCCAACCATTCGCATCCCAACCGAAAGGTAAGGTAGCTCCACTATGTTAGTTGGATCCGTCCAACTATTCGCACAGCCTCCGAAAAGTCAGGAAACTTTCAGCCATGGTGTACAGCCGGGAAACCGCTCCAACGGTCGGTGAGGCTCTGGAATCGGCCCTGTCGACCATCCTCCGCTGGTCGACGCGCGCCGACAATAAACGGATGCTGCACGATTCGAGCGGTGCCGCCCTCTCCAGCACGGACTCCTGGTTGCTGGAACGCGTCGTCGTCGCCGGGCCGCTGCGGATGTCGAAGCTCGCGGGCTGGATGGCGGTGGACAAGTCCACCATGACCACCGAGATCCGGCGGCTGGAGAAATCCGGACTGGTGAGTCGGCGATCCGATCCGACCGATCGGCGGGGCGTGCTCATCACCGCGACGGAAGAGGGGCGTACCGCCATCGCCCGGCACCGCCAGCTCGCCCAGGACGTGTACGGAACCCTGGTCGGCAAGTGGACTGAAGAGGACCGCACAGAGTTGGCCCGGTTGCTCGGTCGTTTCGTCGACGAGCTCTCCTGGGTGACCGATGCGGTCGCCAGGCACAACGAGTCGATCTGACCTCGCGCTGGGCTACCCGCCCAGGCCCAGCCAGAGGCCCAGGAAGGCGCAGCCCACCGCGAGCGCGAGCATCCCGAGCCCGTTGACCAGCGCCGGAAGGGACCGCCGGTCCTGCGCCAGCCGCACGGTCTCGTAGCTGGCGGTGCTGAAGGTGGTGAAACCGCCCAGCAGGCCGCCGCCGAGTACCAGGTGCCAGGCCTCCGGCAACCACAGCGCCAGGGTGAGGCCGGTGATGAGTCCAAGCAGCAGGGAGCCGACCACGTTGATGAGCAGGGTGCCGACCGGCAGCGTGGTGCGCACCCTGGACTTCACGACGCCGTCGACGACCAGCCGCAGGGTCGCGCCGAGACCGCCGGCCAGCGCCACGGCGACAAAGAGCAGCGGGGTCATCGGGCCGCCGTCCCGCTAGGATTCGGCCGCCGGCCGTGCAGGGCCCCGGCCGCGCCGATCCCGGCCCACGAGGCGGCCGCGCCGATCAGAACCGTGCCCAGCGCGTAGAGCAGGGCGGCGCCGAGTCGACTGTCGGCCAGCAACAGGCTGGTGTCGGTGGCCAGGGCGCTGTAGGTGGTGAAGCCGCCGAGCACGCCGGTGCCCAGCAGCAGCCGCAGCTGCCGGCGTCGGCCTTCGTCTGGGCCGCGGCGGGCCAGGGTCTCCAGCAGCAGCCCGAGCACGAAGGCGCCGACGATGTTGATGCCCACGATCACGACAGCCACCCCCGCGACCGGCGGCACCGAGATCGCCAAGAGCTCGCGCAGCGCGGTGCCGACGGTACCGCCGGCGAAGACGAGGGCGAGGTGCGGCCAGCGCAGGTGTACGGGGCTCGACGCGCCGGTCGGGACTGCCATCAGGTGCCGCCGTCGAGGGTGAGGGCGAGCGCGGCCGCCTCGGCACGTGGGGCATCGAGGTACCGCCGGCCGCCGGCCTGGTGGACCAGCGGATGCCCGGTGGGCAGATTGAGTCGGTGGATGGCCGATTTGTCGAGGGTCTCGAGCACGGCGCAATACGCGCGGAGGGAGTTGCCGTGCGCCACGACCAGCACGGTGCGCTCATCCGCCAGGAGCGGCAGCACCCGCTCGGTATGGATCTCGGCCACCCGGGACATCACGTCACGTAACGACTCGCTGCGGGTGAGCGCCCGGGCGGGCAGGCCACGGAACAGGGCCGTGTCGGCGAAGCCGCCAAGCTGCTCGTCGGACATGGCCGGCGGCGCGGTGTCGACCGAGCGGCGCCAGGCCAGGAACTGGGCCTCGCCGACCTCGGCGCGCACATCGTCCTTGTACCGTCCGGTGAGGGCGCCGTAGTTGCGTTCGTTCAGGCGCCAGTCGGTGTGGACAGCGTCGGCCGGCAACTCCAGCGCGGTGGCCACGATGGCACTGGTCTGCCTGGCGCGCTGCAGCGGGGAGACGAGGACGGCATCCGGGACCAGGTCGTGCGCCGTGAGCAGGTCTGCGGCGGCCAGCGCCTCGTCGGCGCCGGACGGTGACAGCTCGGGGTCGAGGATGCCGGTGAAGAGGCCGGCGGCGTTCGCGGTGCTCTGGCCGTGGCGGAGCAGGACGAGGGAAGCGCCGCTCGGCAAGCTCGTCACCGTCACCCACCAGTCTCGTCGGCCGGAACCATCAGCGCAGTCGGCGGTTCGAGCGAGTGCTCAGGTGGGATCCATCACCACGCAAAAGGGTACACCGCTCACTCGGACTCCCACGGCACGTCATCGTCGAACGACACCGGAGCCAGGGGGACGACGACGACGGGACGGTGCTGCCGGTGCGCCAGGTGCATCGCGATCGACCCCGCGAAGAACTCCTGCAGGCTGCCACGCACGGTGCCGTCCCTGGTGCCGACGACGATCATCACGGCCCGGAGCGTCTCGGCGAGCTGCCCGAGCGCCCTGGCCGGGTCGCCGGACAGCTGGCGGGTGCTCCACTCGATGTCGTGGCCGCCCAGGATGCGGGTCAGATGGGCGGTGAGGTACGGGTCGATGGCCGCGCCGTTACCCGGCGTGGGCGCGTCGGCGTGGTCGGCCCGCGGATGCCGGCCGGGGTCCACCCAGGCGCACACCAGCTCGGCGTCGAACCGCGCGGCGAACACCGCGGCCTGCAGCACGACGCCGTCGGCCTGACCTGGATAGACCCCCACCACCACTCGGGCTCGGATGCTCATGGCGCCCAGAGTGACAGAAGACCCCGCACCGCGGTAGGCCCCTAGCCAGGACGGCGCCGCCGTGCCGTCGACTCAATGCAGCTTGATGGTCCCACCGTCGACCATGAGCGTCTGCCCGGTGATGTAACTCGAGTCGTCGGAAACCAGGAAGGCGACCGCGGGGGCGACATCGGTACCCGGGTCACCGAAGCGACCCAGCGGGATTTTGGCCAGGGTCGACTGGTAGAGCTCGGGGAACGCCTGCGACCAGGCCTGCACACCCTCGGTCATCGCCATGGGGCACACCACGTTGACCCGGATGCCGTCTGGTGCCCATTCGTTCGAGACGACGCGGCTGAGGCCCCGGATGGCTTCCTTCGCCGCCGCGTATGCGGCCTGGGTGGGCTGACCGTCCAGGCCGGCGCCGGAGCCGAAGTTCACCACCGATCCCGTGGTCTTCTTCAGTTCCGGGTAGGCGGCGCGCATGAAGTTGATGGTGGCGCGCAGCCCGGTGGAGAAGGAGAGGTCCCACATCTGCTCGGTCAGCTCGAGGAAAGGCGCCTGGCGCGAGGCGTGAGCGTTGTTCACCAGTCCGTGCACCCCGCCGAAGCGCTCCACGGCTGCGCCGACGGCCCGCTCGGCCACGGCAGGATCGGACACGTCGCCCTGCAGGAACACCACGGTGTCGCCGAGCTCGGCGGCCAGGGCTTCCCCGGCCTCCCGGGCGAGATCCACCACGACCACGTTGGCACCGCGTTGCACGAAGGTGCGGGTGATGGCGCCGCCGATGCCGGAGGCCCCACCGGTGACGATGACGCTCTTGTTGTCGAGTTGCATCGGGGTTACCACGTGTTGTCGCCGCGCAGGACGGCGTCGTAACCGCCGTCGATGAAGATGACCTGGCCGCACAGGTGCGAGTTCTCCTCGTCGGCGAGCCAGACGAGAAGCTTCGCGGCGACGTCGGCGTCGAACGGCCCGTTGAGCGGCATCGGCACCTGTTCGTTCAGCTTTGCCCGGCCCTCGGGGGTGGCGACCAACTCGGTCGTCATCGGGGTGAGAACGACACCCGGCGCGATCGCGTTGAGTGGAATCCCGGCGCCCGCCCACTCGGCGGTCGGTGCTGTCGTGCGCAGCCAGCGGGCCAGGGCCCGCTTGCTGGACGAGTAGATCTGGTGCCCGGTCGCCGGGGTCGTGGCGAGTTCGGCGGCGCGGGCCAGGGCATCCTGTTCGGTGCCTTCCAGCAGGAGTCGCACCAGCTCCTCATCGAAGGGCTGCAGCGATGCCATCGAGGCGACGGCCACGGCGCGCGGTGCGGGGGACCGGGTCAGCAGTGGGCGGAGGCCCTCCAGGGTTGCGACGGTGCCGTAGTAGTTGACCGCGGCGGTGACCGGGATCGGGTGGCTGAGACCGGCGACGGCGATGACGCCATCCAGAACGCCGCCGGAGAGTTCCTCGGCAGCGTGGATCAGGTGCTCGCGTCCCTGCACCGTGGACAGGTCGGCGTTGATGTCGGAGTCCTTGAGGTCGGCGCCGATGACGTGGTGGCCCCTGGAACGAAGGAGCGCGGCGGTGGCCTTGCCGATGCCGCTGGCGGCGCCGGTCACGAGGTAGGTGCGGGTCATGGTTGATCTGCTTTCTGGTCGGTGGTGGGTTCAGGTGTCGGTGCCTGAACTGTGATGGCGTACGCGAGCGCGTCATCACGGAATCGGCTGAGGAGTCGGTCGAAGTCGTCGCGGTCGTCGTCTGACCACTGGCGCATCAGGTCGGCCATCATCGCGTCGCATGCCAGGGTCAGCGCCGTCGTGGCGGCTGTTCCCGCGGGCGTCAGCCGCACCAGGGTGGCCCGGGAATCGTCGGGGTCCTGACGCTTCTCGATCAGGCCGTGCGCGGTGAGCCGGTTGCTGAGCTTGGAGATCGCGGAGGCGCCCACGCGCAGGCGGGAGGCGAGGGCGGAAGCGCGCTGTTCGCCGTCGCGGGCCAGAACCGTGACGGCCACGATCGAGGTGGCGTCCAGATCCACGCCGGCATCGACCGCCAGTCCCCGGATGAAGGTGGCGGAGGACCAGACCGAGAAGACCTCGAGCAGTGCCCCGAGTTGCTCATGACGGTATGGCTGAGCGGACGTTCCTCGTGATGCGGCGTCGGCCTCGGGGGGCACGGTGGCACGTCCTTTCACATCCTCAAGCTTTTACTGTCTTCAAGACAGCATATGTTCGAGGAGGTCGTGGTGCAAGCCCCGCTTCGCCGGTGGTGTCGCTAGGAGACGGGCAGGATCACGCCGATGGGTTCACGCTTCTCGGCCTGGAACCTGTCTTCGGTGCGGCCCTGCGCCCAGTACCCGGACAGGGAGAGCTCGGATCTCTGCACGCCACGCGCCGTGAAAACATCGCGCAGTGCCTTCATCGCCGAGCGCTCGCCGTGCGCGAAGATCTGCGGCCGGCCGGGCAGCCAGGTGGCTGCGTCCACCGCGGCGGACAGCTGCGCCGGGTCGGTGCCGAACAACCATCGGATCTGCACCGCACCGGGCGCGGTCAGCTCCAGGATTTCGCTCGCGCTCGCCACCTGGATGAAGGCCAGTCCCGCTGCCGTGGCCGGCAACGACTCCAGCGCGGCCGCGATGGCGGGCAGCGCGGACTGGTCACCCGCGAACAGGTGCCAGGCCGAACCGGGGTCGGGGGCGTAGCCGCCGCCGGGGCCGGAGAACGTCAGCAGGTCACCCGGTTGGGCCGCGTCGGCCCACGGACCGGCCAGACCCTCGGTGCCATGCACGACGAAGTCGATCGCGAGGGTGCGTGCGTCGAGGTCCACGTGGCGCACTGTGTAGGTGCGGGTCACCGGAAGATCTTCCGGGGGAAGGATTTCCCGCAGGGCCGTGATGTCGAAGGGCGGCGTGAGACCGAGCTCCGGCCTGGCGAAGTGGATCTTCACGTATTTGTCGGTCGAGTCGTTGGTCACGAACCTGTCGAACTGCTCGCCGGAGAGGACGATGCGCACCAGATGGGGGCTCAGCTGTTCGCGGCGCACAACGTGAAGAGTGATCTGCGGACGCACGGGACGGGCCGGTCTGGCGGTGAGAGTAGTCATCCCGACTCACTCTAAGTTAGGTAACCCTCACTTGGCAATATTCCGGGTGCGGCTAGCCGAAGCGCAGGATCCGGAAGCCTGCCGCGTCCAGGGTGGTGAGGCCGAACCGCTGCCGGAGCGTGCGCTCCCTCTGGCCCGGCACGACGTTCGAGAGCGCGAGGGCGACATGGAACAGGATTTCAGACGCGACCAGGCGTTGCAGCTTCGGGGGAGCGAGCCTGGATCTGGCGCTCTGCACCACGACGATTCGTACGGCGTCCGGTGCGATGTGGTCCTCCAGCTCGCGCAGCAGCGTGGCGGCCTTCACGAGCGAGGATCGCCGGGCGTCCCGGTCGATGGCCAGCACCACCACACGGGCCGGGCGCGCCGACAGTGCGTGGTCGGTCACCGGGATTCCCGCCGCGCGCGCGCCGTCGCGCAGCACGGTGAGGAGCTCGTCGGCATCCCCCTCGAGCAGGATCGGAGCCGTCAGGACGTGCGCTGCGATCGCCCGAAGTTGTTCTGCTCGCCTCTTCCGCGACATGACGCCCCTCTCGTGGTCCTCCCATTCTCCGGCACGACGGTGCGCGGCGGGCCTAGACAGCGTCGGAGGGTCGGGGCAAAGATCGTACCGACGAACGCCGACGCGCGGCGCGGAATGGATACCTGTGGACGTGGACACGACGAAGCCCTGGTCGAGCGCGTGGCTGAGACAGGAGTTCATCACTCAGGAACTGATCTCGGGGACCGTGCTGGTGAGCGTGGTGATCGCGGTTGCCGACGAGGCCGGGGGCATCTTCGATGTCTTTGCGATCACCCTCTTCAGCGTGCTGATCTTCTGGGCCACCGAAGTCTTCGCACACACCATCGCCGCGCAACGGCGTCGGCCGGACACCGAGGCCGTGCGGGTGCGGGCGTCGGTCCGGTCCGCGCTGAAGGACTCCAGAGGACTCCTGCTCGCGGGGGTCCCGCCGCTGATCTTCCTGCTGCTCGGACTCGTCGGGGTGCACGACGGCGAAGTGGCCTACTGGTGGGCGCTCTGGGTCGAGGTGGCCATCCTGGCGGCGGCGGGCTGGATCGCCTTCGGCGGCCTCAGGGTCGCCTGGTACTGGCGGGCCTGCGGGTCGTTGGCCACGGCGGCCCTGGGGCTGCTCGCCATGCTGCTGAAAATCCTGGTGCACTGACCGCGAACTGTGACTCAAGCCCCAGAATCCGGGGATTTTCGGTGCTTATCTCACGGTCCGCGGAACCTCGCTAGCCTTGCACCATGGCCACCCTGGGCAGATACCCGAAAGGCGTCGCGAAGCGCGCCGAGATCCTGGAGACCGCCCTGGCGCTCGTGGCGCGGCAGGGCTTCCGTCAGACCTCGGTACGGGACATCGCCGCCGCGGTCGGGCTCACCCAGGCCGGCCTGTTGCACTACTTCGAGTCGAAGGACGACCTCTGGGTGGCCATCCTGCGCACCAGGGACGAGATCGACGCGGCGAAGGATCCCGAGGACCCGGACCCGGCGGCCACCTTCGCGGCCCTGATCCGGCACAACGCCGAGGTGCCCGGGCTCGTGCAGATGTTCGCCAACCTGTCCGCCGCGGCGGCGACCGACCCTGAGCATCCGGCGCACGAGTACTTTCGGGAACGCTACGCGCACTCGCGCAGCACGATCACGGCCGGGCTGCGCCGCATGCAGGCATCCGGGCGGCTCGACGACTCGGTCGACCCGGAGATGTTGGCGTCGATCCTGATGGCGGTCAGCGACGGCATGCAGGTGCAGTGGATGTTCGACGACAGCCGCGACATGGGCGCACACGTCGAGGCCGTGATAGCCCTGGCCCGCGCGGGGAACCGCCCGCCGGCGGCGAACGGTTCCCCGGCCTGAGCCAGGCGGCTACAGGGTGGCCGCCGCGGGATCCCAGTCCTCGGGCAGCGGCGTCGGCCGGGCAACGCTCGACACCACGTCGACGCTCTGACCGGTTTCGGCGGCGTCGGAGACGGCCAGCAGCACATCGAGCACGTGCGCCGCGACAGCACCGCTGGCGCGCTCGGGCACACCGGCACGGATGGAGCGGGCCAGGTCGAGCACGCCAGAGCCGCGACCGTAGGTGGAACCTGTCGCCGGGAGAATGCTCGGCTCCTCCTGGCCGAACCGCCACAGCGTGGAATCACCCTCGAAGGTGTTGGGATCCGGTAGCACCAGGGTGCCCTCGGTGCCGCTGATTTCCACAAAACCCATCCGCGGCAGGGCGTTCTGGAAGCTGAAGGTGGACTGCGCGGACTGGCCGCCCGCGAACGAGATGACCGCCGCGTGATGGGTCGGCACTTCCACCGGGAACTCGGTGCCCGCGCGGGGCCCGCTGCCGATGGTGCGGACCGCGCTGGACGTCGAGGACACCGCGCCGACCCGGCTGGCGGCGCCGAACGCATGCACCAGCGTCGTGACGTAGTACGGACCCATGTCGAAGAGCGGCCCGGCGCCGTACGCGAACAGGAACTCGGGGTTCGGGTGCCAGGCGTCGGGGCCGGGAACGTGGAACATCGTGGTCGCCGTCAGCGGCTCGCCGATGTCACCGCGGTTGATGGCCCGCATGGCGGTCTGGATGCCCGCACCCAGCACGGTGTCCGGCGCGCAGGCGACGCGGAGTCCCGCGGTGTCCGCCGCGGCGAGCAGTGCCGCGCCGGAGTCGTGGTCGAGGGCGAGAGGCTTCTCGCTCCAGACGTGCTTGCCGGCGGCGATGATGCGCTCACCCACCGCGGTGTGCACGGCGGGGATGGTGAGGTTCACGACGATTTCGATGTCGTCCCTGGCCAGCAGGTCCTCGACGGACCCGTGTCCGGGCACCCCGTAGGCCTCGGCCTGCGCCTGGGCGCGATCGAGGTCGAGGTCAGCGACAAACAGCACGTCGAGGTCGGCGAACGCCGTCATATTCTCCAGGTAGGTGCCGCTGATGACGCCGGCGCCGATGACACCGACGCCGACGCGTCCGGTGCGGCTCACTTGTCGTTCTCCGCGAGCCAGGCGAACGACGCCGCGATGCCCTCGAAGACATCACCCGCGTAGCCGTCGAACTCCACCACGCGCAGGGCGTGCGGGGCGGCCTCGAGGATGGCGGCGACGCCGACGTCGCCGCTGCCGGCCGGGAGCTGGCTGCTGAAGGCGGTGACGAGCGCATCGGACACGTTCAGGGCGCTGTCGCTGCCGGGCAGCGTCGTGACGATGTCGCCCTGGACCGGGCCGTCCTTGATGTGCAGGAACTGCACCCGGTCGCCCAAGCGGCGCAGCAGCGCCGGGGTGTCCGCGCCACCGACGGTCGACCAGTAGGTGTCGAGTTCGAGGACCACGTCGGGGGAGAGGCCGTCGAGGAACAGCTCGTAGATGCTGCGGCCGTCGACCTTGTTCGCGAACTCCCACTGGTGGTTGTGGTAGCCGAAGCCCAGGCCGACGGCGGCCGCCTGCACCTGGAGCTCGTTCACCCGGTCGGCGATCCTGGCGGCGTCGTCAGCGGTCTGCCACCGATCGCTCGGGATGAACGGGTCGATGACCGTGCCGATGCCGAGCTGTGCGGCGGCGTCGAAGGTGCGGGCCGGGTCGTCGGAGTCGATGACGGGTGCGTGTCCGGACGGCGCCGTGATGCCGGATGCCGCGAAGGCCTTCTCGAACTCATCCGCGCGGTCGACGAACGCGTACGGCTCCACCTTGGTGAAGCCGATGTCGGCGACGCGGGCGATGGCCCCCTGGAGGTCTGCGGAGATGGCATCCCTCACGGTGTAGAGCTGGACCGAGGGTGTGCTGGACATACGTGCTCCTTTGGAAGTGAGGGCGTGGTTCTTCTGCAGGAACAAACCTAACGTTGCAAGGTTTTATCCGCCAGACCCGGCGGCGGGTGATCCTGTGCGTTTGTACAGGAAGCGCCCCTAGGCTCGAAGCACTATGGACGACCCTCCCACGCATAAACCCTCGCTCCCTGCCCGCCCCGAAGCTTGTCGGGAACATGACTTCCGGGCGCAGGGAGCCACCTCGTGAACGAATGGATCATGCTGGGCCTCGGGCTCATCCTGACATTCGGCACCGGCGTGTTCGTCGCCGCCGAGTTCGCCCTCGTCACCCTCGACCGCAATGAGCTCGAGGCCCGAGCGGCCCGCGGCGAGAAACGTCTCGGCCCCACCATCAAGGCCTTGCGGATCACCTCGACGCATCTCTCCAGCGCACAGCTGGGCATCACGCTGACGACCCTGCTCACCGGATACACCTTCGAGCCGGCCATCAGCTCGCTGTTGCGCGGCCCGATGACCGACCTCGGGGTGCCGGAGGGTGTCGTGCCCGTGCTCGGCACCGTGATCGGCATCTCGCTGGCCACCCTGTTCTCCATGGTGATCGGCGAGCTCGTGCCCAAGAACTTCGCGCTGGCCGTTCCCTTGGCCACGGCCAAGTTCGTCGTGCCGATGCAGGCCGCGTTCACGGCGGTGTTCAAGCCCGTGATCCTGCTGTTCAACAACACCGCCAACGCCCTCATCCGCCTGGTCGGCATCGAGCCCAAGGAGGAACTCTCCGGCGCGCGCAGCGCCGAGGAGCTCGGCTTCCTGGTGCGCCGGTCGGCCCTGGAGGGACTGCTGGACGCCGACCACGCCGAAATGCTGGGCCGCACCCTGCGGTTCTCCGATCACTCGGCCGCCGACGTGATGACCCCGCGGGTGCAGATGGCGTCGGTGCACGCCGGTGACACCGCCGAGAACATCGTGACCCTGGCCAGCGCCACCGGCTTCTCCAGGTTCCCGGTGATCGGCCGGGACACCGACGACATCCTGGGCGTGCTGCACGTCAAGCAGGCCTTTGCCGTGGCCCTCGGCCGCCGCACCCTGGTGCGTGCGGACGACCTGATGCTGCCCGCTCTGCGGGTACCGGAGTCGATGGGCATCGACCGACTGCTCGGCACCCTGCGCCAGCAGGGCCTGCAGATCGCCGTGGTCTCCGACGAGTACGGCGGCACCGCCGGCATCGTCACTCTGGAGGACCTCGTGGAGGAACTCGTCGGCGAGCTCGAGGATGAGCACGACAGGGCCAAGCCCGGCATCGTGCGCACCGGCCGCTCCATCGTGTTCGACGCGGGCCTGCGTCCAGACGAACTGCTCGAGCGGATCGGCGTCACCGTGCCAGAGGACGGCGACTACGACACCATCGCCGGCTTCGTGACCGACCGGCTCGACCGGATGCCCGAGCTGGGCGACACCGTGCCCATCGACGTGGGCACCCTGAGGGTCGAGCGGATGGACGGCGCCCGCGTCTCGCGCATCCGTCTCACCCCGACCGCGACAACGGCCGACCTCGACCCGGTGACCGCTGTTGGTGAAGGGAGGCTGACCCATGAGTGAGTACCTTCCCGGGCTGCTCTGGCTCGTTGTGCTGCTGGCCGTCAACGCCTTCTTCGTCGGCGCCGAGTTCGCCGTGATCTCGGCCCGACGCTCCCAGATCGAGCCGTTGGCCGCACAGGGCAGCAAGGCAGCCAAGACCACGCTGTGGGCCATGGAACACGCCACGCTCATGCTGGCGACCTCACAGCTGGGCATCACGGTGTGCTCGCTGGTCATCCTCAACGTGTCCGAACCGGCGATCCACCACCTGCTTGAGATCCCGCTGGGCCTCACGGCGCTCTCCGCGGAGGCCATCAGCGTGATCGCGTTCGCGGTGGCGCTGGGCCTGGTCACCTTCCTGCACGTGGTGCTGGGCGAGATGGTGCCCAAGAACATCTCGTTCTCGGTGCCCGACCGTGCCGCGCTGATCCTCGCGCCGCCGCTGGTGTTCGTGGCCACGGTGTTCAAACCGGTGATCTTCAGCCTGAACTGGCTGGCGAACGGGGTCCTGCGGCTGTTCAGGGTGACCCCCAAGGACGAAGCCACCAGCTCGTTCACCCTCGACGAGGTCGCCGGCATCGTGCGGCAGTCCACCCGTGAGGGCATGCTGATGGATGCCTCCGGCACGCTTTCGGCGGCGTTCGAGTTCACCACCAAGCGGGTCCTGGACGTGGAGGTGCCGCTGTCCGGCATCGTATTCCTGCCCGAGCATGCATCGCCGGCTGACCTGCAACGGGCGGTGGCCGAGCACGGTTTCTCCCGCTATATCCTCACCGATGGGGCCGGATTGCCCGCCGGCTACCTGCACCTCAAGGACGTGATGGACCTCACCGGACCGGACGCCTTCGCGCAGCCGGTGCCCGCCAAGCGGGTGCGCAAGCTGGCCACAGTGCTGCGAGACAGCGACCTCGAGGACGCCCTCGCGGCCATGCGCCGCACCGGCTCGCACGTGGCGTGTTCGTTCGACGCGAGCGGGGTCGCCACCGGGGTCCTGTTCCTCGAGGACATCATCGAGGAGCTCGTCGGTGAGGTGGAGGACGTCACCAGCGTCTAGCCGGCCTGGTGGGTGTGCCCAGGAGGCAATCGCACCGCTTTATGAGGAAATAGTGCGCCTATGAGGACCGAATCGGGTGGGGTGACCCGTGCGTCCTGGACACTGTTCCTGATCATTTTATTAGGCCGCTGCCGGGGTGGCGTTGGCTGTTTTTGCCGTGCTGGCGAACGTT
>NZ_JAXCHV010000018.1:0-68603 GCF_035984795.1 Cryobacterium sp. MP_3.1 | reverse complement strand
AATCAACAAACGACGACCGCGTACCTGCAGGAAACGTCTTCGGCATCAGCAACTCCTTCGAATCAGGATGTTGCAACGACCGTATGACTTTGCCGTGCCGCAGAGGGCCTCAAGTGGCAACTCACGCGGCCGTGACCCCGCCAACGGTGCCGGCTGGGCCTCGGGGACGCGCCGCGCCGAACTCACCGGGGCACGCGCATCCTATAAAGGCACGCCCTGAACTCGGCCAAGAACCCCGCAACATACAGCCCGCCACAGCACCCCGCCACATACAGAAACGGCGCAGACCGACCCCGAAGGGACGATCTGCGCCGTTCTCAGACGAGCACCCGGGCGGGTTAGGCCTCCGCCGCCGCGGCAGCCTTGGCGATCTTGGCCGCGAGGGCCTCGGCGCGCAGCTTGGAGATCTCGTACAGGGTGACACCTGCGGCGATTCCGGCGTTCAGCGACTCGGTGTTCGCGTTGATCGGGATCGACACGATGGCGTCGCAGGTCTCGGTGACGAGGCGGGACAGGCCCTTGCCCTCGCTGCCGACGACCACGACGATGGGACGCTCGGCATAGCCGAGGCCGAGCTCGGGCAGCTCGGTGTCGCCGCCGCCGTCGAGGCCGATCACGAGCATGCCGCGCTCCTTGAGCGCCTTGAGCGTCTGGGTCAGGTTGGGGGCCATGGCCACGGGCAGACGGGCGGCCGCACCGGCCGAGGTCTTCCAGGCCGACGCGGTCACGCCGACGGAACGGCGCTGCGGCACGATGACACCGTGGCCGCCGAACGCCGCGGTGGAGCGGATGATCGCACCCAGGTTGCGCGGGTCGGTGATGCCGTCCAGCGCCACGAACAGCGGCTTGTGGCCGCGGCTGATGGTGAGGTCGAGCAGCTCGATCGGGTGCGCGTACTCGTACGCGGGCACCTTGAGCGCGAGGCCCTGGTGCACGGCGTCCTTACCGGAGAGCCGGTCGATCTCGGGGCGCATGACCTCGAGCACCGGGATGTTGCGGGTCGTGGCGAGCTTGAGGACTTCCTTGACCCGGTCATCCATTTCGATGCGGGTGGCCACGTACAGCGCCGACGCGGGGATCTTGGCGCGCAGCGCCTCGAGCACCGAGTTGCGGCCGGTGACGACCTCGAACTCGGCATCCGACTTGGCCTTGCGGGTGGACGAACCGCCGCCGCCGGTGTTGCCGGTTCCGGTGTTACGGCCGGTGCGCGGGGCGCCGGAGCCGCCCGGGGCGCGGCTGCGGCCGCCGCCGGCCGCGGCGAAGCGGTCCTTGGCGGCCTTGGCCTTACCGGCGGGGTGGTACGGACGGTCTTCGGCCTTGGGGGTGGGCTTCTTGCCCTCGAGAGCCTGACGGCCCTGGCCGCCGGAACCGACCTGCGGTCCCCTGCTGCCCTTGCGCACCGCGCCGGTGCGCGACTTGCGATCTGTGTTCTTCATCAGTCAAAACTCCAATGTGCACCCGACGGGGTGTCTTCGATGGTAATGCCGGCGGCGACGAGCTCGTCCCGGATACGGTCTGCGGCCGCGTAATCGCGGCTCTGCCTGGCGGTCTCCCGGTCGTCGAGCAGGCGCTCGACGAGGGCGGTGAGGGCCACCATGGCGGGTTCATCCGTCGCGACGGCCCAGCCGGGCGACAGGGGGTTGATGCCGAGGACTTCGCTCATCGCGAGGACCTGACCGCGCGCGGCCGCGGCCGCGTGCAGGTCCTCGGCGTCGAGGGCCGCGTTGCCGGCGCGCACGGTGTCGTGCAGCACGCCGAGCGCCTGCGGAACCGCGAGGTCGTCGTCCATGGCCGTGGCGAAGTCATCCGGCACGATCTCGACGCCGGAGCCGGCGAAGCGGGTGTCGGCCAGGCGCCGGTCGGCGCGGTCGAGGAAGCTCTCGATGCGTTCGAGGGCGGCCTCGGCCTCGGCCAGCGATCCCTCGTGGAAGTCGAGGGTGGACCGGTAGTGCGCGGCGCCGAGGTAGTAGCGCACCACGATGGCGCGGGCCTGGTCGAGCAGCTCGGCCGCGTAGACCGAGTTGCCCAGCGACTTGGACATCTTCTGGCCGTTGGTGTTGACCAGGCCGTTGTGCACCCAGAAGTTCGCGAAACCGTCACCGGCCGCGGTGGACTGGGCCAGCTCGTTCTCGTGGTGCGGGAAGCGCAGGTCGAGGCCGCCGCCGTGGATGTCGAACTGCGGGCCGAGGTAACGAGCCGCCATGGCGGAGCATTCGATGTGCCAGCCGGGCCGGCCGGTTCCCCACGGGGAGGCCCAGCCCGCCGAGGCAGGTTCGTCGGCCTTGTGACCCTTCCAGAGGGCGAAGTCGCGCGCGTCGCGCTTGCCCCGCGGGTCGGCGTCGGTGGCCGCTTCCATGTTGTCGGGGTTCTGCCGGGTCAGCTCGCCGTAGGCGGGCCAGCTGCGCGTGTCGAAGTACACGTCGCCGGAGTCGTCGGCGGCCGGGTAGGCGTGCCCGGTGTCGATGAGGCGGCCGATGATGTCCTGCATCTCCTGCACACTCGCGGTGGCGCGGGGTTCGTAGGTCGGCGCCAGGATGCCCAGCTTCTGGTAGCCGGCGGTGAACTCGAGCTCGAAACGGTAGGCGAGCGCCCACCACTGCTCGGTGGTGCCCGCAGCGTTGAGGAGGATCTTGTCGTCGATGTCGGTGACGTTGCGGATGAAGGTGACATCGTTGCCGCGGTAGCTGAGCCAGCGGCGCAGCTGGTCATAGACCAGGGCGCTGCGCAGGTGACCGATGTGCGGCGACGACTGCACGGTGGGTCCGCAGACGTAGATTCCCACCTTGCCCGGAACGATCGGCAGGAAATCGCGAAGGGTCTGGGCCTTCGAGTCGTATAGTCGCATGCTCACTGGTTCAGTTTAGGCGAGGGTCGGTCGGATGCTCGGGTGGGGCTGATCGGGTGGAGCAGTGCGGTGGCCAGGGCGGCGATGCCCTCGCCGCGTCCGGTGAAGCCCAGAGCGTCGGTGGTGGTCGCCGATACCGACACCGGGGCGTGCAGGATGCCGGTGAGCAGTTCCTGGGCTTCGATCCGGCGCGGGGCGAGCTTGGGGCGGTTGCCGATGATCTGCACCGTCACGTTGCCGACCCTGTAACCGGCCTCGGTGACCAGGCGCAGGGTCTCGGTGAGGAACACTTCGCCGTGTGCGTCGGTGAGGCGGGGGTCTGCGGTGCCGAAGACCTGGCCGATGTCGCCCAGCCCCGCGGCGGCGAGCATGGCGTCGCAGACGGCGTGCACGGCGGCGTCACCGTCGCTGTGCCCGGACAGGCCCCGCTCCCCCGGCCAGTGCAGGCCGGCCAGCCACAGGTCGCTGGTGTCGTCGAAGGCGTGCACGTCCAGCCCCGTACCCACCCGCGGGTCGGCGGATGCCGGTGCGCCGGCGTCGTCGCCGAGCAGGAGTTCGGCGCGGCGCAGGTCCCAGGCGGTCGTGACCTTGAATGCCAACGGGTCCCCGGGGATGACGCTGACGGTGTTGCCGGATGCGGCGACCAGCGCCGCGTCGTCGGTGAGATCCTGCGCATCCGCGGACGGCAGGGTGGCGGCCCACGCGAAGGCGGCGTCGAGCATGGCGCGGGGAAAGCCCTGCGGGGTCTGCACAGCGGAGAGCTGTGACCTGTCGACAGTGCCCAGGATGGTGGCAGCCGCGTCGACGCTCTTGATCGTGTCCACCACGGGCAGGCCGGGCACAATTCCGTGGCCGGTGCTGCGGACGGCGGCCACCACGGCGTCGATCAGGGCGGCGGGGGTCAGCGCTCTGGCGGCGTCGTGCACGAGCACCACGGTGGCACCGGACCGCACCACGGCGAGCCCGCGGGCCACGGATGCCTGCCGGGTGTCGCCGCCGGCGACGACGTCGAGGTACCCGGTTGCGAGGCCGGCGACGCGGCCGGCGATGGTCCTGGTCTCGGCCAGGTGCGTCTCGGGCGCCACCACGATGACCTGGGCCGGTTCGTTCAGACCGAACACGCCGGCGAGGGCGTGCTCGAGGATGCTGCGGTCCCCCAGCTGCACGAACGCCTTGGGCTGGTCTCGGCCGAGCCGGCTGCCGCTGCCGGCGGCGACGACGATGACCGCGACGGCGGTTACCGGGAATTCAGTCATGTCTGGAGGCTATCTGGTGGGGCGCGGTGACGCAGGGTGGAAAGGGCTGGGTGAGGCTGGGGCTGAACGTGCGAAAGGCGGCACCGCGGGGTGCCGCCTGTCGGTGGAACAGGATCTTCTACGAGGCGAGCACCTCATCGAGCACGGTTGACGCCTGGTCCTCGTCGGTCTTCTCGGCGAGGGCCAGTTCGGAGATGAGGATCTGCCGCGCCTTTGCGAGCATGCGCTTCTCACCGGCCGACAGGCCGCGGTCCTGATCCCGGCGCCACAGGTCGCGTACGACCTCGGACACCTTGATGACGTCGCCGCTGGCGAGCTTCTCCAGGTTGGCCTTGTACCGGCGTGACCAGTTGGTGGGTTCTTCGGTGAACGGAGCCCGCAGGACCTCGAAGACCCGGTCGAGGCCGTCCTGACCGATCACGTCGCGCACACCGACAAGATCGACGTTCTCGGCGGGCACCTCGATGGTGAGGTCCCCCTGGGTGACGTTGAGTTTCAAATACAGTTTTTCTTCACCCTTGATGATGCGAGTTTTCACCTCGGTGATCGTCGCAGCGCCGTGGTGGGGATAAACGACTGTTTCGCCGACTTCAAATAACATGTATTGATATCCCTTCAGCAACGTCTATGATACCACCCCTCCCCGGCACCCTTTTGAGGGGATATTCGCGGCTCATCAGGGTCCGCCCTGCCCGGCACGATTCCGTAAGGTAAACTCGAGCCAAATCTGCAGCGTTCACGCCACTTGGGCTGAACGCTGAACTCTTGTGGAGGTCTTGTGAGAGCGCGAACCATGGCAACCGTCGTAGTGGCGGCCGGCATCCTGTTGGGCACCAGCGGATGCAATCTGTTCGCCCCCCAGGCGACGACCATCCAGTACGACGCCAGCGACGGCGTCAGCGGGGACCTGGGCGACCTGGCCATCCGCAACGCGATGCTGATCACCGAGGACGGTGAGAACGCCAACCTCGTCGTGCACGTGGTGAACAGCGCCGACGAAGACATCGAGCTGCTCGTGCAGTATGAGGGAGTCGACGAAAAGGTCGACAGGACCCTGACGATCGACGCCAACGCGACCACCGAGATCGGGATCCCCGGTGGCGAGAGTGTCGCCGTCCAGAACCTCAACGCAACAGCGGGTTCGCTGTTCCCGGTGTACTTCCAGTACGGCGACCTGACCGGCGTCGAGCTTCTCGTGCCGGTGCTCGACGGCACCCTGGCGGAGTACTCCACCCTGGTGCCCACCGAACCTCCGGTTCCCACGGTGACACCGACGGAGCCCGCCGCCGAGGTCCCGGCGCCCGCGGCGACCCCGGAAGCCACCACGGCCCCGTAACTCCGCGAACCGCACCACAATGCCCCGTGACCTTGGGTCACGGGGCATTGTGACGTTTCAGGGGCGGCTGGCCGCGCGGCGGGTCAGGCCTCGAAGCGGTAGCCGAGCCCGCGCACGGTGACGAGCATCGTGGGCTCCGACGGCGTCGCCTCGATGCGCGAGCGGATGCGCTTGATGTGCACGTCGAGGGTCTTGGTGTCACCGAAGTAGTCGGTGCCCCAGACGCGGTCGATCAGCTGCCCGCGGGTGAGCACCCGGCCGGCGTTGCGCAGCAGGAACTCGAGCAGCTCGAATTCCTTCAGCGGCATGTTCACCACGGCGCCGGACACCGAGACCGTGTGCCGTTCGATGTCCATCCGCACGGTGCCGGCGGCGAGGACGCCGTCATCCTCTTCGGCCGGATCGGTGTGCCGGCGCGACACGGCCCGGATGCGCGCGAGCAGCTCCCGGGTCGAGTACGGCTTGGTGACGTAGTCGTCGGCGCCCAGCTCGAGCCCCACCACGATGTCCACCTCGGAGTCCTTGGCGGTCAGCATGATGATCGGCACCGCGGAGCGGGTGCGGATCTCCCGGCACACCTCGGTGCCGGGGAGGCCGGGGAGCATGAGGTCCAACAGCACCAGATCGGCACCGGCCTTGTCGAATTCGGCGAGGGCGCTCGGGCCGTCCTCGGCAACCGTCACCTCGTAGCCCTCCCGTTCCAGCAGGAAGCTCAGCGGCTCGCTCAGCGCCTGCTCGTCTTCAACAAGAAGGATTCGGGTCATGGGGTGTCTCCTGTCGCCGCTGGTGCGGGGTGGGTCGCCTCTGGCAGGCGAATGGTGAAGGTCGAACCATGGCCGGGCTGTGACCAGACCCGGATGTCGCCGCCATGGATCTGCACGACGTGTTTGACGATGGCCAGGCCGAGGCCGGTGCCACCGGTGTTGCGGGACCGGGCCTGGTCGACGCGGAAGAACCTCTCGAAGATCCGGTCCAGGTCGCTCTCCGGGATGCCGACGCCCTGGTCGGTGACGGTGACCTGGATCACCCCGTCCGACACTCGGGCCCCCACGCCGACCCTGGAGCCCGGCGCCGAGTAGTGCACGGCGTTGGCGACCAGGTTGTGAACGGCCATCACGAGCAGTCTCTCGTCGCCGTAGACCTTGGCGCGGGACTTCTTGCCCAACGCGATCGTGATGCGGTCGGCATCCGCCACGACCCGGTTCTGGTCGATGCCGGCGGCCACGATGTCGTCGATGTCGAGCAGTTCTGGTTCCCGGAGGGCGTCCTGGGCCTGCAGCCTGGAGAGTTCGATGATCTCCT
This sequence comes from Cryobacterium sp. MP_3.1, assembly GCF_035984795.1. NCBI lineage: Bacteria > Bacillati > Actinomycetota > Actinomycetes > Micrococcales > Microbacteriaceae > Cryobacterium > Cryobacterium sp. MP_3.1. The sequence continues at coordinate 61,864 of NZ_JAXCHV010000018.1, read as the reverse complement.
GGGTGAGCCGGGCCAGCCGGCCGGCCTCGGTGGTGAGGCGGTCGGCGAAGCGCCGCACCTGCGCGGGCTCGTCGGCGGCGTGGCCGAGGGCCTCGGCGAGCAGCCCGACGGCGGCGATCGGGGTCTTCAGTTCGTGGCTGATGTTGGCGACGAAGTCCCGGCGCACCTCGTCGAGCCTGAACGCCTCGGTGCGGTCCTCCGCGAGCAGCAGGACGTAGCGGGAGCCCAGTCGGGCCAGCCGCACCCGCAGGTGCATGCTCGCGTCGCCGAACGGGCCCCTGGAGAGCACCAGCTCCTCCGACACGGCCTCTCCGGTGCGGCGCACGCCGCGGGCCAGGTCCAGCAGCTCCGGATGCGCCAGCTGCTGGTTCACCACCAGCCCCATGCTCAACGCCCCCGGTGAGGACTTGATGACGTTGTTCGACGGGTCGAGAACCACCCCGGCGCTCTCCAACGCGTCGAGAACCTGGTCGATGCCGTCCGGAACCGCCGGGTTGACCACCTCGGCGGCCCGCTTGCCGTGCCGTTCCGCGACATACAGCAAGGTCACGAACCCGGCGCCGACGGTGAGGCCCAGTGCCAGAGACAGCAACACAAGCCAGGTCGATTCCATTTCACCAGATTAGTGACTCTTGCACGGGTCGATCGCGACGGCAAGGGTGGGCACACGCTACTTTGGTTACTGTTCAGTCGCACGGCACCTGCCGTTAACCCTCGTTCGCCAATATTGTTCGGGGGCCAGGCGGGTCTCATGCGTTCGCGCGCTTTGGCGCGACCAGGAAGGACCACAGACACAATGCGTGAAGTATTTCAGCAAGAGCTCGCCGAGGTGCAGGACCGCCTCGCCGAGATCGCGCGCCTCGTGGCCATCTCCATCGAGAAGGCCACCAAGGCTTTCAACAAGTCCGACGTGGCGCTGGCCGAAGAGGTCATCGCCGACGACGACAAGATCGACGCCCTGACCGTTGAGCTCGATGAGCTGGCCATCACCATCCTGGCCCGGCAGCAGCCGGTGGCCCGGGACCTGCGGATCGTCGTGAGCGCGCTGCGCATCAGTGCGTCGCTCGAGCGGATGGGCGACATGTCAACGCACATCTCGCAGTTGGCCAGGTACCGGTTCCCCGACAAGGTGATCCCCAAGAGCCTGCGCCCGACGTTCGCCGAGATGGGCGCTCTCGACGTGAAGATCGCGAAGATGCTCGCCGAGCTGCTCACCACCGAGGACATGCAGCTGGCCGAGGACATCCGCAACGAGGACGACAAGGTGGACGCGTTGCACCTGAGCGTGTTCGATGCAGTGCTCGGCGAGACATGGAAGGGCCAGGCCGCCGACACCGTCGACGCCACCCTCGCCAGCCGTTACCACGAGCGGTTCGCCGACCACGCGGTGTCGATCGCCAAGAAGGTGCAGTACCTGGGCACCGGCGACTGGCACCAGCCGACGCCGACCGAATAGGTCGCATCCGCACACCAAAAAGCCCCCGTCAGTGACGGGGGCTTTTTGTTGGGCTGTGGGTTACTTCTTACCCTGGGCCGCGACGGCGGCGGCGCCGGCTGCGGCAGCGGCGGGGTCGAGGTACTCGCCGGCGCCGATCGGCTTGAGGTCTTCGTCGAGGCGGTAGACCAGCGGGATGCCGGTGGGGATGTTCAGCTCGGCGATGTCGGCGTCGGAGACACCGTCGAGGTGCTTCACCAGGGCGCGCAGCGAGTTGCCGTGCGCGGTGACGAGCACGGTCTTGCCGGTGCGGAGGTCCGCGGCGATGTCGGATTCCCAGTACGGCAGCATCCGGGCGATGACGTCCTTGAGGCTTTCGGTGCGGGGCAGGTCGTCACCGAGGTCCGCGTAGCGGGCGTCGTTGGCCTGGGACCACTCGGAGGAGTCGTCGAGCACGGGCGGCGGCACGTCGAACGAACGACGCCAGGTCTGGAACTGCTCCGGACCGTAGGTGGCGAGGGTCTCGGCCTTGTCCAGGCCCTGCAGAGCGCCGTAGTGGCGCTCGTTGAGGCGCCAGGAGCGCTTGACGTCGATCCAGAGGCGGTCGGCCTCTTCGAGGGCGATGTTCGCGGTCTGGATCGCGCGGGTGAGCACGGAGGTGTGCAGGATGTCCGGCAGCAAACCGGACTCGGCCAGCAGCTCGCCGGCGCGCAAAGCCTCGGCACGGCCCTGGTCGCTCAGACGCACATCCACCCAACCGGTGAAGAGGTTTTGCTGATTCCAGGTGCTGTTGCCGTGGCGGAGGAGGATGAGGGTATAGGGAGCAGACATGCTCCAACTCTAGCGAGGCGCACGCGGACACACCGTACCCGTCTGCGTGACGAAAGTCCCGCCGGATACCCCGCATTCAGCCGCGGGGAACCCGCACGCCCAACCGCGGCAACCGCGGGATCTCCGCCACGGACCCGGCCGACTCCGGCACGATGACCTCCTGGCTGGCGGTGATCGAGAGACCCTGGGAGAGCACGTGCAGGGTCACCGTTCCCGGCACCGTGCGCTTGATGACGGCGAGGGCGATCGGTCCGAGCTCGTAGTGGATGGCGCTGGAGGTGATGGTGCCCACGGTGCGGCGCTCGGGTGCGGCGTTGGCGACGAACCTGTCGCCCTGCACCTCGTCGCCGTGCGCGGGCAACACCGAATCGGAGCCGTCCAGGTGCAGCAGCACCAGCCGGCGCGGCGGGTGGCCGAGGTTGTGCACCTTCGCGACGGTCTCCTGACCGCGGTAGCAGCCCTTGTTCAGATGCACGGCGCTGCGCAGCCAGTCCAGTTCGTGCGGGATCGTGCGCTCGTCGGCGTCCAGGGCGCCGCGAGGGCGCCAGGCAGCGATGCGCAGCGCCTCCAGGGCCAGGAGCCCCGCGGCCTGCACGGTGCCGGCGGCGACGGCGTCACGCAGGGCCGGCAACGCCGACCGCGGGATCAGGACCTCGGCCCAGTGCCAGGCGGCGCCGGGGTGGTCGGTGTCGGCGGCGTACTGCCAGCCGCCCGGAGCGACCTCTGACCACGGGTCGTGCCAGACCACGGGCACCCCGTTCGGGCTCGCCGGGCCGAGCGGGAGCGCCGCGGGGTCTGCGGCCATGGTGCCGATGGTGGCGTAGGCGAGGGTGTGGTCCACCACCTGCACACGTAGGGTGAACCGCATCCGGTCGAGCCAGGCCTGCAGGCCGGGCAGCTCGGCGGCCTCGACGAGCAGCCAGCTCTCGACGCCGTCGTCGATCAGGGCGATGGCGTATTCGAGGTGGCCGGCGGGGTCGAGCAGCAGGGTCTCGGTGGACTGGCCGGGGGTGAGGCCGCGCAGCTCCTGGCTGGACATCGAGTTGAGCCAGGTGAGCCGGTCGGGGCCGGCGATGGAGAGCACCCCGCGGTGGGACAGGTCCACGATGGCCGTCCCGGCCAGCAGCTTGCGTTGTTCGGTGTTCGGGCTCCCGTAGTGCGCGGCGACGCCGACGTCGATGCCGTCGGCCTGCACGGCGCCGTCGAGTTCGAGAAGCGGCGACCCTGCGGCGGCTGCGAGCGGTTCGGCGGTGGTGGTCATCGAGCTCTCCTTCGGTGAATGCTCCGGGCGCCCTGCCGACGAGACCGCCTGAGCGCTGTCGACAGGGGGAACTCCGGCCCATATGCTAGCCCAACGGTCTGAGCGGTCCCCCGTATTCCCCTCACGTCCCGGCCGTCACCCGGCAAGGAGCTAGTGATGCGTCTTCCCGCCCGTTCGATCGCCGTCCTCCGCCTCGGCGCGGCGGCCCTGACCCTGACCGCCGTCGCCGCCACGTTCTTCTCCACGGCGTCGCGGGCCACCATCAACCCGTTCAACTTCTTCGGGTTCTTCACCATCCAGTCCAACCTCCTGGCGGCCGCCGCGCTGGGCGCCACCGCGGTGCTGGTGCTGCTCGGCCGGACGGCGCCGGCCTGGCTGGTCCTGGCCAGGGCGGCGACGACGGCATACATGATCGTCGTCGGCCTGGTCTACAACACCCTGCTTGTCGGCCTGCCCGGCGGCGTGGAGCTGCCCTGGGCGAATACGGTGCTGCACGTTGTCTTCCCGGTGTATTGCCTGCTCGATTGGGCGCTCGTGGCCGACCGGGGGCCGCAACCGTGGCGCCGCCTCTGGGTGGTGCTGGTTTATCCGGTGCTCTGGTGCGCGGTTGTCTTGGTGCGCGGCGCGACGGACGGCTGGGTTCCGTACCCGTTCCTGAACCCGGTGACCGGGTACGGCTCGGTACTGCTCTACGTGCTGCTGATCGCCGTGGCCGTCATCACAGCCGGCGCGGCGGTCTTCGGGCTCAGCCGGTTGCGCCCGGTCACGGTGCGCAGCGAGCCGGTCAGGACGCGCGGCTGAGCCGACCGGACGCGTGCGATTGCAGGTCCTGGCCGAGCGCGGCGATGTCCCACGCCCAGAGCAGATGGCTGTCGACGAGGCCGTAGAGCCGGGTGGCGGCCGCGTACGGCTTGGCACCGCTGGTCTGCACGATGGCATCGGTGGCGAGATCGATGCGCGGACCCTTGACCTGGCCGAGGTAGAGCTCGATGATGCCGCCGGGATGCACCAGGCTCACCTCGATGTCGAAACCCCCGTCGGTGTTCCGCAGTGTCTCCACGGCTTCCGCGGTCTGGAACGGCGCCGGCCCGACACCGGGCAACAGGCCGGGGCCGGGGTCGCCGGCCTCTTGGGGGCGGCTGAGCCGCCAGTAGCCGGTTTCGGTCATCAGCGGGACCGGCGCACCGGCCGGGGCGACGGTGCCGTCGGCATCCGGTTCGGCCGGTTCGGGCTCAAGCCAGGTATACGAGCTGTAGTTCAGGTGCGGCAGACCGTCGTGACTGAAACTGATCCGGTGCCCGAACTCACGGGTGACCTTCTTGCCGTCAACGGTGTAGTCGAGGATCCCCGACCCCTCCCAGACGCCGATCAGCCACGACAGCGGAACGAGTTCGGACGGGAGACCGACCGGAAGTTCGTACACGCTGGGCTACCGCTGGCCCCGGAACAGCTTGAACAGCACGATGCCGGATACCCAGGCGATCGACAGGCTGGCCAGCGCGAGGAGGCCCAGGAACAGGATTTCGAGTGCGAGCGTTGACATGCCCCAACTCTAGCCGTTGGCCGGCCGGAAGCGGCCAGGTGAGGCGAAGTGTTATACGAGGCCGATCAGGGCGAACAACCCCGTCGCGGCACCGAGAACGAGCACGGCACCCACCAGGCTCAGCGTGACTCTGTGCACGTAGCCTTCCTTCTGCCCCGTGGACAGTTGGGCGGCGAGGGTGAGGATGGTGCAACCGGCCAGGGACAGGCTGACCCACACCAGCCGGTCCGCGGGGGCGACAAGGACGCCGGTCAGCACCGCACAGACGACGGCGACCAACCAAATCATCACTACACTCAAACGCTTCCAGCTCACTGTCCCATTCTGCACGCCCGAGTCGCATTCCGTGGCACGCTAGTATGGGCCGCACGATACTTGGAGGACCTGCGTGGCGCAGCTGTTGATCCTGACCTCGGCCCTGAATAACGACGTTCTACCGGCCCTGGCGTTGCTGTCCCACAGCACACGACTCATTCCGGCCCAGGCCGATCAGCTCATCACAGCGCCCGATTCCGACCTGATTCTGGTCGACGCCCGGTCCAATCTGATGGCCGCCAAGTCGCTCTGCCAGATTCTGCGCACCACGGGAAGCAGCGTGCCGCTGCTCCTGGTAATCACCGAGGGCGGTCTGACCGCGGTCAGTCCGGACTGGGGTGTCGATGACGTGGTGCTGGACACCGCCGGCCCCGCCGAGGTCGATGCGCGCATCCGGCTCGCCGCCGGCCGCACCCCGCACAACTCGCCCTCCCCCACCATCCGCGCCGCCGGTGTCGTCATCGACGAGGCCAGTTACTCCGCCAAGGTGCACGGCAAACCGCTCGACCTCACCTATAAGGAATTCGAGCTGCTCCGCTTCCTCGCCGCGCACCCGTCGCGGGTGTTCACCCGGGAGCAGCTGCTCAGCGAGGTGTGGGGCTACGACTACTTCGGCGGCACGCGCACCGTCGACGTGCACGTGCGGCGGCTGCGCGCCAAGCTCGGCGACCAGGAGTCCCTGATCGGGACGGTGCGGAACGTCGGCTACAGGTTCAACGTGTACGAGGAAGAAGGAGATCGTGTCCCGCACTCTGTCGGCGCCTGACCTGTCCGACGCCGCCTTCGCGGCGCGCTTCCACGACGTGACCGATGCGGCGGCGCACACGGATGGCTACCGCCCGTTCAACGAACAGGCCCTGCTCGATGCCCGGTCGGGGCGGCGCAGCCCGCAGCTGCTGCTCGAGGGCGAAGACGCTGTCGGCGCCGCGATCGTCGGGGAAGGCCAGATCGCCCTCGTCGTGCATCCGCGCTATCGCCGGCGCGGCCACGCCACCGCGGCGCTTCGCCGCCTGTTCGAGGATGAGGGCGGCATGTCCGGCGACCTCACCGCCTGGGCCCACGGCGACCTGCCCGGCGCCCGCACCCTGGCCGACAGGTTCGGCTTCAGCGCCGTGCGCACCCTGCTGCAGCTGGAACGTCCGCTGACCGACGCCGACACCGAGGCCTCCCCTGTGCTGCCCGACGGTGTCGCCATCACCGGGTTCCGGGCGGCCACCGCCGACGAGCCCGGCGACAACGCCGACTGGGTGAGCCTGAACGCGCTGGTCTTCGCCACGCATCCCGAGCAGGGCGCCGTCACCGAGGCCGATCTGGCCGCCCGCATGGCCGAACCCTGGTTCGACGCCGGCGACCTGCTGCTGGCCCGGGCGAGCACGGATGACGCCGCGCCCGGACGCATCCTGGGTTACAACTGGGTCAAGATCGAACCGGGCGCCCCGCTCGGCGAAATCTACGTGCTCGGCGTGCATCCGGATGCCGCCGGCGCAGGCCTCGGTCGCGCCCTCATGCTGGCGGGCCTGGCCCGCCTCCGGCGGCGCGGCTGCTCGAGCGTGGAACTGTATGTGGAGGCCGAGAGCACCGGGCCGGTTCGCCTGTACCGCAGCCTCGGATTCACCGACCGCACGGTGGATGTGCAGTACCACCGTTCGCCTCGTTAACGTTCCGTTCACCGTGAACGTCGCGCCCGCTCGGCGCCGGGTGTCAAGATGGACAGATGGACGGCGACAACATCCCAGGCACCTCAGGGCTCGAGAGCGAACTCGACGACGATTTTGACCCCCAGATCGGCAAAAACGATCCGGCGCTACCGAGCGAGCGGTACCTCGACCGGGAGCTGAGCTGGCTGGCCTTCAACCAGCGGGTACTCGAACTCGCCGAGGATCCGGCCCTGCCGGTGCTCGAACGGGCGAACTTCCTGGCCATCTTCGCCAACAACCTCGACGAGTTTTTCATGGTGCGGGTCGCCGGCCTCAAGCGCCGCATCCTCACCGGGCTGGCCGTGCCCACCAATGTGGGCCGAGCCCCGCAGGATGTGCTCTCCGACATCGCCGCCGCCGCCCACGTGCTGCAGGACCGGCACGCTCACGCGTTCCAGGAGCTGGTGCGCCCGGCGCTGGCCGAACACGGCGTGGACATCGTCACCTGGGACAGCCTGAGCGACGTGGACCGCCGGTCGTTGCGCGGCTACTTCGGCAATCAGATCTTCCCGGTGCTGATGCCGCTGGCCGTCGACCCCGCGCACCCGTTCCCCTATATTTCCGGTCTGTCGCTGAACCTGGCCGTGCGCCTGCACAGCTCCAAGACCGGCAAGCAGGAGTTCGCCCGCCTCAAGGTGCCCTCCATGCTGCCGCGCTTCGTGCGGGTGGACCGCACCGAGTCCGTCGACAAGGTGCGCTTCATCACCCTCGAGGACCTCATTGCCAACCACCTCGAGGACCTCTTCCCCGGCATGGACATCCTCGAACACCACGTGTTCAGGGTCACCCGCAACGAGGACGTCGTCATCGAGGAAGACGACACCGAGAACCTGATCAAGGCCCTTGAGAAGGAGCTGCTGCGCCGCCGGTTCGGCCCGCCCATTCGCCTCGAGGTCACCGAGGACATGGACGAGGTGACCCTGGGCCTGCTCGTGCGTGAACTCGACGTGACCGAGCAGGAGGTGTACAGGCTGCCGGCGCCCCTGGACCTCGGCGGGCTGTTCGATCTGCGCATCGACCGTCCCGACCTGCACTACACGAAGCACGTGCCCACCACGGCCGCGCAGCTGCTCACCGGCGAACCCAACGACGAACCCGACATCTTCCGCGCCATCAGCCGCGGCGACGTGCTGCTGCACCACCCGTACGAATCCTTCGCGACCAGCGTTCAGGCGTTCCTCGAGCAGGCCGCCGCGGACCCGAACGTGCTGGCCATCAAGCAGACCCTGTACCGTACCTCCGGCGACAGCCCGATCGTGGAGGCTTTGATTGCCGCCGCGGAATCGGGCAAGCAGGTTCTCGCCCTGGTGGAGATCAAGGCCCGCTTCGACGAGCAGGCGAACATCTCCTGGGCGCGCAAGCTGGAGAAGGCCGGCGTGCACGTGGTCTACGGCCTCGTGGGCCTGAAAACACACTGCAAGCTGGCCCTGGTGGTGCGTTATGAGAAGGGCGTGCTGCGGCACTACAGCCACATCGGCACCGGCAACTACAACCCCAAGACCAGCCGCATCTACGAAGACATGGGGCTGCTGACCGCGGATGACCAGGTCGGCAAGGACCTGACCCGGCTGTTCAACGAGCTCTCCGGCTACGCGATCGAGAAGAAGTTCAAGCGCCTGCTGGTTGCTCCCCTCCACCTGCGCAAGGCCCTGCTCAAGCGCATCGCCGATGAAACCGCGAACGCGCTGGCCGGCAAGCCCGCCGGCATCCGCATCAAGGTCAACTCGATGGTGGACGAGGACATCATCGACGCGCTGTACCGCGCCAGCCAGGCCGGTGCGCCCGTTGACGTGTGGGTACGCGGCATCTGCAGCCTCAAGCCCGGCGTGCCCGGCATGAGCGAGAACATCCGGGTGCGGTCGATCCTGGGCCGCTACCTCGAGCACTCGCGGATCTTCTCGTTCCACACCCTGGGCGAGACCCAGGTCTTCATCGGCAGCGCGGACATGATGCACCGCAACCTCGACCGTCGGGTGGAGGCGCTGGTGCGCCTGGTCGACCCGCGGCACCTGGGCGAGGTGGATGCCCTGTTCACCCGGGCGATGGACGAGCGCACCTCGTCGTGGTGGCTCGACGAGAACGGTGAGTGGACCCGGCACCACCAGGACGCCGACGGGAAGCCGCTGGACGACATGCAGAACCGGTTGATGCAGCAGATCGGCCAGCGCAAGCGACCCGTGAGCCGCCGATGAGCGACCTCGCCCCCGTGTTCGCGGCCGGAGCCGTCTGTTGGCGCCTCATCGACGGCCGGATGCACGTGCTGCTGATCCACCGCACCGTGCACGGCGACATCACCATCCCCAAGGGCAAGGTCGACCCCGGCGAGACACTGCCGGTCACGGCCGTGCGGGAGACCGAGGAAGAGACCGGGCTGGCCATCGCCCTGGGCGTGCCGCTGGGCGTGTCGGAGTACCCGATGCCCAACGGCAAGGCCAAGATCGTGCACTACTGGGCCGCCGAGGTGCTGCCGGAGCACATTCTGCGCTCCACCTTTGTGCCCAACGGTGAGGTCGCCGCCCTGGAATGGGTGACCATCAAGAAGGCCAGGACCTACCTCAGCTACGCCCCGGACGTGGAGATCATCGACGCGTTCGCCCGCCTGGTGGCCCAGGGCATCACGAGCACCTTCGCGATCATCGCGCTGCGCCACGCCAAGGCCACCGCGCCGCACGACTGGTCTGGCCCGGACGCCACCCGCCCGCTCAGCGAACGCGGAGTGACCCAGGCCGCCGCCCTGGTCCCCACGGTGAGCGCCTGGCAGCCGCAGCGCATCTTCACCAGCACCGCCACCCGCTGCGTGACCACCGTGGCACCGCTGTCGGCCGCGACAGGGGTGCCGTTCAAGCGCACCGACCTGATCAGCCAGGATGCGTGGGAGCAGGGCACCTCCGATGTGCGCCACAACGTAGGCAAGCGCATCCGCGCCCGCAAGACCGCGGTGCTCTGCAGCCACGGCCCAGTGCTGCCAGACATCCTGCGCGAGATCGCCCTGGCGACGGGCTCCCCGATGACCCAGCAGCTGGGCAACGCCGCGGCGTTGTCGCCCAGCGGGTTCTCGGTCGTGCACCTCTCCAGCGACAACCCGAGCGCGGGCATCCTCGCCATCGAGACCCACCCGCCGCGCCTCTGACCCGGTTCTCCCAGCGCTCACAGACCCGACCGGGACTGCGGGCGCTGATGTGCGCAGCGCAGGTGGCACGAGGTCCACTCGACGGATGTCGTTTACCTCCCGTTCACCAAGGAGGGGGAGTGTCGTTAACCACACGGATTAGCGTCTACCGAGGGCCAGCACCGGCCCGAAGTTCGCAGGATTCTCCTGTGATCGCATTCCCTGTAGTCAACCTGAAAAGGATCCTTGTGAATCTCATGCGTTTTGGCCGCCCCGCGGTCATTGCTATTGCCGCAGCCCTCGTTCTTTCCTCCTGCGCCTCGAACGAAGCCGGCAGCACGGCTACCGACGACGCCGCCGACAGCACCCTCACCGGTACGATCAACGCCGCGGGCGCCTCCTCGCAGGGCTCGGCCCAGGAAGCGTGGATCTCCGCTTTCCAGACGGCCAACCCGGACGTCACCATCAACTACGACCCGTCGGGCTCCGGCGCCGGCCGCGAGACCTTCATCGCCGGCGGCACCGACTTCGCCGGTTCTGACTCCTACCTGAGCGACGAGGAGCTGGCCGGCACGTTCGCCGCTTGCGCCCCCGACACCCTCGCCGTCGACCTGCCGGTCTACATCTCCCCGATCGCCGTCATCTTCAACGTTGAGGGCGTCACCGACCTCAACCTGGATGCCGACACGCTCGCCAAGATCTTCACCGGCGCCATCACCACCTGGAACGACCCGGCCATCGTCGCGCTGAACGCCGACGCCGACCTGCCGGCCACCGCGATCACCGCCGTGCACCGCTCGGACGACTCGGGAACCACCAAGAACTTCGCGGACTACCTCTTCCAGGCCGCACCCGACGTGTGGACCGAAAAGCCGGCCGACCCGTTCCCGTACGCCACCGGTGAGGGCGCCCAGGGCACCTCCGGTGTCGTCGACGCCGTCACCAACGGCACCGGCACCATCGGCTACGCCGACGCTTCCCGCGCCGGTGACCTCGGTGTCGCCAAGATCAAGGTCGGCGACGAGTTCGTCGAGTACACGGCCGAGGCCGCCGCAGCAGTCGTCGACGGTTCGCCGCTCGTCGAAGGCCGCGCCGACAACGATCTGGCCGTCAAGCTGGACCGCCTCACCACCGACGCGACGCACTACCCGCTCGTTCTGGTGAGCTACGCGCTGGTCTGCACCGAGTACGCGGACGCCGAACAGGGCGCCCTCGTCAAGGAGTACGTCAGCTACATGGCCAGCGAGGACGGCCAGGCTGAGGCTGCGGCATCCGCCGGCGCCGCACCGCTGTCCGCTGACCTGCAGGCCAAGGTTGCCGCTGTCCTCGAGACCGTCAAGTAACTCAACATCCGCTGAGCTTCCGGCTTCAGTAACACCGCCCGGCAGGGCGATCGCGTTGCACGCGGTCGCCCTGCCGGGCACACTGAGGCTTGGGGTCCGGCTCAAGATCCACCCTTACCGGTATCACCTCACCCCTCCAGGGAGACGCTCGGAATGACGACCGCAGTTGACCGTATTGCGATCAAGGCCAAGGAACGACCGGGCGACCGCATCTTCTCCACCGCAACGGTGGTAGCAGGCAGCCTGATCCTAGCCATGTTGGCCGCCGTGGCCCTGTTCCTCTTCGTGCAGAGCATCCCCGCCTTCGTGGCGCCGGCTGACGCCTTCAAGGGCGACTTCAGCAACTTCTGGTCCTACGTGGCCCCGCTGGCCTTCGGTACGGTCTGGTCGGCCTTCCTGGCCCTGCTGATGGCCGTGCCCGTCGCCATCGCCGTGGCCCTCTTCATCTCGCACTACGCCCCGCGCAAACTCGCGCAGGGCCTGGGCTACCTCATCGACCTCCTCGCCGCCGTTCCCTCCGTGGTCTTCGGCCTCTGGGGCATCGGAGTGCTGGCCCCGATGGTGCAGCCGTTCTACGCCAACCTCGTCGACTGGTTCGGCTGGTTCCCGCTGTTCGCCGGCCCCGTGTCCGGCACCGGCCGCACGATCCTCACCGTGGCCATCGTGCTCGCCGTGATGGTGCTGCCGATCATCACCGCCATCTGCCGGGAGATCTTCCTGCAGACCCCGGTGCTCTACGAGGAAGCCTCGCTGGCCCTCGGCGCCACCCGCTGGGAAATGATCACCATGGCCGTGCTGCCCTTCGGCCGCGCCGGCATCATCTCCGCCGCCATGCTGGGCCTGGGCCGCGCGCTCGGCGAGACCATGGCCGTGGCCATGGTGCTCTCCCCCAACCCCGAGGTGATCTTCCAACTGCTCACCTCGCAGAACTCCAACACCATCGCGGCCAACATCGCGCTGAACTTCCCCGAGGCACACGGCGTGGGGGTCAACATCCTGCTGGCCACCGGCCTCGTACTCTTTGTCATCACGCTGATCGTGAACATGATCGCCCGCGTGATCATCAACCGCCGCAAGGCCTTCTCAGGAGCGAATTGATGAGCATCACCATGACCGCCTCCTCTCCCGTGACGAACTCCCTCACCGCCGGCAAACTGCCCAAGAACGCCCCCATGATGGTGCTCGCCGCCAGCTGGCTGGTCGTGGGCGCCATCTTCCTGGTGATCTTCCTCTCCGGCGCCACCGAGAGCTTCAACTGGGCCGGCACGCTGTTCTTCGGAACCGTCCTGTACTGCATCGCCCTGTTCCTGTTCTCCTACTTCGTCGAGGGCACCCGCCGGGCCAAAGACCGCCTGGTCACCGCCCTGGTCACCATCGCGTTCGTGGTGGCGCTGATCCCGTTGGTCTCCCTGGTCGGCACGACCATCGTCAACGGGCTGCCCGCCTTCATGACCCCCACCTTCTTTACCGAGTCCCAGCGGAACGTCGTGGGCGCCGGCGGCGGGGCCCTGCACGCCATCGTCGGAACCCTCTTCGTCACCGGGCTGGCCACCCTCATCTCGGTGCCGATCGGGCTGCTCACGGCCATCTACCTCACCGAATACGGTCGCGGCCGGCTCGCGCGCGGCATCACCTTCTTCGTCGACGTGATGACCGGCATCCCCTCGATCGTGGCCGGCCTGTTCGCCTACGCCCTGTTCTCGCTGCTGTTCAACGACCCCGGCATCCGGTTCGGCTTCGGCGGCTCGGTGGCTCTGTCGGTGCTGATGATCCCGGTGGTGGTGCGCTCGAGCGAAGAGATGCTCAAGCTGGTGCCCAACGAGCTGCGCGAGGCCGCCTACGCACTCGGTGTGCCCAAGTGGCTGACCATCGTGAAGGTGGTGCTGCCGACGTCACTGGCCGGCATCGTCACGGGCATCATGATCTCGATCTCCCGCGTGATCGGCGAGACCGCGCCGTTGCTGATCGTCGCCGGCTTCACCGCCAGCATGAACTACGACCTGTTCAACGAGCGGATGATGACCCTGCCGGTGTTCGTTTACAACCAGTACGCCAGCCAGGGCGCCGATTCGCAGGCCTACATCGACCGGGCCTGGGCCGGTGCGCTCACCCTGATCGTGATCGTCATGCTGCTCAACCTCGTGGCCCGGCTGGTCGCGCGCACCTTCTCCCCCAAACTCGGCCGCTGACGCAGCCGCCGCCCAGACTCCAGCTTCAACAGATTCGAAGGAACACATGTCCAAGCGCATTGAAGTCAACGACCTCGACGTCTACTACAGCAAATTCCTCGCCGTGGAGGGCGTGTCGCTGACCATTGAACCGCGCACGGTGACCGCGCTGATCGGCCCCTCCGGCTGCGGCAAGTCCACGTTCCTGCGCACCCTCAACCGCATGCACGAGGTCATCCCCGGCGCTCACGTCGACGGTGAGGTGCTCATCGACGGCAACAACCTCTACGGCCCCGGCGTCGACCCGGTGCTCGTGCGCCGTCAGGTCGGCATGGTGTTCCAGCGGCCCAACCCGTTCCCCACCATGTCGATCGGTGACAACGTTCTGGCCGGCGTCAAGCTGAACAACCGTCGGATGGCCAAGAGCGACGCCGACGCGCTGATCGAACGCTCGCTGAGCGGCGCGAACCTCTGGAACGAGGTGAAGGACCGCCTGGACAAGCCCGGCTCGAGCCTCTCCGGCGGCCAGCAGCAGCGTCTCTGCATCGCCCGCGCCATCGCCGTGCAGCCCGACGTGATCCTGATGGACGAGCCCTGCTCGGCGCTCGACCCGATCTCCACCCTCGCGATCGAGGACCTCATCGAAGAGATGAAGACCGACTACACGATCGTCATCGTGACGCACAACATGCAGCAGGCCTCGCGGGTTTCGGACCGCACCGCGTTCTTCAACATCGCGGGCACCGGCAAGCCGGGCAAGCTCATCGAGTACGACGACACCACCACGATCTTCTCCAATCCCACCGTGCAGGCCACCGAGGACTACGTCTCCGGCCGCTTCGGCTAACCACGCACCCGTTGCTCCCGCCGCCCGGTCGACCCCAAGGTCGCCCGGGCGGTCTTTCGTTCCCGCCGTGCGTGTTCCCCGTCTACCACCGTCGTGTCGCGAAAGCGGCCAAACGGTCACCTCGTGCCCCGCGAAGCAGCCACGCGGCCGCTCTCGCGGAACCGTCGTGTCGCGAGAGCGGCCAAACGGTCACCTCGTGCCCCGCGAAGCAGCCACGCGGCCGCTCTCGCGCGACGGGTGGCTGCGCTAGGCGCCGGTGCGGGCCAGCAGGGACGCGTTCAGGGCGCGGGTGAGCTCGGTGTCGTGGGGGAACTCCACGCCGTCCAGGGCGATCACAGCGACCGCGAGACGCACGCTGGAGACCAGCCACGCCGCATCCGCCGCCCGCAGCTCATCGACGGTGACATCGCGGTACTCGACGCTCTCCCCGTGCGCGGTGAGGTACTCGAACACGCTCTGCTGGGTGGTGCCGTGCAGGATGGCGCCGCTCGGCGCCGGAGTGACGTAGCGGCCGTCGATGCGCAGAATCACGCTCGACGTGGGGCCCTCCATGACATAGCCGTCGTGGGTGAGGAAGATGGTGTCATCGGCGCCACGGCGCTTGGCCTCGCGCAGGGCAGCCATATTGATGGCGTAGCTGAGGGTCTTGGCGCCCATCAGCAGCCAGGGTGCCTGCTCGGCGACCCCGCGCGGGTAGCCGCGGTCGAGGGTGATCACCCTGATGCCGTTCTCGCGTACCGCGGTGAAGTCGGCGGCGCGGGTGGCGTGCAGCCAGGCGGTGGGCGCGGGTCCGTGCTCGACGCCGCGGCTGAGCACGAACTTGAGCGCCAGTTCGCCCTCGCCGGGGATCCGGGCCACTGCATAGGCGATCGCGGCGCGCCACTGGGCGGGGTTGGGCACCGGCAGGTCGCAGATCTGGGCGGAGTTGATGAGCCGGCTGATGTGCGGCTCAACCTCTTGCGGGTGCCCGTCGACCACGCTGAGGGTCTCGAAGATGCCGTCGCCACGTTGGGTGCTCAGCTCGGCGACCCGCAGTGCCGGGGCGCCGGAGTCGATCTCGTGGAACGTGTCCACGAAGTCGGTGCGGGTGGAGTCGGCCGGCTCCGGGTCGATGAGCAGCGTGAAAGGCAGGGTCATGTCTCGAGCCTACCCACCCGGCGCAGCCGGCCTCCAGCTCTAGGGCCCACAGCGAGCATGCGCCAGCGAGTTGCCATTTGGCGCCCCTTCCGGCTCCCTGAAGGGGCCCGAACCGGCAACTCACCGCTGGGTGCGGGGCCGACTTGCCAGTTGCTGCCCCTTCCGGCGGGGGGGGCTTTGCGGCAAGTAAGGATGCTGCCGGCACGGGCAGGTACGGGCAGGTACGGGCAGGCCCGGGCGGGTACGTGCCGGCCGGGCAGGTACGTGCCGGCCGGGCAGGTACGCGCCGGCCCGGTCCGGACCGGCAGGTGCCGGCACCGGGTGCGGGCCCGTTGGCGAGCGAGCTAGCTCTGGATGGCGACGATCGGGTCGCTGGTGGGCTGCTCGGATCCACCCGAGGGTTCCACCGTGACACCGACGGCGTCGCCGGCGGACATGGTGCCGTCGAGCACCCGCCAGGCGGTGCCGGAGCCGTCGGAGTCGAAGGTGCCGGCCGGGACGGGCCCTGCGGTTCCGATGTACCAGAGCTGGTAGTCCTGGTCGTCGCCGAGGGCGGGCAGGTCGTCGACGATGATCGCGGACAGGCCGAGCTCTCCGGACCACACCAGCGTGGCATCCTGGCCGTCGGCGGTCTTGGTCGACGCCCGCTGGCTGTCGGAGGCCGCGTTGATCTCGGCGAGGCTGGCGGCCTGCTCTTGGGCGAAGTCCTGGCTGGGATCGCCGTAGAGGGCTTGGCCGGCGAACGTGCCACCGACGAAGAGGGCGGCGGCGGCCGCTGCCGCGACGAGGTACCCGGCGGGACGCTGGAACCAGCGGCGCTGGGCCCGTTCGGCGGCAGAGCCCGGGGCGCCGGCGGATCCCTTGCCGGCGGCGAACTTGTCGGCCGAGGACGCCGAAGTCGAGGCGCTGCCCGGAACGGCAGCGGCGCGAGCGGACGCGGAACCGATCGGGATGGCCGCGGGCGGCGCATCCGTCGTGGCGGTGGGTTCGTCAGGAGTCACCGAGTCGGCCGCGGGCGGGAGCGGGGAGAGCTGCGGGGTGGAGGCCAGCTGGGCCATCAGGCCGGCCTTGAGCGCGCTGGAGGGCTGCACGGGCGCCACCGACAGACTGAGGGCCACGGCGGTGTCACTGAGTTCGGCGGCCTCGATGCGGGCCTGCTCCGACTGAGCCAGGTACCGCTCGTATTCGGCGGCCTCGTCGGCGCTGAGGGCGTGCAGGGCGTATGCGCCGGCCAGGTCGGCCGGGTTGTTGGTGGGACCGTTGCCGGTCAGATCGGTGTCGGGCTTGTCGGTGTCGCTCATACGCCCACCCCCAGTTCATCTCGCAGACGAATTAACCCGTCGCGCAGCCGGGTTTTCACGGTGCCGAGCGGGATGTGCAGGTGGTCGGCGACCTCACGGTGACTGTAACCGCTGAAGTACGACAGGCTCACGGCCTGGCGTTGCAGTTCGGTCAGTCTGGACATCGCCTTCTCCACCCTTTCATGCTCGATTTTGACCTCGACGGTTTCGGCGACGTGGTCATAGGGCACCGCGAGGTCGCGGATTCCGATTTTGGTGTCCCGGTCGCGGCCGGCCTGCGACGACCGAATCCGGTCGATCGCACGTCGGTGCGCCATGGTCATGATCCAGGTCGAGGCCCCGCCACGCTGCGACTCGTACCGCGATGCCGTCTGCCAGATCTCCAGGAAAATCTCCTGGGTCACTTCCTCCGACTGTGCGTGATCGATCAGTACGCGCTTGACAAGGCCAAGCACCCGTGGAGCGATCTGGTCGTAAAGCTCACCGAAAGCCGATTGGTCGCCTTCGGCTACCCGAGCGAGCAGCTCTTCTTTCGAAGGCGCTGTCGACGAGGCGTCGAGGTCGAACTCAGCAGTCATGAGATCCAGCATGTCAGGTCCAGTCCCCTTCCATGCTTAGGGTTCGGTACCGAGTCCCTGCTGGATTGGTCTGGAGCGAAAAAGATCCGCCCGGGTGGCCGCCGGGCAAAGTGAAGGCCGGACCGCAGAACGCCTCTCGGCGTGAGGCCGTTCTAGACGGCGAATATTGGAGCCCGGGGTTACTACGGTCCGGCCAGCATCAAGTGTAAACGACATCGGCTGAGAGTTCATTCCGGGATGCCCGGGAAATTATTCGAGGGAGTCGCTGCGCCACAGCCGGGCGCAGGAGGTGAACTCCTGCGCGGTAGTGGAGAACCGCAGGGCCCGGGTGGTCAGCTCCGAGGAACGGCCAGGTTCGGTGCTGTCCAGGTCGTCGGCGACACTCGCGCAGCCGGCGCCGATCACCCGGCAGAAGGCGGCTGCCCGGTCCAGGGCGACGGCGAAGTCGCCGGTGAATACGCCCCGGAGGATCTCGTCGGCGAGCAGGATGATCTCGGCTGGACCGGTCGGCACGGCCGCACCGGCGACGAGGGGGTCGATGGTGACGGCCACGTCGATACCGCGCTGGTAAAGGAACGCCGTGCCATCGGCATCCTGCCGGATCAGCAACCGCACCAGGTAGATGCGCCAGAGCGCGCCCGGCAGGCTGCGCGGCGTGGCCCGCGACCACAGCTCCGCCACCGCGTCTATGCCGTGCTCGTCGGTGTACGCCACCAGGCGCTCCACGACCTCGGGGTCGGGGCTGTCACGCACCCTG
The DNA here is from genome assembly GCF_035984795.1 of Cryobacterium sp. MP_3.1. NCBI lineage: Bacteria > Bacillati > Actinomycetota > Actinomycetes > Micrococcales > Microbacteriaceae > Cryobacterium > Cryobacterium sp. MP_3.1. The sequence continues at coordinate 43,542 of NZ_JAXCHV010000018.1, read as the reverse complement.
GCGATCAACGCCTGGGCGGTCTCGTGGGCGACCCGGCTGATCTGCGCGGGATCTTCGCCGCCCATCATCGATTCGAACTTGGCGCCCGAGAACTGGGTGGGCTTGTGGAAATCGTCGGCCATCGCTCTCCTCCTGGCTTTCAGGGCAGCGTAGTCGGGTACGTCGCCGGTTGGTGTGGGTGTTGCCGGCCGACGTCTGTGGCGGATGCATCCACGCTAGTCACAAAAACCGTCCGCCAATCCACGCTAAGTTATTAACCGCGGGCCTCTAGCTCAGTTGGTAGAGCAAAGGACTTTTAATCCTTGGGTCGTCGGTTCGAGCCCGACGGGGCCCACTTTCTTAACGCCGGGGGTGTTCTCGGGTGCCGGGACACGGCCGGTCGATCGTGCCGCGTCTGACGGCTCAGGACGGCCCCGATTCGTTGCTGTCGGCATCCTGGATCACCAGGAGCATGGTGCCCTCGGGATCGCGCAGGTACGCGACCCGTTCACCCCACGGCATGTCGGCCGGCGGCACCACGACAGCCGCGGCCGCGGCCTCGACCACGGCCGCCAGGTCGGGCACGTACATACACAGGTCCACGGCGTGGCCGGTCGCCGGGCGGGGGGTCTCGCCGTAGAGGGCCGGCGCCGTGCCCCGACCGAGAGCCACGTGACCGTCACCGATGCGCAGGGTGAGGTAGTCCGGCTCACCGCGCTCGGGAAACCGGTAGTCGACAACGCCGGACAGCACGCTCACATACCATCTCCAGGTGGTCGCGAGATCGACACAATTGACGACCAGGAACAGCTCACCTCTGGCCATGGCCCCACCCTAGGATCGTCACCGCAATCCCACAACGGCCGGCCGAGACTGGGCACGCGCACGGAATGTCCTGCGAGTCTTCAGTGTTTCCCCCTCCCTAGACGCGCATTCTGGTGTGCTGTAGTCCGGCCGCGGGCGCGTAATCGGCGCTTCGGCGCAGGACGGCGCACATACCGCGCGTCAGGAGAGGAGCCCAGTGCGCAAGAACATCGACGTCGAGGTGGAGACCGGCGTGATCGAGAAGTACCGCCGACACCCCAACGGCAATGGGTGGGTGTCCGGCAAGTCGACCGTGCAACCGAGCGCGTTCATCTCCGAGTCCGCCTACATCGAGTCAGGCGCGCAGGTGGGCCGGGAGTCGTGGGTCGGGCCGGGCAGCTGGATCGACCACGACGTCGTCATCGGCGACAAGGTGTTCGTCGGCCAGAACGTGCACATCGGCGAGGGCAGCCTCGTCTCGGGCGGTGCCCACCTGGGCAGCCATGTGCGCATCGGCCGCAACGTGCGGATCGCCGCCGGTGTACGCCTGGACCGGGACACCCGGGTGCCCGACGGCACCGACGTGGCCGCAGGCAACGTGGGCGCGGACGGTCGCCGCTCACACGGGCTGGCCGCGTGAGCATCCGTTTGGCCCGGTAAAAGCGCAAAACCCGCGAGCACCCGGTGCACGCATCCGGCTCCGACAGGAGCAGGATGGGGTCATGACACGTCGCGCACCGGTCAAGGACATCAACGAAGACGACCTCGTTATCGGCACCCCCAAGAAGGCCGCCGCCGGCCTCGAGGCGGTGGTGGTGGCGCTGGACCGCGGCATCGCGCAGGCCGGGGTCGGTCGCACCGCCCGGGCGTTGCTGCGGCTCAACCAGCGAAACGGCACCGACTGCCCGGGCTGCGCCTGGCCGGAGTCGACCGGGCACCGCAAAACCGCCGAGTTCTGCGAGAACGGCGCCAAGGCCGTGGCCGAGGAGAACACCCTCCTCACCGTCGGACCGGGATTCTGGGCCGAGCACTCGCTCGCCGACCTGGCCGACAAGACCGAGTACTGGCTGGGCAACCAGGGCCGCATCTCGCAGCCCGTGGTGGTGCGCCCCGGCGACACCCACTACTCCCCCATCGCCTAGGAAGACGCCTTCGCGCTGATCGGCGAGAAGATCCGCGCCACCACCGCGGACCGCACCGTGTTCTACACCTCGGGCCGCACCGCCAACGAGACCGCGTTCCTGTACCAATTGTTCGCCCGGTCGATCGGCACCAACAACCTGCCGGACTGCTCGAACATGTGCCACGAATCCTCCGGGTCGGCACTGAACCCCACGATCGGCATTGGCAAGGGCACCGTCTCGCTGGAGGACATCCACGTGGCCGAACTGATTCTGGTGGTGGGCCAGAACCCGGGCACCAACCATCCTCGGATGCTGTCCGCCCTGGCCGACTGCAAGGCCAACGGCGGCAAGGTCGTCGCCGTGAACCCGCTGCCCGAGGCCGGGCTGTTCAACTTCAAGGACCCGCAGACCCCCACCGGTCTGGTGGGCCACGGGGTGCCGTTGGCCGACGAGTACCTGCAGATCAAGGTCGGCGGTGACCTGGCCCTGTTCCAGGCGCTCGGCCACCTGCTGCTCGAGGAGGAGGCCCGGGTACCCGGTTCCGTGGTGGACCAGGAGTTCATCGACCTGAACACCGACGGCATCGAGGCGTACCGGGCCGCCCGCACCGAGATCGACTGGGTCGAAACCGAGAAGGCCACCGGGCTGTCGCGTCTGGAGATCAGCGTGGTGGCGAAGATGCTGGCCGCGTCGAAGGCCACCATCATCTGCTGGGCGCTGGGCCTGACCCAGCAGCCGCACTCGGTGAACACTCTCAAGGAGATCATCAACCTGCTGTTGCTGCAGGGCAACTTCGGCAAGCCCGGCGCCGGCGCCTGCCCGGTACGCGGGCATTCCAACGTGCAGGGCGACCGCACCATGGGGGTGTGGGAGAAGCCCAAGGAGGCCATGCTCGCCGCGCTCGACGCCGAGTTCGGCATCGTCTCACCCCGCGAGCACGGCCTCGATTCGGTGAATACCGTCGAGGCGTTCGAGAACGACGACGTCGACGTGTTCGTGTCGATGGGCGGCAACTTCGCGCTCGCATGCAGCGACACCGACCTGCTCGAGGCCGCGATGCAGCGGGTGGGCCTGACCGTGCACATCTCCACCAAGCCGAACCGGTCGCACGTGATGCACGGGGTCACCTCGCTCATTCTGCCGACGCTGGGCCGCACCGACACCGATGACAAGCATCCGTCGGGCCGGCAGGTTCTGTCGGTGGAGGACTCGATGTCGATGGTGCACGCCACCCAGGGCAGGCTCGCCCCGGTCTCCGAGCACCTGCTGGCCGAACCGGTGATCGTGGCGCGGATGGCCAGGGCCACGCTCGGCGACGACCACCCGGTGGATTGGAAGGCGATGGCGGAGGACTACGACGTCATCCGCGACCACATCGCCCGGGTGCTGCCGGGTTTTGAGGACTTCAATAAGCGGCTGCGCGACAAGAACGGCTTTGTGCTGCCCAACCCGCCGCGCGACACCCGCAGCTTCGCCACCGACATCGGCCGGGCCCGGTTCACGGTGAGCCCGCTGGAGTACCTCACCCCGCCGCCCGGGCACCTGATTCTGCAGACCATGCGCAGCCACGACCAGTACAACACCACCTTCTACGGGCTGGATGACCGCTACCGCGGCATCAAGGACGGCCGCCGGGTGATCCTCATCCACGCTGACGACGTCACCGAGCTGGGCTTTGCGGACCGCGATCTGGTCGACGTGATCAGCACCTTCGGCGGGCAGGAACGCCGGGCCGACAAGTTCAGGCTCGTGGTGTACCCCACCCCGCGCGGCTGCGCGGCGGCGTACTTCCCCGAGGCGAACCAGCTGATGCACCGGGAGTTGGTGGCCCGGGAATCGAACACCCCCGGCTACAAGGCCATGAGCGTGCGGTTCATCGCACACGAGGCCGGGCTACCGGTTTCTGAGCTGACGCCGGGCCGCTGAGGCGGGCAACTGTTGCCCGATCGGACTTCTGCGCCCGGTGCGCCGGACGCAGAAGTCCGATCGGGGCACAGTCGCGGCTGGGTCAGACCGCGGCGAGCGCGCCCTGCACGATGCGCTCCTCACCGGCGTAGATCACCATCGAGTCGCCGCGGACGAAGCCGACCAGTGTCAGGCCCACCTCGTGCGCGAACTCGGCGGAGAGCGACGACGGCGCTGACACCGCGGCGAGCACCGGGATGCCGGCCATCAGTGCCTTCTGGGCGAGTTCGAAGCTGGCCCGGCTGGAGACCATCAGCACGGTCCCGCGCAAAGGAAGCAGGTTTTCTTTGACCGCCCAGCCGATCACCTTGTCGACGGCATTGTGCCGGCCCACGTCTTCCCGCATCACCAGCATCTCGCCCGTGGCCCCGACGAACAGGGCGGCCGCGTGCAGGCCCCCGGTCTTCTCGAACACCGCCTGCGCCTGGCGCAGCGTGTCGGGGAACGTCGTGAGCAGTTCGGCGTCGACGCGGACGGCATCCGCGCGCACGTCCCAGGTGGACTTGGTGCGCACGGCATCGATGCTTTCCTTGCCGCACAGCCCGCAGGAGCTGGTGGTGAGGAAGTTCCGCTCCATGCCGGGGGTGGGCCCGGCGACGCCGGGCGCCAGGCGCAGGTCGAGCACGTTGTACGTGTTCACGCCCTCGGCGGTGGCACCGGCGCAGTACCGGGCGGTGGCGAGGTGCTCCGCCTGGGTGAGGATGCCCTCGGAGACCAGGAAACCGGCGGCCAGATCGACGTCGTGGCCGGGGGTGCGCATGGTCACGGCCAGGGAACGGCCGTTGACCCGCATCTCGAGCGGCTCCTCCACCGCGAGCACGTCCTCCCGGCGGATCGGCGGCTGGCCCACCGTAAGCCGGGTGATCTTGCGCCGTGCCGTGACTCTACTCATGGGTGCCCTCCTCGGGAGTGCGTCGGGTGTGCCCGTGCGGGATCACCGGAACCTCCTTCGAGCCTAATCCTCGGATTCGAATGGTGGGAGGGACCGGGCCGTTCGCGAAAGCGGGCCTATGGCTGCTTCGAGCGCCGCGAAGTAGCCATCCGGCCGCTCTCGCGGAAGGGACAACACGCGAGAGCGGGAGCGTGGCTGCTTCGAGCGCCGCGAAGTAGCCATCCGGCCGCTCTCGCGGAAGGGACAACACGCTAGAGCGGGACTGTGGTTGCTGGATGGTCGGGGCGGCGTGGGCATGCCGGGGACGATTGCCGCGTACCGTGGTGTCATGGCACTTCCCCCTCTCGTCGAGCCCACCGGCCCGCTCAGCCCCACCGAAACCGCGCGTCTGCAGCAGGTGCGCAACCTGCCCCAGCTGCGACTGCCGCCGATCGATGACCTCGGGCACCGCCGCCTCGCGGCCGCCCGCGTGCTGGTGCTGGGCACCACGGGACTCAGCGCGCCCGCCGTGCGTTCCCTCGCCGCGGCCGGGGTGGGCACCATCGGGCTGGCCGACGTGGGCCCGCTCGACGTCGACGCCCTGGTGCTCGCCACCACCACCATCCTGACCCTCTCCCCCGACACCGCCGTGACGGCGCACGACGAGGACCTCACGGCCGAGTCGGCTACCCGCATCCTCGGCGGCTACGACCTGGTGATCGACGGCAGCGACCTCACCCCGCAGCCGTTCCTCGTTGGCGACACCTGCGCCAGCCTCGGCCTGCCGCTGGTGTGGGGCTCCGTGGCCCGCGGCAACGCCGAGGTGTCGGTGTTCTGGTCGAGCCCACCACGACGCAGCGGCCAGCGCTCGACCCGGTTGCGCGACTTCTTCGGCACGGATGCGGCCGGCGCGGCCGCTGCCCCCGCCGACCCCGGCGTGCTCGGTGCGCTGCGCGGCCAGGCCGGCGCGATCCTGGCGGCGGAGGCCGTCCGCCTGATCACCGGCACCGGCGAGCCGCTGATCGGCCGGGTGCTCACCATCGATGCCGAGTCCGGCCGGTTCGACGCCGCTCAGCTGCCGGTGGCTCAGCCTGCCGCCTCCGGTGCCGTGATCGAGACCGACGGCGCGGAATCCGCGCCCGGTGCCTCACCCGGTGCCACCATTATTGCCACCGCCACCGCCACCGAGGAGTGACACCATGAGCACTAACATCCCGCTCCCTCCCGAAGCCCTCGACGAGTGGCTGGCCGCCCTCGCGACCCGGCTCGGCCTCGACGCCGACGTGGTCCCCACCGGACTGCTACTGGACGTGGCCCGGGACGTGGCGCACAATGTGGCCCGGCCGGCGGCGCCGCTGAGCCTGTTCCTAGTGGGGCTGGCTGCCGCGCAGAACGGCGGCAGCGCCGAGGACATCACCGCGGCGAGCGCCGCTGCGACCGAGCTCGCTCTGGGCTGGCCCGCCCCGCCCGAGTAACGGCTCTCCCACCGAGTAGCCCCCGCTCAAACGAGTTGCCCAGGCACACCGGGGCATCTCGTCCGGAACAGGGCATTTCGGCGTTCCCTAGGGCCGCTTCGCGACGGTCAGCAGGATCGCCGCATCCTCTTCGGCCTCGAGGCTGTGCCTGGCGTCGGGCACGATGAGCAGGTCGCCGGTGCGCGCCTGCCAGGAGTCCTCCCCCACGATCAGGCGCACCCGCCCGCTCACCACGAAGACGGTGGCGTCGCCCGGGTTCTCGTGCTCGGCCAGGACGGTGCCCTTGACCATGCCGATGACGGTCTGGCGCAGCACCTTCTCGTGGCCGCCGTACACGGTGTCGGCCGCCCGGCCGCTGCTGGCGGTGGTGGCCGCGGCGAGTTGCTGGCGGGCGAGGGCGTCGATCGAGATCTTCTGCATGTCGCCAGCGTACGACTCCGCCGCCGGTTCGGGTTACCGGGTCGCGCTGGTGGCGCGAATGACCTCGTTGAGGGTGTCCCGCAGGGCGATCAGGGCCTCGGGCGACATCTCCAGGGTGCCGGCCACCCGTTCCGGGATGGTTTCGGCGATGTGGCGCAGCTCGCGGCCGTGCTCGGTCAACGTCACCTGCAGCGCACGCTCATCGGTCGCCGACCGCTCGCGGCGGATGTGGCCGGTCGCCTCCAGCCGCTTGAGCAACGGTGACAGGGTGGCCGGCTCCAACCGCAGCACCTCGGCCAGGCTGCGAAGGGTGCGCGGATGCTGCTCCCACAGCGCCAGCATCACCAGGTACTGCGGATGGGTGAGGCCCAGCGGCTCCAGGATCGGCTTGTACAGGGCCACAGTCGTGCGTGCCGCCACGGTGAGGGCGAAGCAGACCTGGTTCTCCAGGGCGAGCACGTTCGGTTCGGTCATCGCGTCTCCTGAGCGGGCATCCGGGGCCGGGCATCCGTCGTCTGGCACCCGTGGCCACGCCGCCATTTAGTTAGTACACTAACTATTATGACCTCTGCCAAGAAACGCAAACCGACCATCAAGGAGGCCGGCGGCTTCACGGCGTGGTTGAACGGTCGATTGTTGCCCTTCATCGGCCCGCCGCCGCTGGGCCCGTACGACGACGAGGTGCCTGCGCAGGAGCGCCCGGTGGCCCGGTGCCCGCTCTGCGGGGAGCCGATGACCGCGCACGACATCGACCGCAGCGGCGAGCGCACCCAGCTGCGCTGCCCGCAGCCCACGGTGGCCGAGTAGGACCCTGCGCGCCATCCCGTCGCCGGAGCGCACGCGGTCAGGTGTGCGGGCGCCGCGCCGTTATGCGGGTGGCGTGCCACCCGCATACCGGCGCCTGACCCGCCGACCGGCACCCGGTACCGTCATCCACCTAGAACTGGGCGTCGATCTCCACCACGAGGTCCCAGGCGCCCTCTTCGGCGTTGCTGAGCACCACCACGTCGAGACCGCTCTTGGGGTAGTGCCGCAGGATGCCGCTGGCGCCGGCGTTGACGCCGTCCTTGTAGTACGAGCGCACCTTGCCGTTGTCGTCGAGGTCGAACTCGAGGCCGAAGCCGTACTTCACGTCGTCGTCGTAATCCACCTGCGGGGTGAAGAACTCGTCGGTGTACTCCTTGGAGAGCAGCTGGCCGCCGCGGACGGCGTTGAGGAAGTTCATCAGGTCACCGGCGGTGGTGTGGGCGCCGCTATCGGGCGAGCCGATCGCCGGGGAGCTGTAGATGTTCGAGACCCAGCTGCCGTCCTCGCGGCGGTCCCAGCCCTCGGCGACCCGCTCCACAGCGTCGCGGCGGTCGAAGAAACCGGAGTCGGCCATGCCCGAGCGGGCAAAGACCTCTTCGCGCACATAGTCGCGGTAGGACAGACCGCTGGCCCTCTCCACGGCCAGCCCGGCGAGGATATAGCCGACGTTGCAGTCCTCGACCTGCACCCCAGGCGGGGCCAGGCGCGGCTTGTCGGCGAACAACGGCAGGAAGTCGATCGTTTCGATCAGCGAGTAGTTGGGGGTCACAGCCCAGTACTCGTCGTAGTCCTCGCCGGCCTCCTCGTCGACGTCATCGGCGATGCCGCTGGTGTGGGTGAGCAGGTGCAGCAGGGTGACGTCGGTGCCGATCGAGCTGCCCCCCAGGTCCACGTACTCGTGGATCGACGCCTCGAGGTCGAGCCGGCCGGCTTCCACCTGCTGCAGCACGGCCACACTGGTGAAGAGCTTGGTGATCGACGCCGTGTCGAAGCGGGTGTCCAGAGTATTGGGCACCTGCCAACGCGGGGTGGCGAACCCGCGGGCCGCCTCAAAAATGGTGCGGTCGCCGTCACGCACCAACACCACGCCGGAGAAATCGCTGTCATCGAGAAAAGTCTGTATTGCCTGGGTATCCACCCTTCGAGCGTAGCGAACGGCGACGGCTTTCGTGCCGACGGCTGGGCCGGTGCCGGCCGCCCCGCACGCCCCGGCGCTCAGCGATCAGCCGCGGTGCCGGGACTTCTTGGCCAGGGCGGCGAGGTCGATCTTGCCGACGGCCCGCATACTGGCGGCGCGGGCGGCCTCGTAGCCGGGCTGGTTCGGGTCGACGCGCTGGGCCAGGAGACGGGCCGCGAGCGCGTCGTTGATCTCCTGGAGCGCATCCGCTCGGGCTTTCTGTACGAGAGCGGCGACCTGTTCGTCGTCGTCGGCTATCTCCCGCAACCGTTCGGCGACGTGGTCGTGCAGGGTGCGTCGCCGACCCAGCCGCACGACGTCCCTGCGCTTGTTCTCCAGCTCCCGGCTCTTGCCCGCACCGGTGGTGCGCGAGAGGTGGGCGCCGAGGCGTTCGACGCGGGTGGAGTCCTCGTCGTTCTGCCGGGCCACCTCGAGCAGTTCCTGCCTGGCGAGCGCGGCATACTGTGCCGGGTCATAGTCGCTGTGGTCGCGGAGGGCGCCGACGATGATGCGGTTCTTCAGGGCCATCCGCACGGCGGCGAGGGCGATGAGCATGCCCTCGTCGACGATCCTGCCGGTGGAGGGCGTGGCCGGGCCCGGGGTGGCGCTGCCCTGGGTGTTGTGCGAACCGTTCTCCACCGTTTCAGTATGGCTCACCGCGGTGGGCGCCGTCAGAGTGTCCGGGCATCCGCATCGGCCGGATCCGCCAGGTGCCAGGCGGTCACAGGCCGAACACGAGCACCGCCCCCTGGGCGAGCGAGAAGATCAGCAGGCCGGCCAGCGCACCGACGACGGTTCCGTTGATTCGGATGAACTGCAGGTCCTTGCCCACCTGCAACTCGATCTTCTCGGTGGTCTCGGCCGGGTCCCAACGCTCCACGGTTTCGGTGATCACGCCGGCGATCTCGTGCCGGTACTTCTGCAGCAGGTAGCCGGCCGCATCCGCCAGCCAGCGGTCGATGCGGGCGCCCAGCGATGCGTCGCGCACCAGCCGACCGCCCACATCCAGCACCGTCGAGGTGATGCCGGTGCGCACGGCGCTGGCCGGATCGGCCAGGGCGCTCAGCAGCGACTGCTTGACGGACTCCCACGCGTCGCCGGCGAACTCGCGCAGCTTGGCGTTGTCGACCAACTCGAGCTTGAGCACCTCGACCCTCTCGATCATGGTGTCATCGTGCTGCAAGTCGTCCATCAGCTCGGCCAGGTAGCGGTCGATGGCTGCGCGCAGCGGATGCTCGGGGTCGGCCTGCACCGTCGCCACAAAACCGAGCACCTCGCGATAGGCCTTGTCGTCGACCATTTCGCCGACGAAGCCGGGCACCCAGCGGGGCAGCCGGGTCGACACCGAGGTGCCGAAGGCCTCGGGGTGGGTCTGCAGCCAGCTCTGGGCCTTGTCCACCAGCAGGTCCACCGCGGCGTGGTGCCGACCGGAGACCACCAGGTTCTCGCCCAACCGGCCCAGGCTCGGCGCCCACGAAGGTTCGAGCAGGTGCTCACGGGCGACGCCCTCGAGCAGGTCCTTGATGTCGTCGTCGCTGAGCAGGTCGAGCAGCCCGGTGCCGGCGTGCGCGAGTTCGTCGGTGAGCCGTTCGGCGTTGGCGGGCTGCACCAGCCAGGCGCCGAGGCGGCGGGAGATGCCGATGGACTCGAGCTTGCCGCGCACCACGGCATCGGAGAGGAAGTTCGACTCCACGAATTCGCCGAGGCTCTCGCCGATCTCGTCCTTGCGGTTGGCGATGATGTTGGTGTGCGGGATGCGCAGCCCCAGCGGGTAGCGGAACAGCGCGGTGACGGCGAACCAGTCGGCGATCGCGCCCACCATGCCGCCCTCGGCGGCAGCACGCACGTACTCGAGCCACGGGTAGCGGTCCTGCAGCGCGAACGACACCGCGAAGACCACGGCCATGGCCACGAGCAGACCCAGGGCCAATCGCTTCATGCCCACGAGTGCGACCCGGCGGGCCTCGTCGGAGGCGCTGAGTGGGGCTCGGCCGCCGGGAGCGGTGGGGGCGGATGTACTCAGGGAGGGTGTTGCCATGGGTCTGGTCGTTCCTCGTCGGTCCGGGAGCGCGGTGTGCGCAGCGCTCCCGCCACCCTAGGCCGGGTTGCTCAGGCTGCGAAACCCGTCGGGGTGATTCCCCAGCGAACGACCCAGTCCTCGCCGGGAGCCAGCCAACGGAGGCCGTGGCCGGAGTTGAAGGCATCCGCCGGAGCGGTCATCGGCTCGATCGCCACGGCCTGGCCGAGTTCGGTGGTCTCGCCGCCGTCCGCGGTGCCGGTGCGCACCGGGAAGTTGCGCGGCGTGAACGCCTGCACGTAGGCCATGTTCTCGTCGCCCCAGAGTGTGACCCGGCGGCCGTCCGGAGCGGTGAGGGAGTGCTCCCCGCGGCCGTCCCGAACGATCACACCGCCGAACCCGTCGTCAAGGTCGAGGTCGTCCACCCGGGCGCCGGCGCGCAGGTCGAACGCGGTGCCGTCGACGGGGCTGACGCCGATGGGATTGAGCCGGTGGTCAACGTCGATGTGGCTGGTCGCGTTCAGGCGCAACACGAGGTCGCCGGTGGGCACGTCACCGATCTTGAGGTAGGGGTGGGTGCCCAGGGCGACCGGGGCACTCTCGCTGCCGACGTTGCGGATGGTGTGGGTGACGGCCAGGCCGTCGGCCGTGAGCGCATAGCTGACGGTGGTGTCCAGCTGGTACGGGTAGCCGGCCTGCGGGTAGACCGTGGCGGCCAGGGTCACCTCGGCGTCGCTCTGGGCGACCAGCCGATAAGCCGTGACGGCGAGCAGCCCGTGGATGGCGTTCAGCCGCGCCGGCTCGGTGATGGCCAGCAGGTGCCGCACGCCGTGCTGGGTCCAGATCGCGTCGCGGATGCGGTTGGGCCAGGGCACCAGCACGGTCCCGGCGCCGAGCGGCGGTACGGACGTCGCCGCGAAGCCCTCCACCAGGTCTGTGCCGTTGAGTGCATATTCACGGATGCCGGCGGCGACCTCGGTGATGGTCGCCGTGGCCGGGCCCTGCGGGGTCTGCAGGGTGAGGCTGTATTGGGTTCCGGTGGCGGCAGCAAACGACATGGTGGACTTTCGGATCAGCTCGGTTGGAGCACGGCGAGGCCGGCCTCGCGGAGCGGGGCCAGGGTGAGCGGGTCGGCGGCCGCATCCGTCACCAGGGTGTCGAAGGCGGCAAGCGGGCCGATCCGGCCCAGGTGCACCTGCCCTAGTTTGGCACCGTCGGCGACGATGATCGCGCGCGCCGCAGCGGCGAGCATCAGGGTCTTCACGCCGGCCTCCGGCAGGTTGATATTGGTGACGCCGCCGTCGGCGTCGACGCCGTTGCAGCCGATGAAGGCGAGGTCGGCGTGCACCTGGCTGAGCACGGTCGCGGCGAGCGGGTCGACCAGCGAGTGCTGCAGCGGGCGCAGCGACCCGCCGGTGACGATCACGGTGAACCGTGGGATGGCGCTTTCCAGGGCCAGGGCGATGCTCAGCCCGTTGGTGATCACGACGATGTCGGTGAGGTCGGTGCGGGCCACCAGGGCCCGGGCGATCGCGAGAGTCGTGGTGCCCACGTCGAGGATCACGCTCTGGCCGCTGGCCACCAGCGATGCGGCGAGCTCGCCGATCTGCTGCTTGGGGATCACCGAGGAGACGAGCGCTTCCTCGAAGGAGAACTCCCGGTCGGGACGGCTCGTGGTGGCGATCCCTGCGGGCACCGCACCGCCGTGGATGCGGGTGAGCGTGCCGGCGCTCTCCAACTGGTCGAGATCGGCGCGGGCGGTGACGCCGGAGACGCCGAAGGTGTCGCTGAGCTCACTGACGCGCACGAAGCCGCGTTCGTCGACGAGCCGCTGGATCTGTTCCCGGCGCTGGTGGGCGGGCAACAAATCCCGGTCGGTCGGATGTTCCGCTGAGGCCATACCGCAATCTTCACTTATTTTGTGTCGCTTTTCAATACGCAAGTAGTGGTTTCGGTTGCGCAAATCGGCTAGCGTTGATGCCATCATGACTCCCACCCCAGAATTCGTCGCAGACACCGCCATCGCACGCCAGGCGCACACCCTGGCCGACGGCCGCGAGCTCATCTACTTCGATGACCCCGACACCACCCTGTCGCCCGACCGGGCTCCCGACCTGCGCGACCTCGGTCCGCGTCCGGCGAACGCGCGCATGCGCCAGGACCCACTCAGCGGCGAATGGGTGTCCATCGCCGCGGCCCGGCAGAACCGGGTGTTCCTGCCGCCGGCGCACCTGGACCCGCTCGCGCCGTCCACCCCGGAGAACCCCTCAGAGGTGCCCAGCAACTACGACGTGGCCGTGTTCGAGAACAAGTCGCCCTCGTTCGGCCCGCTGCTCACCGACGACGACGCGCCCACCGGCCTGGACGATCTGCGCACGATCGGGCTGGGGCGCATCCGCACCTCGGTCGGCCGCTGCGAGGTCGTCTGCTTCAGCCCCGCCACCGAGGGCTCGTTCGGCAGCCTCTCGGTCACCCGCGCCCGCACCGTGATCGAAGCCTGGGCCGAGCGCACCCACGCGCTCTCCCAGATGCCCGGCATCGAGCAGGTGTTCCCGTTCGAGAACCGTGGCGAGGCCATCGGTGTCACGCTGCACCACCCGCACGGCCAGATCTACTCCTACCCGTACGTGACCCCGCGCACCCAGCGGCTGATCGACTCGATCGAGAGCTACGGCCCCACCCTGTTCGCCGACATCCTGGAAAGCGAACAGGCCGGCGAGCGAGTCATCCTGCGGGGCGAGCACTGGACGGCCTTCGTGCCGTTCGCCGCCCGCTGGCCCGTCGAGGTGCACATGCTGCCGCACCGGCAGGTGGCCGACTTCGCCGGCACCACTCTGGCCGAGCGCGACGAGCTCGCGGTGCTGTACCGCCGGCTGCTGCGCGGCATCGACCAGCTCTACTCCACGCCCACCCCGTACATCGGTGCCTGGCACCAGGCGCCGGTGAACGTGCACCGGGACGACATCCGGCTGATGCTGCAGCTCACCAGCCCGCGCCGCGCCGAGGACAAACTGAAGTTCCTGGCCGGCTCCGAGGCCGCCATGGGCGCCTGGATCGGCGACGTGACGCCCGAGCAGGCGGCCGACAACATCCGTGCAGCGATCGCGCGGTCGGACGCCGCCGATGCCGCAGCCACCGACAGCACCACCGGAAAGGCCCACTCGTGAGCGACCACCAGAGCATTCTCAGCGGCTTCCAGGGCCGGTTCGGCCGCGACGCCGACGGCCTGTGGTTCGGCCCCGGCCGGGTCAACCTGATCGGCGAGCACACCGACTACAACGACGGCTTCGTCTTTCCGTTCGCGATCAACCGCCGTGCCGTCGTGGCCCTCGCGGTGCGAGACGACCGGATGCTACGGGTCGCCAGCTCCTTCACCGACGAGGTCGTCGAGATCTCGCTCGACGACCTCTCCCCCGAGACAGTGTCGGGCTGGTCGGCGTATCCGCTCGGCGTGGCCTGGGCCCTCGGCGAACACGGCGCGGACCTCGAAGCGGTGACCGGCTTTGACGCCTACATCGACTCCGACGTGCCAATCGGCGCCGGGCTGTCGTCTTCCGCGGCAATCGAGTGCGCCACCGCCGTGGCCCTCGACGAGGTCTGGAACCTCGGCTTCGACAAGCGGGTGCTCGTGCGGGTGGGGCAGCTGGCCGAGAACCGGGTCGTTGGCGCGCCCACCGGCATCCTGGATCAGTCGGCGTCGCTACTGGGCCAGACGGATGCCGCCGTGTTCCTGGACTGCCGCAGCTTCGAGTCCGAGGTCATCCCGCTCGGCTTCGACGCCGCGGGCCTCGAGCTGCTGGTGATCGACACCAAGGTCAGCCACGCGCACGCCACCGGCGGCTACGCCGACCGACGTGCCTCCTGCGAAAAGGGCGCGGCGCTGATGGGCGTCGGGTCGCTGCGCGACCTCACCGTGGACGACCTGCCGCGGGCCGCGTCGGTTCTCGACGAGGAGACATACCGCCGGGTGCGGCACATCCTCACCGAGAACCAGCGGGTGCTCGACACCGTGCAGGTGCTGCGCGAAGAGGGTCCCAGCGCCATCGGTGCATTGCTGGATGCGTCGCACGCCTCCATGCGCGACGACTTCGAGATCTCGGTCGCCGAGCTCGACCTCGCCGTGGAGACCGCCCGCACCGCCGGCGCCCTCGGGGCCCGCATGACCGGCGGCGGCTTCGGCGGCTCTGCCATCGCGCTCACCCCGCACGCACTGATCCCCGCGGTGCAGCAGGCCGTGTCTTCTGCGTTCGCCGCCGCGGGCTTCACCGCGCCCGACATGTTCGTGGTGCGCGCCGCGGCCGGGGCCGCCCGCCTCGTCTAACGAGACACCGTCCGCGATCGAATTGCGGACTTCCCGCCTTCGTTTCACCAGCTAAGGCGGGAAGTCCGCAATTGAGTCTCAGGGCGCCCCGAGTGTCGGTGGCTCGGCTCACGCTGTCCACATGAACGAGCCGACCCCCCACCATCCACGACGTCATCCACACCGTCTTTGGCGGCGCCTTCGACGAGAGCACGGGCATCAGGCACCGCCGCGTGCAGCAGGTCGAACAGGACCTGCGCGCCGCGCGCAGGCGGCCGAGAGAGTCTTGGCCAAGATGTCCGTACAGGACCGCGAGCACCTGGAGCGCGTGATCGGCCGCGTCACGGATCACCCATCGTCGACCGGCCCGAGATCGAGGGCAGGCAGTCGACGATCCACCCCAGCTTCGAGTGAGTGAGGCTCCGGAGATCCGCCTCGGCGACCTGCCCAAGCTGCCGCGGACGGTTCCAGTGTGCCGAAGGCTGGTGGCGGACGCCTATTTCGCCGGAACGACGGGGGTCGCCTCGCCGCCGGTGAGGCGGAGCAGCTCGGCGAACGTGGTGGGGAAGACCGTGTGCGCGTGCCCAGCCGCGGCCCAGACCACGGGGTAATCGGCCAGGTCCTCGTCAACCAGGGTGCGAATCGGCGACGGATGCCCGACGGGCGCGACCCCTCCGATGACCTGCCCGGTGGCCTCTTTCACCAGGTCTTTCGACGCCCGGCCGATGGTGCCGTCAAGCCGCTCCCCCAGCCAGGCCGTGTCCACGCGGTGCGCGCCGGAGGTGAGCACCAGCAGCGGGGCGCCGTCGAGGGTGAAGACCAGTGAGTTCGCGATGGCGCCCACTTCGATGCCCAACGCGGCGGCTGCCGCGACAGCGGTTGTGGCGGCGTCGTCGAACCAGCGGATCTCGGGGTCGAGACCCTGGGCGTTCAGCGCCAGGCGCACTCTGTCGACGGCCGGATGCGCGGTGTTCACCATTCCTGCATCCTAGAGCCCCCCGCCATCCGCCCACCTGGTCGAACGGTCGGAAGGACATGGGCCGATAAATAGGACGCTCTGGGCCTTGGGCTCAAGGGGTCAGCGCAACACGGCGTCGGATTACTAGGGTGGAGCCATGACCGCCGACAGTGCCGCCCGCCTCATCACCCTGCCCGACCGTCCGGGGCCCCGGGTGGCCGAGAGCGCATTCGTCGCCGCCGGCGCCGTGCTGGCGGGAACCGTGAGCCTGGCGGAGCACGCGAGCGTCTGGTACAACGCGGTCCTGCGCGCCGAGGCAGAGCCCATCCGCATCGGCGCACGCTCTAACCTGCAGGACAACGTCTCCTGCCACGTCGACGGCGGGTTCCCGCTGACCGTGGGCCGCGACGTCTCGGTGGGCCACGGTGCCGTGCTGCACGGCTGCACTGTGGAGGACGGCGCCCTGATCGGCATGGCCGCCACGGTGCTCAACGGTGCCGTGATCGGCGCCGGCTCGCTCGTGGCCGCGGGCGCCGTGGTGCTCGAGGGCACCATCGTGCCGCCGGGCTCCCTGGTGGCCGGCGTGCCGGCCAAGGTGCGCCGCACCCTCACGCCAGACGAAATCGAGGGCATCCGGCACAACGCCGTGGCCTACCTGGGCCACGCAGCGCTGCATCGCCTCGCGAACTGAGAGCCCCAGAATCGGCGGGATTCTGGGGCCTACCTCACGGTTCGCGGAACGAGACTAGGGCTTGAGCAGGCGCTCGGAGGCCTTGACCACGTTGGCCAGCAGCATCGCGCGGGTCATCGGACCCACGCCACGGGGGTTCGGCGAGAGGTAACCGGCGACTGACGCGACGTCGGGGTGCACGTCTCCGGTGAGGATGCCCTTGCCGGTCTCCGGGTTCTCCACCCTCGTGATGCCCACGTCGAGCACCGCCGCGCCGGGCTTGATCCAGTCGGCCTGCACCAGGTGCGGCACTCCCGCGGCGGCCACGACGATGTCGGCGCGGCGCACCTCGGCGGCCAGATCGACGGTGCGGGAGTGGGTGAGGGTGACGGTGGCGTCCAGGCCCTTGCGGGTGAACAGCAGGCCCAGCGGGCGACCCACGGTGAGGCCGCGGCCGATGACGACCACGTTCTTGCCCGCAATCGGCACGTCGTAGCGGCGCAGCAGCTCCACGATGCCGGCCGGGGTGCAGGGCAGCGGCGAGCTGAGCTCCCCCTCGATGCCGAGTACCAGGCGTCCGAGGTTGGTGGGGTGCAGGCCGTCGGCGTCCTTGGCCGGGTCCATCAGCTCGAGCATGGCGTTCTCGTTATGGCCCACCGGAAGCGGCAGCTGGATGATGTAGCCGGTGACCTCACGGGCGGCATTGAGGTCGGCAATCGCGGCGCGCACATCCGCCGACGTGGCGGAGCCGGGCAGGTCGACGCGGATCGACTCGATGCCCACCTCGGCGCAGTCCCGGTGCTTGCCGGCCACGTAGGAGCGCGAGCCCGGGTCGTCGCCGACGAGCAGGGTGCCGAGGCCGGGCACAGAGCCCAGCGCGGCCAACGCGCGTACGCGCTCGGTGAGTTCAAGCTTGACCTGGGTCGCGGTGGCGACGCCGTCGAGGGTGAGTGCGGTCATGCGACATCCGATCTGTTGGTAGTACTGCGCGCCGGCCCCAGCCTGGGGCCACGCGCCAATCGGGCAGCGGCCCTGCCTGCCCCCGACGCGGGGGCGGCGGAGTGCTGCCGGGTGCGGGCGGTGACGGATGCGCTGACGCTAGTGGCCGCATCCGTCACGACCCGACGGACCTACTGGGACAGGCCGGGGTAGAGCGGGAACGCGTCGGTGAGGCCCTTCACCCGAGCGCGGAGCGCGGGGATGTCGGCGCCGGGCTTGAGCGCTTCGGCGATGACGTCGGACACGACGGTGAACTCGGCGTCGCCGAATCCACGCGTGGCCAGGGCCGGCGTGCCGATGCGCAGGCCCGAGGTCACCATCGGCGGGCGCGGGTCGAAGGGCACCGAGTTGCGGTTGACGGTGATGCCCACCTCGTGCAGGGCGTCTTCGGCCTGCTGGCCGTTGATCTCCGAGTTGCGGAGATCGGCGAGCACCAAGTGCACGTCGGTGCCGCCGGTGAGCACGTCGATGCCCGCCGCGCGGGAGTCGTCGGCGGTGAGCCGGTCGGCCAGGATGCGGGCGCCGCGGAGGGTGCGCTCCTGGCGTTCCTTGAACTCGGGCAGCGCGGCGAGCTTGAACGCGGTGGCCTTGGCGGCGATCACGTGCATGAGCGGGCCGCCTTGCTGGCCGGGGAACACGTTGGAATTGAGCTTCTTCGCCAGCGCGGTGTCGCGGGAGAGGATGAAGCCCGAGCGCGGACCGGCGAGGGTCTTGTGCACGGTGCTGGAGACGACGTCGGCGTACGGCACCGGCGACGGGTGCAGTCCGGCGGCGACGAGTCCGGCGAAGTGGGCCATGTCGACCCAGAGCTTGGCGCCCACCTCGTCGGCGATGGCGCGGAACGCGGCGAAGTCGAGCTGGCGGGGGTAGGCCGACCAGCCGGCGATGATGACCTGCGGCTTGTGCTCGAGCGCCTTGTCGCGCACGACGTCCATGTCCACTCGGAAGGTCTCCGGGTCGACGCCGTAGGCGACCGGGTTGTAGAGCTTGCCGGAGAAGTTGAGCTTCATGCCGTGGGTGAGGTGGCCGCCGTGCGCCAGCTCCAGACCCAGGATGGTGTCGCCCGGGGTGGCGATCGCGGAGAGCACCGCGGCGTTGGCGGTGGCACCGGAGTGCGGCTGCACGTTCGCGTATTCGGCGCCGAACAGGCTCTTGGCCCGGTCGATGGCGAGCTGCTCGGCCACGTCGACGTACTCGCAGCCGCCGTAGTAGCGACGGCCGGGGTAGCCCTCGGCGTACTTGTTGGTGAGCACCGAACCCTGCGACTGCAGGATGGCGCGGGGCACGAAGTTCTCGCTGGCGATCATCTCGAGGTAGTCGCGTTGGCGACCGAGCTCCTGCTCGAGGATCGCGGCGATCTCGGGGTCGACGACCTCGAGGGGCTCGTTGAAGGTGGAGGGTACGGAACTGGTAAGCACACTGTCGGACACGGGAAAACTCCTTGAGACTATCGATGGATGTGTCGTGGCCCAGGCGTGCGGTCACTAACCGTGTCAGTCGCTCCCCGATGGTGACCCATCTTTCGTGCTACGCCAGTCGCGACCCGGCAATACTATCAGCCGCGTGCGTTCCGAAGCTCGTCGATCACGAGCAGATCGGGCCGCAGGTGGTCGGTCTGGTAGGAGGCGCGGGCAACGAGGTGCGCGGCCATCGGAGCGGTGAGCGCCTGGAAGAGCACGATCGCGACCACCAGGGTCACGGTGCCGACACTGAAATTGGTCACCGCGATGTCCAGGGTGACCGCCATGAGGCCGAGGATCTGCGGCTTGGTGGCGGAGTGCAGCCGGGTGAGCACATCGGGGAAGCGCAGCAGGCCGACGCCGGCCGCGAGGCACATCAGGGCGGCGAGAAGCACCAGGACCGCGGTGACCACGTCGCTCCAGAGGGCGTTCATGCGCGGTTCCGGCCGGGCAGGAATCGGGCGACGCTGAGCGAACCGAGCACGGCGAACAGGGCCAGCACCAGTAGCACCGGCAGGTTGTCGGTGTGCCGGTTGAACGCCATCTCGGCGCCCAGCGCGCAGATGATGGTGGCGACGAGCACGTCGGAGGCGATCACCCTGTCCAGCACCGATGGTCCGCGGATGATGCGGTAGACGGCGGCGAGGGCGCCGGCGCCGAACATGAGGCCGGCGACGATCGCGACGATATCCATGGGGGTCATGCCGGGGCTCCGTTCTGGGGGTCTGTGGGGGTGTGCGGCCCGGCCGACCGGTCGAGGCCGTGGCGCAGGTCTTCTTCGGCGCGCACCCTGGAGACCCGCTCGACGTCTTCGGCGGAGCCGAACGCCAGCACGATGCGTCGCTCGGTGGCCAGCACCCGGGCCCGGAACTTCTGGGTCGCCGCCACGTCGTGCATGTTGATCACGTGCAGGTACAGGGTGGAGTCGAGCCGTTCGATGTCGACCACGATGGAGCCGGGCACGATGGAGGTGGCCACGGCGGTCCAGGTGAGGATGAGGTCGCTGCGGGTGCGCAGGTGCACCGCGACGATGGCGTTGCTCGGGGTGTAGGTGGGGCCCAGGGCGAGCCAGGACACGTCGACGGAGGCGCGCACGATGTCGAAGAGCAGCTTGCCGAACAGCCAGGCGCTGCGCCAGAGGTTGATTCGGCCGCTCAGTTGCACGGCCGGCAGGTAGAAGACGATGGAGACGACAGCGGCGAAGATCACCCCGGTGAGCAGGTTCAGCCAGGAGAATTTGCCCCATAGCAGCGCCCAGAGCAGCACCAGGCCAAGGAACAGCGGCAATTGGTTCAGGGCGGCGGCGAGGCGCTCCCGGCGCGCGCTCACGGGGCACCGCCGGGGAAGACGGCGTCGATGTAGGTCGACGGCTCTTCGATGTTCGCGGCGGCGCGGGCGGCGAGGTCGAAGGCGGGGCCGGCGAAGACGGTGAGGCACACCGTGAGCGCCAGCATGGTCGCGGTGGCCGCGGTCATCAGCGGTGATGTGGTCTTGGTCAGCACGGTGCCCTCGTCGTGCGGGTCGTCCTGCAGGGCGCTGAGCATGGCGGAGTCGTAGTTTTCCACGTCGCGACGCGGCCGCCAGAACGCCATGTTCCAAGCCCGGGCCAGCGCGTACAGGGTCAGCAGCGACGTCGCGGCACCGCCGGCGAGCAGCAGGTAGTTCAGGCCCCCGCCGACCTGCACGCCCGCGTCGAACAGGGCTACCTTGCCGAGGAAGCCGGAGAACGGCGGGATGCCGCCGAGGTTCATCGCCCCGATGAAGAACAGGATGGCGACGAACGGGGCGGCCTTGAGCATCCCGCCGAGCCTGGCCAGCGAGGTGGTTCCGCCAATGCGCTCGATAAGCCCGGCGCACAGGAACAGTGTCGTCTGGATCATGATGTGGTGCACGACGTAGTAGATGGTGGCCCCGATCGCCGCCTCGGTGCCGATGGCGATGCCGAAGATCATGTAGCCGATGTGGCTGACCAGGGTGAACGAGAGCAGTCGTTTGATATCGGCCTGGGCCAGCGCGCCGAGGACGCCGATGACCATGGTGAGCAGGGCCACGATCATCAGCGGCACCTGCAGTCGGTTGTCGGGGAAGAGCAGCGTCTGGGTGCGCAGGATCGCGTAGACGCCCACCTTGGTGAGCAGTCCGGCGAACACCGCCGTGACCGGGGCCGGCGCCGTCGGGTAGGAGTCCGGCAACCAGAACGAGAGCGGGAACACCGCCGCCTTGACGCTGAAGGCGATGAGCAGTATCAGCCCGAGGATCAGCTGCACGTCGCCGGGCAGCTCCGGGATGCGTTCGGCCAGCAGCGCCAGCGTGACGGTGCCGGTGGCGCCGTAGATCAGGGCGATGGCGGAGAGGAACAGGATCGAGGAGACCAGGCTCACGACGATGTAGGTCACGCCGGCGCGGATGCGTGCACCGGTGCCGCCGAGGGTGAGCAGCACGTAACTGGCCGAGAGCAGCATCTCGAAGCCCACGTACATGTTGAACAGGTCACCGGCGATGAACGCGTTGAACAGCCCTGCCGCCAGGACCAGGTAGGTGGGGTGGAAGATCGACACCGGGGTCTCTTGGTCGCCCTCCACGATGCCCTGGCCGACGGCGAAGAGCAGCACGCCCAGCAGCATCAGCGCCGAGACTATGAGCATGATGGCCGACAACCTGTCGACGACGAGCACGATGCCCCACGGCGCCTGCCAGTCGCCCACGTGCACCACGGCGGGTCCCTGCTGGTCGACGAGCACCAGCAGGATGGCGCTGATCACCACGACGGCCGCCAGCGAGAACACGCTCACCGCCACCTGGTAGCGCGAGCGGCGGCCGAGGGCGAGGGTGAGCGCGGCGCCGAGCAGCGGGATGGCGACCACGAGGGGCACGAGTATGTTCATCAGGTGCCGGCCTCCCGGTCGCTGTTGCCGGTGTTGTCGGCTCCGCTGCTGTCGTCGTCGCTGCCGTCCTCGCTGGCGTCGAGCGACGCCTGCACGGCGGCCTCGTCGTCGGTGGAGGAGCGGAAGGTGACCTCGGAATCCCCGGAGGTCTCCGCGGCGTGCTCGTCGGTGAGGGTGTCGCCCTCGTCGCCGAGCTGGGCCAGCCACCAGGACCGGTAGATCAGCGCGAGCAGCAGTGCGGTGATGCCGAAGTTGATCACGATCGCGGTGAGCATCAGCACCTGCGGCACCGGGTCTGCCATGGTGTCGTCCAGGGACGTGCCGGTGACGATCGGTGAGCTGCCGGGCCGGCCGCTCATGATGAAGATGAGCAGGTTGGTGGCGTTGCCCACGAGCAGGAATCCGATCAGCACCCGGGTGAGGCTGCGCTCGAGCATGATGTAGATGCCCGCGGCGTACATCACCGCCATCACGATCACCAGGGTCAGGGAGGCGCTCATCGCGGGTCTCCTTCCGGTGCGTTACGGCTCTCGCCGGCCGGCTGAGTGATCGGGGCCGTGTCAGGTCCGGTGCCGGGCGCGGGCGCCTCGGCGGGGGTCCACTCCGACGACGCGTCGAAGCCGAGAGCGTCGCCGGCGTCGCTGGAGGCGTTGCCGATCGGTGGCACGGTGGAGTGGTCTTCTCCGTCGTCACCGGGTTCGTCGAGTTCGCTCTGCCGGTCGATCTCGCTGCCGAGGCTGCGGAGGATGTCGAGGACCAGGCCGATGACCACGAGGTACACGCCGATGTCGAAGATGCTGGAGGTGCCGAAGGAGAGGTGGCCGAGCACCGGCAGGTCCGCCTCGAAGTACGCCGACTCCAGCGGGATCCCGGTGACGAACAGCGATCCCACGGCCGTGCCGACGGCGAGCACCACGCCGAGTCCCAGGATTTTGCCCGGGTCGATCGGGGCGGCTTCGCCCAATTCGTACCGGCCGCCGGCCAGGTACCTGGCCACCAGGGCCAAGCCCGCCAGCAGGCCGCCGGCGAAGCCGCCGCCGGGCAGGTTGTGGCCGGCGAAGAGCAGGTAGATCGACACGATGATGGCCGGGTGGAACAGCAGCCGCACCAGCACCTCGATGATGATCGACCGGTTCTCGGCCGACTGGGTGCGACCGCCGAGCAGCCAGGACTGGCGGGTCACGGCGTGGCCGGCGGAGCTCGCGTGCGGGTCGGCCACGACGCGGCGGCGGTTCTTCGGCTCGCGGCGTTTGCGGGACTCGCGGAGCCTGGGCATTTCTGTGCTGCGACCGGACACGAACAGCAGGCTCGCGACGCCGGTGGCCACCACGATGAGCACTGAGATCTCGCCCATGGTGTCCCAGGCCCGGATGTCGACGAGCATCACGTTGACGATGTTGTTGCCGTGGCCCTCTTCGACGGCCAGCCTGGGCAGTTCCGCGGCGATGCTCTGCGCCTGGCGGGCGCCGAGGGAGATGACCGCGATGGTGCCCATCACGATGCCAACGAGGGCGCCGATGATCGCCCGCCGGCGACGGTGCATCGGGCGGTTGTGCTCGGCGATGCGGCTGGGCAGCCGGCGGAGCACGAGCACGAAGACCACGAGGGTGATCGATTCGACGAGCGCCTGGGTGAGCGCCAGGTCGGGGGCGCCGTGGAAGGCGAACAGGGCGACCAGGCCGTAGCCGGTGACGCCGGCCAGCAGCACCGCGGTCATCCGCTGCCCGACCCTGGCGGCCATCACGGTGGCGATGATCATGACCAGGCCGATGATCACCTGCCCCGGGTAGTCCCAGAGCACGATGGCGTCGGGCCAGGTGCGGTTGACGAAGGACGCCGCGCCCAGCACGAGCACGAACACCACGAGGATGGTGGACAGGTACTGCGGCAGACCGCCTCGCTGGGCCAGGTGGGTGGTGCGGGCGGCCACCCTGTCGATGAATCGCACGGTGTGGCCATAGCCGTGGCCGGCGTCCACCCAGGCGGGCACGGCGGCCTGCCAGCGGGCCACCCGCTTGCGCTGGGCGAAAATGACCAGGCCCAGCAGCACCACGATCGTGCTGACCAACAGGGCCGGTTCGAACCCGTGCCAGAGCGCCAGGTGGTAATCGCCGCCGCCGGGCACGGTGTCGGCGTACGCGGCCAGCATCGGGTCGAGCAGCATAACGAATGGGCCCAGCAGCACGGTGGCGACCGAGAGGATGCCGGGGGCCAGAGCGAAGTCCCACCGACTGGCGTGCAGGGGGGTGTCGCTGATCACCGGGCGGGTGCCGAACGCGCCCCAGAAGAACTTGGCGCTGTAGGCGACGGTGAGCACCGAACCGAGCGCGGTACCGGCCAGGGCGATCCAGCCCCAGCCGTCGCCGGCCAGGCCGGCCTCGAGGAACGCGGTGAACACCGACTCCTTGGCGACGAAACCCAGGAGCGGCGGCAGGCCGGCCATCGACGCGACGGCGATGAGGGCGATGGCGGCGAGCGCCGGTTCGCGGCGGCCGATCCCCGAGAGCTTGCGCCAGTCGCGGGTACCGGCGCGGTGGTCGATGATGCCGACCACGAGGAACAGGGTGGCCTTGTACAGCGCGTGGGCGAGCAGCAGCGCCGCCCCGGCGAGGGCAGCGTCGCGGGTGCCGAAGCCGACGACGACCATGAGGAAGCCGAGCTGGCTGACGGTGCCGTAGGCGAGCATCAGCTTGATGTCGTGTTGGCGCAGCGACCGCCAGGCGCCGACGAGCATGGTCCAGATGCCGATGGTGACCAGCACCGGCAACCAGCCCGGCGAGTCCGCGTAGCCGGGCGCGAACCGGGCGGTGAGGTAGATGCCGGCCTTCACCATCGCGGCGGCGTGCAGGTAGGCGCTCACCGGGGTGGGCGCGGCCATCGCGGCGGGAAGCCAGAAGTGGAACGGGATCAGAGCCGACTTCGACAGCGCACCGACCAGGATCAGCAGCACCGCCCAGATCGCGATCGGGGTCCCGCTGGGTTCGGCGACGATCGCGGCCAGCGAGGTGGTGCCGGCGTCGACGGAGATCATCACAACGCCGATGAGCATCACCAGGCCGCCGAAGGTGGTCACCAGCAGGGCCTGCAGGGCGGCACCGCGGCTTTCCCGTTTGGTCGTGTAGTGCCCGATCAGCAGGTAGGAAAGCACGCTGGTGATCTCCCAGAACATGAACATCACCAGGATGTCGTCAGCGGTGACCAGACCGTACATGGTTCCGGCGAAGGCGAGCAGCAGCGCGGCGAACCGGCCCAGGCTGGGCTCGTCGGCGTCGAAGTAGCGAGCGCAGTAGATGAGCACCAGCGCACCGACACCGGTGACGACGAGGGCCAGCAGCCACGCGAGCGCATCCACCCGGAAGGACAGACTGATGCCCAGCTGCGGGATCCACGGCAGGCTCTGGGTGACGGCGCCGCCGGCGGTGATCACGCTCGTCTGGGTGAGGGTGTAGCCGAACGCCACAGTGGGCAGGATGGCCACGACATAAAAAACGCGCAACCCGATCAGGCGGGTGAGCGTGGGAGTGAGAACGGAAACGAGCAGGAAGACCAGGAGAATTGTCGCCATGGGGCCTCCCGGCTCTCTGTAAAAGAGTGTCGTCTCTACGGTCAGAGTGTCGCTGCCCAGTCTACAGGAGGGGTCTTTCGACCCTGACCGTTGAGCATCCGTCGACTAGTGTTGCCGCAAACCCCAGATCGGATGCTTCACGTGACCACTCGCACCACCGGGCCTGACCGCCCCGAGAACTCGCCCGCACGCACCAGCGCCACACCGCACCGCTCCGGCCACGAGGAAACCCCGCTCGAGCACATCGACGACGCCCTGAGCGTGCACGAGGACCAGGGCCTGCACAAGGGCCTCAAGGCCAGGCACGTGCAGATGATCGCGATCGGCGGCGCCATCGGCACCGGCCTGTTCCTCGGCGCGGGCGGCCGGCTGGCCATCGCCGGTCCCGCCCTGGTGTTCGTGTACGCGATCTGCGGCTTTTTTGCGTTCCTGATCCTGCGGGCGCTCGGCGAGCTGGTGCTGCACCGGCCGACCTCCGGCTCCTTCGTGTCGTATGCGCGGGAGTTCTTCGGGGAGAAGACCGCGTTCGTGACCGGCTGGCTGTACTGGCTGAACTGGGTGATGACCGCGATTGTGGACGTGACCGCGGTGGCGCTGTACATGAACTTCTTCGGCAAGTACTGGGCCCCGTTCGGCGACGTGCCGCAGTGGCTGTTCGCGCTGCTGGCCCTCGCCGTGGTGCTGGGCCTCAACCTGCTCTCGGTGAAGGTGTTCGGTGAGATGGAATTCTGGTTCGCCCTGATCAAGGTCGTCGCCATCGTGGTGTTCCTGATCGTGGGCACCTGGATGGTCATCTTCGGCACCCCGGTGGAAGGCGCGACGGTGGGCTTCTCCCTGATCGCCGACAACGGCGGCTGGCTGCCCAACGGCCTGCTCGCGTCGGTGCTCGTGGTGCAGGGCGTGGTCTTCGCCTACGCCTCGATCGAACTGATCGGAACGGCCGCCGGCGAGACCGAGAACCCCGAGAAGGTGATGCCCAAGGCCATCAACACGGTGATCGTGCGCATCGCGGTCTTCTACGTCGGGTCGGTCCTGTTGCTCTCGCTGTTGTTGCCGTACACGGCATACGAGGCCGGCGTGAGCCCCTTCGTGACGTTCTTCGGTTCGATCGGTGTCGAGGGCGTCGACGTGATCATGAACCTCGTTGTCCTCACCGCCGCGCTGTCCTCACTGAATGCCGGCCTGTATTCCACCGGACGCATCCTCCGGTCGATGTCGCTGGCCGGGTCGGCGCCCCGGTTCGCCGACAAGGTGAGCCGCAATGGGGTGCCGTTCGGCGGCATCCTGCTCACCGGTGTCGTCACCCTGCTCGGCGTGGCCCTGAACGCGCTTGTTCCCGACGAGGCGTTCGAGATCGTGCTGAACATGGCCGCGATCGGCATCATCAGCGCCTGGGGCATGATCGTGCTCTGCCAGCTGCGGTTGCAGGCGTGGGCGAAGGCGGGCATCCTCACCCGGCCGGCGTTCCGGATGCCCGGAGCCCCGTTCACCGGGTACCTCACGCTGGCCTTCCTCGCGACGGTGCTCGTGCTGATGGCGTTCGACTGGCCGGTCGGCACCCTCACCATCAGCTCGCTCGGACTGATCATCCCGGCGCTGATCCTGGGCTGGTTCGCCTGCCGTGGCCGGATCCTCGAGATCGCGGCAGCTCGGCCGCCGCTACCCACCGCCAAACGCTAGGCCGGTCTGCCCCGCCAATTGTTGCCCGTGCGGACAAGTGCACCCGGTACGCCGGGCGCACTTGTCCGTTTCGGCACCAGTTGCGGCGGGGCTCAGACGGCGCGGCGGCGGATGACGATGTCGCTGAACAGCACCAGGGCCAGGGACAGCAGGATGATGGCCACGTACACGAACGGCACCGTGCCGAGCCCCACCCGGTCCAGCAGGAACGCTCCCACGAACGCGCCCAGGCCGATGCCGATGTTGAAAGCCGTGGTGTACACGGCGCTGGCGGTGTCGCGGATGCGCACCGACGCGGTGTGCAGCAGCCGGGTCTGCAGCAGCGGCGGGAATGAGCCGAACGCCAGGCCCCAGACCAGGAACGCGATGATCGCCACGGGCAGCACCTCGGTGGACAGTGCCAGCACGCTCACGCTGACGGCGGTGACCGCCAGGCCGAGCACCAGGCCCAGCTGCGGGCGCTTGCTGAACACCACCCCGCTGATGAACAGGCCGATCGCCCCGGCGATGCCGTAGGCGAAAAGCAGGGGTGCCACGGCGTCGCTGCCCACGCCGAGGGTGTCGCTGAGGAACGGGGCGATGTAGGTGTAGAAGGTGTAGTGCCCTATCATGGTCAGCGCCGTAATCACGCAGACCAGCGCGACGGCGCCGATCGTGGCATCCCGCGGCAGCTTCGCGGGCAGCGTGACCGTGCCGGTGGCCGTCGTCACGGGCTGTGCCGGCTTGGCGTTGTAGTGGTCGACCTTGGGCAGGAACTTCCAGATCACCACGGCGCCCACGAGCATCAGCCCGGCGAGCACCACGAACGAGAGCCGCCAGCCGAGTAAGTGGCCGAGGAAGGTGCCCAGCGGCACCCCGAAGACGAACGCCAGTGTGCCGCCGGCGATGGTGATCGAAACCGCGCGGGCGATCTGGTCCCTGGGCACGAGGTGCGCGGAGTACGCGCCGACGACGCCCCAGAACAGGCCGTGCGCCAGCCCGCCGATCACCCGGGAGATCACCACGAAGGTGTAGTCGGGGGCGATCGCGGTGAGCACGTTGCTCAGCGCGAACACGACCAGGACCATCAGGATCAGCCCGTGCCTGGGCATCCGGCGGGTCAGCAACGCCAGCGGTGTGCTGGTGACCACGACGGTGAAGGCGAACCAGGACACGAGCAGCCCGACCTGGGACTGGCTCACGCCCAGCGAGCTGCTCATTTCCGGCAGCAGGCCGGTGGGCAGCATCTCCGAGGTGACCGAGAGGAACACAGCGGCGGAGAGGGCGATCAGGCCGATCCAGGGGAACGGTCCGCTGGGGGCTTTTTCGTTCGGACCGGGAACGCCGGTCGATGGCAGCGTGATGGGCGCGGTGAATGACATGGGTGCTGTGGCTCACAGACAGGATGCCGCTTGCCCGAGGCCAGCGGCTGTCACGGCTGGCTGCGCGGTTCTTCAAGCGGTGCGCGCCGACGTGCGCGCCCGGGGCCGGTGAGATTCCGCCGACCACGGACTAGCTTAGCCGAGTGAGCCCGCAAACGACAGGGTCGCCCGGCGTAACCGGCCGGCCGGCCGCTGATGCCGGTGTGCACCGGCAGTCCCGGTAATCTGGTTCGATGAACCCCAGTCTTCCGGCTCCCGTGCACCACCACCACCTGGTCGTCACCCTCGTCTGCCCCGACCAGCCCGGTATCGTGCACGCCGTCAGCGGCGCGATCGTTCAGGCCCGTGGCAACATCACCGAGAGCCAGCAGTTCTCCAGCGCCGACACCGGCCGGTTCTTCATCCGTCTGCAGGTGGAGTCCCCCGCGAACCGCGACGAACTGCAGGCCGCGCTCGCGCCGATCATCGAGCGGTACGCCATGGCATCCGTCATCGACGTTGTCGGGCGGCCGCTGCGCACCCTGGTGCTGGCCTCCACCGCCGGGCACTGCGTCAACGACCTGCTCTTCCGCCAGCGCGGCGGCCAGCTGGCCGTCGAGGTGCCGCTGGTGCTCAGCAACCACGGCGCCCTGCGCGACCTGGTCGGGTTCTATGGCGTGCCGTTCGAATCGCTGCCGATCACGGATGCGGCCAGCAAGGCCGCGTTCGAGGCTCGCGTGGTCGACGCCGTCGAGGCGAACGACATCGAACTGGTGGTGCTGGCCCGGTATATGCAGATCCTCTCCCCCGAGCTGTGCGCGTATCTCGAGGGCCGCGCGATCAACATCCACCACTCGTTCCTGCCCGGCTTCAAGGGGGCCAACCCGTACAAGCAGGCCCACGCCCGCGGTGTGAAGCTCATCGGCGCCACGGCGCACTTCGTCACCAGCGACCTGGACGAGGGTCCGATCATCGAGCAGAACGTCGTGCGCGTGGATCACTCCCGCACCCCCGCCGAACTCGTCGCGATCGGTCAGGACGAGGAGAGCCGTACCCTCACCCAGGCGGTGAAGTGGTTCGCCGAGAACCGGGTGCTGCTCGACGGAGCACGCACCATCATCTTCAAGTAGCCCGGTCGGTAGGATTGGCGGGTGAACGACACCCGCCCCACCCCGACCATCGGCGCCAACGACATCCTGCGTTTTGTGCTTGAACTGTTCGCCTTCGTGAGCCTGGCGCTCTGGGGGTTCCTGGCCTGGCCGCTGCCGTGGCCGGGCATCCTGGTGGGCATCCTCGCGCCGGCCTTCGCGATCCTGGTCTGGGCGCTGTTCCGCTCGCCCAAGGCCGTGTTCCGGCTCGACCCGTTCGGCAAGGCGATCGTGGAGATCTTCGTGTTCGGCGCCGCGGCGTTGGCCTGGTGGGACCTGGGCCAGCCGATTGTTGCCGGCGTCTTCGCGGTGGTGGCCACCGTCAGCGGTGTGCTCTCCGGCCGCAAGGAGCTCGGCGCCTGAGCGTTACTGCAGCAGACCGATGATGGCGCCCATCACGGTGAAGGACACCACGTTGTACGACCCGTTGATGGCGAACAACACGAGGCTTCTCCGTTCGAACAGGTAGTTCACGCCGAAGGCTGCGGCCACGAACGTCGAGCCGGTCGCGAATCCGGCGAACGTGCCGAAGCCCGGCCCGTTCGAGCCGATGAACGCGGCCAGGCTGATCGCCATGACGATCGCCAGGATCGCCGAACCGATGAAGACCCGCGCGGTGCCGTGCTTCAGCTGTTCGTCGGTGACGCCCGCCGCGCGCTGCCACGGGCGGGCGAACACCACCGAGTACCAGAGCCCGCCGATCACGAACGACGAGAGTGCGGCCAGCGCGACCGCCAGCCAGTTGAATGACACGTCCATGTCTACTCCCGGGATACCTGGTCCCGGCCACTCCGGGACACTGTCACGCTAACCATCAGGGCGCGGTGCGTCTTGTAGAAAATTCCGGCACCGTCGGCGACGGCACACCCTCCGGCTCATCCAGCGGCACGAAGGCGGCGTAGTCCACACCGACGCGGGTGACGATGTCGAGGTACCGGCTGGGCGAGAAGCCCGTGAACGCCCGGAAGACCCTGATGAAATGGGGCTGGTCGTAGTACCCGGACGTGGCCACCAGATCGGCCCAGCTGGGCATCGGCCCCTGCAACGGCAGTGCCTGGATGAACTGGCGGAACCGGACGATGTCCGCGTAGGCCTTGGGGGTGACCCCGCACCAGGACTTGAAGTCGTCGATCAGGCGGTGGTGGCTGAGCCCGGCGGCCGCCGCGATCTCCGGCACCGGCGCATCCGGGTTCTGGTGGATGCCGGCCCAGGCCCGCAGCACCGCCTGCGGCGCCGAGCCTGGCCGTCGCCGGGCGCGCAGGTGGTCGATCAGCAGCGCCACCGCCACCGCGGGGTCGGGGGCCCGCCGCGCGGTCTGCCGCAGCGCGTCGGTGTCACCGAGCAACCCCTGGCTCTCTCGCACGGTGCCGGTCAGCTCGTCGGCGGGCAGATCGAGGAACCTGGCGGCGGCGAACGGCGCCAGCTCGGCGGCGACGTGCCGGATCGCCGACGGGCTCT
The DNA here is from genome assembly GCF_035984795.1 of Cryobacterium sp. MP_3.1. Lineage (NCBI taxonomy): Bacteria > Bacillati > Actinomycetota > Actinomycetes > Micrococcales > Microbacteriaceae > Cryobacterium > Cryobacterium sp. MP_3.1. Next base: position 12,440 of record NZ_JAXCHV010000018.1, on the reverse strand, counting down.
GGGTCATCAGGAACCGTGGCTGCAGCCCGGACAGGAAGCCCGCCCCGAGCGTGCGCGCCGCGCCGGTCTCCAGGTCGAATACCCGATACGGGTCGGACAGGTTAAGGATCAGGTGCAGGGCGGGCTGCGGGAAGATGCGCTCGTAGCGTTGCTCCGCGGGCTGCTCGAGGTACCACAGCCGCAACACGTCCGGGGCCAGATCGGCCGGCACGGGCACCTCGAGGTAGGCCATGCCCCCACCGTAGGACCGACGGCTGCCGCTGGCTACTCGACCGGGCAGGGTCTGCAGGAGTTGTGCGGCTCAGCGGTCGACGGCGTCGGTGACCGGCGGCTCGGCGGCGGGGTGCGCGGGCAGGCCGGCGGGCATCCGCAGGGCGTAGAGGGAGGTGGCGACGAAGAGCAGCCCGCCGAGCAGGAACGCGGCCGGGTACGAGACGGTGTCGGCGAGCAGGCCCGCCACGAGGGGGCCGACGATGGCGCCGAAGTCGGAGAACATCGAGAAGATCGCCACCGGGCGGCCGCCCGCGGTGCCGGCCGCGTCGCCGACGGATGCCGCCGGCGCGGTGCCCATGAATGCCGCGGCGACGCCGTAGACACAGAGCAGCGCGGTGAGCAGCCAAATGTTCGGGGCGAATGGGATCGCCGTGATCGTCACGGCCGCCACCAGGAAAGCGCCGATGATGGCAGGTTTCCGTCCGACGGTGTCGACGAACCTGGACGCGGGCGCCAGAGCAAGGGTCTGCGCGACCGCGGCGACGGCGAACGCGATTCCGGTCCAGGCGCTCGGTCCCTTGAGTACCTCGACGACGAGCACCGGCACCAGGGCGCCGCGCACCCCGAACGACGACCAGCCCTGGGAGAAGTTGGCCAGGCAGGCGGCGCGGAACCGGGGGTCGCGGAGCACGCTGCGGAGCGGGAGCATCGGTGTCGGAGCGCCCGTCAAGCCGGCGCCGGCGCGCGTGGCCGGCTGCAGCAGAACCAGCCCGATCACCCCGGCCACGGCGAGGGTGCCGGCGTAGAAGAAGAACGGCGCGGTCAGCGAGATGGTGGCGAGCAGGCCGCCGAGCGCCGGCCCCGCCATTCCGCCGATGAGGAAGCCGCCCTGGTAGAAACCCACGGCGCGGCCGCGGATGCCCGGCGCGGTGGTGCGCAGCAGCAGGGTCATCGCCGCGACGGTGAACATCGCCGAGCCGATGCCGCCCACTCCCCGCAACAGCAGCAGTTGCGGGTAGCTGCCGGCGATGCCGACCAGGCCGCTGGAGACCGCCACGATGCCGATGCCCACGGCGAGGATGGTGCGTTCGCCGGCCCAGTCGATGAGCTTGCCGCAGACCGGGCTGGCGACGAAGCGCATCAGGGCGAACGCCGACACCACCGCGCCGATCTCGAGGTTGCCCACGCCGAAGCTCTTCACGTACACCGGCAGTACCGGCACCACGACGCCGAAGCCCACCATGACGAAGAACGCGATCACACCGAGCACATAGACATCCCGGCCGAGGCGGGGTTCGTTAGCCGTTCGGCTGGTGGTGGGCCCGAACGGCAAACGGATGCGTCGCATCCCTCCAGATTAGGCGCTCGCGGGCCCCTGGAAGATCGCCAAAGTCAGCGGGTGGGCACCGGCTGTGTGGCCGCGGGAATTCGGGCGGCCACCCCGCGTGCCCGCACGTCGCGGCGCCCGCCGATGGCCCGCAGCGCGTTGAGGATGGTGGCCAGGTCCACCAGCTCCTGCAGCAACGCGCCCACGGTGGCGGGGATCAGCCCGAACGCGGCGGCGATCATCAGGCCGATGCTGAGCGCGATGCCGAGCCAGATGCTCTGCAGGGCGATCCGCACGGTGTCCCGGCCGATTGCGACGGCCCGGGCGGCGCGGGACAGGTCGTCGAGCAGGATCACGGCATCCGCCGATTCGCTGGCCGCGGTGGACCCCTTGGCGCCCATCGCGATGCCCACGTCGGCCACGGCGAGCACGGGCGCGTCGTTGACGCCGTCGCCGACCATGATCACCGGCCGCTCCCGGATGGCCCGCACGGCGTCGACCTTGTCGGCCGGCAGGCAGTCCGCCCGCACCCTGGTGATGCCCACCAGCCGGGCAATGTGGTTCGCGGTCGGCCGGGTGTCGCCGGTGAGCATCACGGATTCGCTCACGCCCAGCCGCTCGAGCGCCGCGATGGTGGCGCGGGCGTTGTCGCGCACCTGGTCGCTGGCGACGATGCAGCCCGCGTACCGGCCGTCCACGGCCAGGTAGATGGCCAGTTCGCCGCCGGACAGGTCGGCCGGGTAGGCATCCGGGGCGTGCTCGGCCACAAACGACAGCTTTCCTACGACCACCTCCTGGTCGCCGAACCGGGCCGTGACGCCGTGCGCGGGCACCTCCACGGCCGACTCGGTGCGCTGCAGCGGGAGGCCGCGCGTTTCGGCGGCGGTGATGACGGATGCGGCGAGCACGTGCGACGAGTACTGCTCGGCCGACGCGGCCAGGCTGAGCAGCTCGTCCTCGCTGAACGGGTCCTCCGGGCAGACCCGGGCGATGGCCGGCGTGCCGTAGGTGAGGGTGCCGGTTTTGTCGAAGACCACAGTCTTGGCGCGGGCGAGTTTCTCGAGCACTCCCCCGCCCTTGACGATGATGCCGTTCCGGGCCGCCCGGCTCATCCCGCCCATGAACGCCACCGGGGCGGCGAGCAGCAGCGGGCACGGGGTGGCGACCACGAGCACCTCGGCGAAACGCACCGGGTCACCGGAGACGAACCAGGCCAGGCCGGCGATCAGCAGCGCCCCCGCGGTGAACGGCACCGCGTACCTGTCGGCGAGGCGCACGACCGGGGCCTTGCTCGCGGCGGCCTCCGCCACCAGCGCCACGATCTGCTGGTACTGGCTGTCGGCGGCCAGAGCGGTGGCGCGCACTGTCGCTGCGGCCTGCCCGTTGATGGAACCGCTGAGCACAGGGTCGCCCGCGTGCCGCTCAACGGGCAGGCTCTCGCCGGTCAGCGAGGACTCGTCGAACGCGGCCGAGGCGGAGACCAGGTCGGCGTCCACGGGTACGATCTCGGCGGGCCGCACCAGCAGCAGGTCGCCGATCTGCACCAGGGTGGCCGGCACGTCGTCAACGTCGGAGGAGCCGCCCCGCAGCAGGTGCGCGATCTGCGGCACCCGGTCGAGCAGGGCGTTCAGCTCCCGCTGGGCCCGCCCCGCGGCGTAGTCCTCGAGCGCGGCGCCGCCGGAGAGCATCAGCACGATCAGCAGGGTGGCCACGTACTCGCCCACCAGGATGGTCGCGATGATGGCCATGATCGCCAGCAGGTCCACGCCGAACGAGCCCTGGCGCATCCGTTTGATCATGCCGACGCCCTGGATGCCGACCACGACCAGGCCGAGGGCGGAGAACAGCCACTGCACGGCGACCGTCAGCCCGGCGGCCCACAGCAGCAGTCCGAGCAGGCCGATGAGGATGGTTGCCGCCACAACCGGATACCGGCGGAATGCTCCCGTGAGCGTGGACATGGCTCCATTGTCACCTCGGATGCCCGTAGGCACCAGCAAGGAGAGCCTCCGCTTGTCGCCGTACCCGTCGGGCCAACTGTTCCCGGTGCGGACAATTGCGCCCGGCGTACCGGGCACATTTGTCCGTTTCGGCGACAGTTGGGCGCAGAAAAGGCCCCGCCGGATCGACGGGGCCTTTTCGGGTGCGGGCGGGCGGGTTAGGCCAGGCGGGTCTGCAGGTTCTCGGCGATCGCGGCCAGGAAATCCTCGGTGGTGAGGTAGCCCTGGTCCGGGCCGACCAACAGCGCGAGGTCCTTGGTCATCTTGCCGCTCTCGACGGTCTTCACGACCACATCCTCGAGGGTGTGCGCGAACTCGGCGAGCGCCGGGTTGCCGTCGAGCTTGGCGCGGTGCGACAAGCCGCGGGTCCAGGCGTAGATCGACGCGATCGGGTTGGTCGAGGTGGGCTTGCCCTGCTGGTGCTGGCGGTAGTGCCGGGTCACGGTGCCGTGCGCGGCCTCGGCCTCGACGACGCTGCCGTCGGGGGTGGAGAGCACGCTGGTCATCAGGCCGAGCGAGCCGAAGCCCTGCGCGACGGTGTCGGACTGCACGTCGCCGTCGTAGTTCTTGCAGGCCCAGACGTAACCGCCCTCCCACTTCATCGCCGATGCGACCATGTCGTCGATCAGGCGGTGCTCATAGGTGAGGCCGGCGGCCTCGAAGCGGTCCTTGAACTCGGTGTCGAAGATCTCCTGGAAGATGTCCTTGAACCGGCCGTCGTACGCCTTGAGGATGGTGTTCTTGGTCGACAGGTAGACCGGGTAGTTGCGCTCCAGGCCGTAGTTGAGCGAGGCGCGGGCGAAGTCGATGATCGACTTGTCGAGGTTGTACATGCCCATGGCCACACCGCTGCCCGGCGCCTGGAAGACCTCGAACTGCTGTGGGTCGCCGCCGTCCTTCGGGGTGAAGGTCATGGTGAGGGTGCCTTCGCCCTCGAAACGGAAGTTGGTGGCGCGGTACTGGTCGCCGAACGCGTGGCGGCCGATGATGATCGGCTTGTTCCAGCCCGGCACCAGGCGCGGGATGTTGGAGATGATGATCGGCTCACGGAAGATGGTGCCGCCGAGGATGTTGCGGATGGTGCCGTTGGGCGACGCCCACATCTTCTTCAGGCCGAATTCTTCGACCCGGGCCTCGTCCGGGGTGATGGTGGCGCACTTGACGCCGACGCCGTGCTTCTGGATGGCGTGAGCCGCGTCGACGGTGATCTGGTCGTCGGTCTCGTCACGCTTCTGGATCGAGAGGTCGTAGTACTCGAGGTCGATGTCGAGGTACGGGTGAATCAGGGAGTCCTTGATGGCCTGCCAGATGATGCGGGTCATCTCGTCCCCGTCAAGCTCGACGACAGTACCTGCAACCTTGATCTTCGACAATGGATTCTCCTCAGTGAGTCGGGGCGTGGTGGCCGTCAACAATCCTAGCCGAGGGCGGTAACTGTCTCGACATCGAGACAGTTGGCCGGCGTTTCGGTGACGGCCGCCGAGTCCCCCACAAACCCGACTACCTGCCGCCGTGGCCGGGCGATAGCCTTGGGTGTATGCCTGAACTCCGACTTGAAGAACTGTCCGCGCGCAACATCGTCGCGGCCAATAACCTGAGCCTCAAGCCCGGTCAGGAGCAATTCATCGCGCCGGTCTCGTATTCGGTCGCCGCATCCGTGATCAACCCGGCCACCGCCTGGCAGCGTGTCGTATTGCTCGACGGCGAGGTCGCCGGGTTCATCCACGGTAATTTCGACCCCGAATCCGCCCAGGAGGAATTCCGCGCCTGCATCTGGCGGATCAACGTCGACGCCGAGGCCCAGGGCATGGGTGTGGGCAAGTTCGCCGCCGATGCCCTCGCCGAAGAGGCCCGTCACCGCGGTTTCGACCGCATCACGGTGATCTGGGAGCCCGGCGAGGACGGCCCTGAGGCCTTCTTCCACCGCATCGGCTTCGTCGACATCGGCGAAACCGAGTTCGGTGAGGTCATCGGCGCGCTCACCCTCTAGCCGGTGCGCCTCAACCCGGCCAGCCCGTTCGTGGAGGCCGTGCTCGACATCGTCGAGGCGATCCCACCCGGCCGGGTGATGACCTATGGCGACGTCGCCGCCGCCCTCGGCTCCCGCGCCGCCCGGGTGGTGGGCCAGACGATGGCGCAATTCGGGTCGGATGCGCCGTGGTGGCGGGTGATCCGCGCCGGTGGGCATCCGCCGATCGGCCACGAGAGCCGGGCGCTGGTGCACTACCGGGCCGAGCAGACACCGTTGCTGCCCGGTCCCGAGCCGGAGTCCGGCTACAGGGTGGACCTCAGCCGAGCGCGCTGGCGTCCCTGACAGGGCCGGCCGGCCCGGCAGTGTCAATGTGGGCGTCGGTGTCGGTGTCGGTGAGGCTCAGGCTGAGCTCGAGCAACCGGGTCCGCCACTCCTCGACCCGCCCGGGCTGGTCGATGCCCAGCACCGCCACCGGCGTCTCGCCACGGCGGTAGACGGCCAGCAGGTCGCCGGTGTCGACCCCGCCCGCCTCGATCGTCATCGACTCGCCACCGTGCACCCGGCCGGCGAACTGCACCAGGGCGCCGGCCTGCTCCGAGGTCAGCGTGGCGGGCGCCGCCGCCCCGCCCGGGTCGACCCCGAGCAGCGCGGCCATGGCGATCGACGGTCGGTTGCGGGTGTCGCTGAAGTGCGCGATGCGGCGGTGCGCCCCGGTTTCCGGGTCAAGCCAGGCCGCACAATCGCCGACCGCGACGATCCCGGGCACGCCGGTGCCGCCGGCCGCGTCGGCGACCACCCCGCCGTGCAGGTCCCAGCCACCCGGGTCGAGTGCGGAGCCGCCGAGCCAGCCGACCAGCGGCACCGCGCCGATGTCCAGCAGCACCAGGTCGGCTCCGATCTCTTCCCCGCTGCTCAGCCGCACCCCGGACACCCAGCCGGGGCCGATCAGCTCGGTCACCCGCAGGTCGGTGCGCACGGTGATGCCCCGGCGCTCGTGCAGCCCGAACACGGCGCCGGCGACGGTGGCGCCGAAGGCCGTGTGGAGCGCATCCGTGCTACTGACGAACACCGTCACCCGCAGACCCAGGTCACGGGCGGTCGACGCCACTTCGAGGCCGACGACCCCGGAGCCGACCACGACCAGGTGGGCGCCGGGCAGCAGTTCTTCGCGGAGCGCCAGGGCGTCCTCCACGGTGCGCAGCGTGTGCACCCCGCGGGGCATGGTCGCCATGCGGCGGGCGGCGGAGCCGGTGGCGATCACCACGGCGTCGGAGTCGACGGTGCGGCCGTTGGCCAGCGTCACCCGGTGCGTGGCCGCGTCGAGCGCGACGGCCGCGACCCCCAGGCGCCAGTCGGCGTCGAGGTCGTCGTGAGGGGCCTCGAGCGCCAGTTCATCGATCGTGGTCTGCCCGGTGAGGAAGCCGCGGCCGAGCGGCGGCCGGTCGTAGGGCCGGTGGCGTTCGCTGCCGAGCACGGTGATGCGGCCGGTGTAGCCGTGGGCGCGGAGGGCGACGGCACTGGCGTGGCCCACCACCCCCGCACCCACGATGGTGACTGAGTCCATGCTGGGTGATCCCCCGATCAGACAGGCTGACACCAACAGATGACCGTGCGGCGCCGGCTCGGGAACGAGGCTGCTCGTTCACGGCGGTTGTGTTCTCTGGCACCAGATTCGCTGCCAGCCCAGGGAGTGTCAAGCGCGTCGGGCCGGTTCCCGGCAAGTGGTTCCCGACCCTCAACATCCCCGAAACACCCCCGACTCAAACCACCCGCGAACCGCGACCCAAGCACCGAAAGCCTCAAGTTTCGGGTACTTGGCTGACAGTTCGCGAGTGGTCAGACGAGGGACTCGCGCCAGGCGGCGTGCAGCCGGGAGAACCGGCCGGTTCCCGAGATGAGCATGTCGGGGGTGCCGTCCTCGACGATGACGCCGTTCTCCATCACCAGCACCCGGTCGGCGATCGCCACGGTCGACAGGCGGTGCGCGATGATCACCGCGGTGCGGTCGCTGAGCAGCGTCTGCAAAGCCTCCTGCACCAGCCGTTCGCTGGGGATGTCCAGCGAACTGGTGGCCTCGTCGAGGATCAGCACCGCCGGGTCGGCCAGGAACGCCCGCGCGAACGAGATCAGCTGACGCTGGCCGGCGGAAACCCTGCCGCCGCGCTTGTTCACGTCGGTGTCGTACCCGCCGGGCAGGCCCACGATGAAGTCGTGCGCGCCGACGGCCCGCGCGGCCGCCTCGATCTCCGACCGCGTCGCATCCGGTTTGCCGATCGCGATGTTGTCGGCGACGCTGCCACTGAACAGGTACGCCTCCTGGGTCACCATCACGATGGCCCGGCGCAGGTCCTTGGGGTGCAGGTCGCGCAGGTCGACGCCGTCCAACAGCACCCGGCCGTGCGACGGGTCATAGAACCTGGAGATCAGCTTCGCCAGGGTCGATTTGCCGGCGCCCGTCGAGCCGACCAGGGCGATGGTCTGCCCGGGTTCCAGGGTGAGGCTGAAGTGCGGCAGGATGACCCGGTCGGCCTGGTACTCGAACTGCACGTTGTCGAAGTGCACGGCACCCTTCGAGGTCCACAGGTCCACCGGCGTGACGGGGTCGGGCACACCGGGCTGCTCCTCGAGCACCCCGGAGATCTTCTCCAGCGCGGCTGCGGCCGACTGGTAGGAGTTGTAGAACATCGCCATCTCCTCCATCGGGTCGAAGAACCGGCGGGTGTACAGCAGCGCGGCGAGCAGCGCACCGATGGCCAGCTGCCCGTCGGCCACGCGGAAGCCGCCGACCAGCAGCACCGCGGCGACGGTGACGTTGCCGATCAGGATCAGCCCGGGATCGAACACGCCGAACAGTTGGATAACGCGGGCGTTGACCAGCCGGTACGACTCGACGAGCTTGCCGAAGACACCCTCGTTGCGCTTCTCGGTGCGGAACGCCTTGACCGCGCGGATGCCGGTCATGGTCTCGACGAACTGCACGATCAGGCTCGCGGACGCGGTGCGGGACTGGCGGAACAGGTGCTGCGAGCGCACCTGGAACCAGCGGGTCAGCGCGAGCAGTGGCACGAGTGCAACGAGCAGCACCAGCCCGCTGACCCCGTCGAGGGCGAAGAGGGCGATGCCGGTGAAGGCCATGTAGAGCAGGCCCTGCACGAGCTGGTTGATGCCGGAGTCCAGCAGCTCCCTGATCGCATCCAGGTCGCTGGTCTGCCGGGAAATGATGCGTCCGGAGGTGTACGACTCGTGGAATTCGAGGCTCAGCCGTTGGGTCTGCAGGAACACGCGCTTCCGCAGGTCGATGAGCACGGCCTGGCTGATCCGGGCGGAGAGCACGGTGTACCAGGCGATCAGTAGCGCCCCGGTGATGCCGGTGATCAGGTAGATCGCCCCGGTCGCCGCCAGCGGCACCCAGTCCTGTTCGAGCAGGGCGGGCAGGCCCTTGTCGATGCCGAACGCGATCAGGGCCGGGCCGGCGACCTGCGCGGCGGTGGACACGACGACGACGAGCATCGCCATGACCACCGACCAGCGCACCGGGAACAGCAGCGAGCCGAGCAGGCGCAACGACCGGCGCCGGATCTGCGCGCTTTCGGCCTTGGTGTAGTCGAGGCGCTCTTCGCCTTCGACACCGATGACACTCACAGTGCTTCTCCCGCTCGCTCGGACTCTCGTCGTTCTTCGTCCTCCAGGCTGGAGATGACGAACTTGTAGTGCGGGCTCGAGGCCAGCAGCTCGGAGTGCGTGCCGACGGCGGTGATCTTGCCCGCCTCGAGCAGCGCCACCCGGTCGGCGAGCATCACCGTGGACGGGCGATGCGCCACGATCAGGGCGGTCGTGGACGCGAGCACCCGGCGCAGGGCGGCCTCGACCAGCGACTCGGTGTTCACGTCCAGCGCGGAGAGCGGGTCGTCGAGCACCAGGACGGCGGGTGCCGCGGCCACGGCGCGGGCCAGCGCCACGCGCTGTCGCTGCCCGCCGGAAAGGCTCATGCCCTCTTCGCCGACGAGGGTGTCGACACCGTTGGGCAGGTCGTGCACAAACGCCGCCTGCGCGATCTGCAGCGCCTCGGCCAGGGCCGCGTCGGCCTCCGGGGTGCGCTCGGCGAACTCCGGGCGGCCCAGCAGCACGTTGTCACGCACGGATGCCGAGAACAGGGTGGCGTCCTCGAACGCCATGGCGATGTGCCGGCGCAGCTCGTCGCGGCGGAGGGCCCGCACATCGACCCCGTCGAGGGTCACCGAGCCATCCGTCACGTCGTACAGCCGGGTGGTGAGCGCCGTCAGGGTGGACTTGCCGGAGCCGGTGAGACCGACCAGCGCCATGGTCTCGCCGGGTTCGAGCACCAGGTTCACCCCGTCGAGCAGGTCGGGAAACCGTTCGGGTGAGTCCGCGTAGCGGAAGTGCACGTTCTCGAACGCGAGTCGGCCGCGCGGGCTGGTGATCGTGACCGGGCGGGGCGGGTCGGTGATGGTGTTTGGCGTGTCCAGGATGTCGAAGAACCTGTCGGTGGCGGTGCGGGTGTCAAAGGTCATCGACAGCAGGAAGCCGATCGACTCCACCGGGAAGCGCAGCACGGTGGCGGTGGCGAAGAACGCCACCAGCTCGCCGACGCTGAGCTGGCCCTGGCTGGTCAGCCAGACGCCGGAGACCAGGCAAAGCGCGAACGCGACGTCGGGCACCAGCAGCAGCCAGAGCCAGATCCCGGCGATGGCGCGGGCCTTCTCGATCTCGGTGCCGCGCAGCTCCTCCGCCTGGCTGGCGAAGCTCTTGAGCGCGAAGCTGCCACGGCCGAACGCCTTGAGCACCCGGATGCCGTGCACCGACTCCTCGACGGCGGTCGCCAGGTCGCCGGACTGGTCCTGGCTGCGCCTCGCGATCACGGAGTACTTCTCCTCGAACACGTAGCCGTAGATCCAGATCGGGATCGAGCAGACCAGGAAGATCACGCCGAGGATCCAGTTCATCGACAGGAGGATCACCACGCCGGCGATGATGGTGAGGAAGTTGACCACGAGCAGCACCAGACCGAACGAGATCCAACGGCGGATCATGTTGAGGTCGCTGACGGCGCGGGAGAGCAGCTGCCCGCTCGGCCAGCGGTCGTGGAAGGTCACGGGCAGGTCCTGCAGCCGGGCGTACAGGGCGTTGCGCATCCGGGATTCGATGTGGGTACCGGGAACGAGCACGAACCAGCGGCGCAGCGCGATCATGCCGGCCTCGAGCACGCCGAGGCCGAGCACGATGAGTACGGCGGGCCAGATCGGTGCAGTGTCTCCCTGGCTGAGGGCGCCGTCGACGAGTTGCTGCAGCACCTGCGGGATGGCCAGGGCCACCAGCGAGGCAAGCAGTGCCGCGAGCATGCCCAGGCCCAGCCTCGGCAGCGCGGGCTTGGCATAGGGATAGAGCCGCAGCAGGGTGCGGAAGGTGTTGGAGCGCGCAGCGGGCGTGGGCGCAGTGTGCGGCGGATGCTGTGGAGCAGTGGTGGTCATGAGAGAGGTTCCTGGCTGGGCCGGCTCCGGCGCTGAAGCGCCGGTGGGCTGGATGGTGCGGGGCTGGGTGGGTGCGGGACCCGCGACGAAGCCGTTGGTGCTGGCGGCGGTGCCGACGGTGCTCCTGGCGGCGTGCGGTGGTGCCCGGTGCCGGCGCGGAATGACCACGTCCGGAAGAGGAAGCGGGCGGTGACGCCCGCTGAAATGTGCGGCCCGCGCAGACGCGGGCGGGTGGGGTTCTCTGGCCGGGACCTTAGATTGAGGCGAGTCGGAGCGCCGGGACGAAGGCAGCGCCGGTCGCAATCGATGCGTACCTGGTGCGAGCTGTCTTGGTCATGTCGGCCTCCTGAGCGTTTCGTGTCATCGTCTTGTGCCCCCCTTGTTCAGGCAGCCTTTCAGGATAGGGCCACGGACGACTCCGGCGCAAGCAGAATTTTCGCTCAGCGAACGCGCACGCTCAGGCAGGTGACACAGCCCTCGAGCTTCTCGAACTCGGTGATGTCCACGGTCACGGCCCGATAGCCGAGCCCGGTGAGCAGCTCGGTGGTGCGCGGCGCGGCGGCCGACATCAGCAGGGTGTGCGCGTCGAGCACAACCACGGCGGTACCCTCCGCTTCGGGTACCGGCACGAACCTCTCGAACAGTCCCGGGTCGTCCACGAGCGGCGGGTAGCCGATGATGGTGCCGTCCGGCAGGGCGGTGATAGCGGTCTTGAGGTGCAGGGCTCGGGTCACCGGAACCGGGACCACGGTGTAGCCGAGGGGTTCGACGATGGCGGCAAGCTGCGCCGCACCCTCAGCGTTGGTGCGCAGGCTCTGCCCCACGTAAACGGTGGCGCCCACCTTGAGCACGTCACCGCCGTCAAGGGTGCCGGGCAGGTCGATCCGGCGCACCGCGAGTCCCAGGGGGCGCACGGCCGCCTCGGCACCGGCCGTCTCGCCGCGTCGGCTGGGCGCACCAGGGCTGGCCAGCACGGCGGTGTCGCCGAAGAGGATCACGGCATCCTCGATGAAGACGGAGTCCGGCTGGTCGGGTGCCGGATCCACCTCGGTGATGGCCCAGCCCTCCGACTGCAGCGCCGCCACGTAGCCGTCCCACTGCGCCCGGGCCAGCCCGAGGTCGATCGGCACACGATCGATGTGGGTGATCTCGCCCTCGGCGAGGATGTCGACGGGCCGGCGGACCAGCACGCGCCGAGCGGTGCCCGGCAGAGTCACATCGCCAGGGAGGGCCGAGTCGCCGGAGGTTGTCATGCGCTCAGCCTAATCGCAGACGAATTGTTCCCCGTGCGGACAACGCGGCAAGCGCAGCATCCGTCAGTTGCCGCAAAGTGCCCTCTCACCCACGGCAAAGTCAAGTGGTGGATGCAACGGGTCGGGTTTCTAGGCTGCGGTGAGCAGTTCGGCGAGGCGTTGGGTTGGGGTAGCCATGTTGAGCGT
>NZ_JAXCHV010000017.1:0-70056 GCF_035984795.1 Cryobacterium sp. MP_3.1 | reverse complement strand
AGACCTACGTGGTGTCCTACTTCGCACCCAACGGCCGGTACTCCGCGACGCCGAACTACTTCGCCACGGCACGCACCGTCGGTCCGCTGACCGCCAGCACGACGTCCAACGGCCGGTACCTCTATGGAGCCGCCGGCGGCTTCCCGACCAACAGCTGGCAGGCGGAGAACTACTTCGTCGACGTGGTCTTCACACGATCCGGCTAGAGAATCCGGTTTCACCGAACCCACGGTGAAGCCTCGCATGACAGGCCCGTCACCCGAGCGGTCCTGAACGCCCACAACACCCTGGGGGTATCAGTGAACACGAAACTTCGAATCGCCGTCATCGGCGCCGGATACTGGGGGCCGAACCTCGCCCGCAACTTCCGCGCCAGCCCGGACTGGAACCTGGTCGCGATCTGTGACCTCGACAGGGACCGCGCCCAACGGGTCGCCGACGGTGTCGGCGGCGCCCGCGTGGTGACATCGCTCAACGAGCTGCTGGAATCCGATGACATCGACGCCGTGGCCATTGCCACGCCGGCCGCCACCCACCACGGCATCGCCAGGGCCGCCCTGAGCGCAGGCAAGCACGTGATGGTGGAGAAACCTCTCGCCGACACCGGGGTCAAGGGCCGGGACATGGTTCGAGCGGCCGCCGACAGGGGACTGGTCCTCATGGCCGACCACACCTATTGCTACACGCCCGCCGTCCTGAAGATCCGGGAGCTTGTCGCGGAAGGAGCGCTCGGCGACATCCTGTTCATCGACTCGGTGCGCGTGAACCTCGGTCTGATCCAGCCCGACGTCGACGTTTTCTGGGACCTCGCCCCTCACGACCTGTCCATCATCGACTTCGTGCTTCCCGGCGGGTTGCGGCCGCTGTCGGTGTCGGCCCACGGTGCTGATCCGCTCGGGGCGGGTAAGGCGTGCGTGGGATACCTCGCGCTGCCGCTGGCGAACGGGGCGATGGCACACGTGCACGTGAACTGGCTCAGCCCCACCAAGATTCGCCAGATGATCATCGGCGGCACCAAACGAACCCTGGTCTGGGACGACTTGAACCCGCAACAGCGGGTCAGCGTCTACGACCGCGGCGTCGACCTGTCGCTGCAGGCCGTCGGCGGGGAGGCGCGTCGGGAGTCGACGATCTCCTATCGGTTGGGTGACACGTGGTCGCCCGCCCTCCCCGAACACGAGGCCCTCGGTGCGATGGCGACGGAGTTCGCCCGCAGCATCCGGGAGAAACGTCCCGCCAGGACCGACGGGGAGTCGGGGCTGCGGGTACTGGCGGTGCTGGAAGCGGCGACCAGGAGCCTGGCGGCGGCCGAACTCGCACCCGTTGCCGACATCCGTGCCAGTGCCGACGACCTGAGCCTGATCGGTGAGGCGTCATGAGCGGCCTGGTCGGAGCGAATGTCCTTGTCACCGGCGGCGCCGGCACCATCGGTTCGGCCATCGTCGACCAGCTCTTGGATGCCGGTGCTGCGCACATCGATATCCTCGACAACCTGGTCAGGGGCCGGCGCGACAACCTCACCGCGGCCCTGGCGTCCGGTCGGGTGACTCTGGTGGAAGGCGACCTGCGTGACCGGGACCTGGTCCACGACATCGTCGCGGGCAAGGACCTGGTCTTCCACGAGGCGGCACTCAGGATCACTCAGTGCGCCGAAGATCCGCGCCTGGCCCTCGAGGTGCTCGTCGACGGCACTTTCAACGTCTTCGAGGCGGCGGCCGACCGGTGCGTCGAGAAGCTCATCACCGCGTCCAGCGCGTCGGTGTACGGACTCGCGGAGCAGTTCCCCACCTCGGAGCGCCACCATCACCACAACAACGACACCTTCTACGGTGCGGCGAAGTCCTTCAACGAGGGGATGCTGCGCAGCTTCAGAGCCATGAGCGGCCTCGACTTCGTGGCGCTGCGGTACTTCAACGTCTACGGTCCGAGGATGGACGTGCACGGCCTCTATACCGAAGTCCTGGTGCGGTGGATGGAGCGCATCATCGACGGGAAAGCACCGCTGATCTTCGGGGACGGCCGCCAAACCATGGACTTCGTGTTCACCGCCGACATCGCCAGGGCGAACCTTCTCGCTGCGACGAGTGACAGCCGTGACGGCGTGTACAACATCGCCAGCGGGGTGGAGACGAGCCTGCTCGAACTGGCGGAGCACCTCCTGCGAGCGATGGATTCGACCGTGCCGGTTGAGCACGGCCCCGACCGGGCGGTGAACGGAGTGGCCCGCCGACTTGCTGATGTCTCCGCAGCCCGGCGGGATCTCGGGTTCGAAGCCCGGGTCGGGCTCGATCAGGGTCTCCGGGAACTCGTGGCCTGGTGGGCACCCCTCCGCGAGGACATCGCCGCCGGCCGAACGCTGGTGACCTCATGAGCCGTATCAATGTCATGAAGCCGTGGATCGGCGCCGACGAGATCCAGGCGGTCACCGAAGTGATCGAATCCGGCTGGGTCGCGCAAGGACCCCGGGTGGCCCGGTTCGAGGAGGAATTCGCGACGGCCGTGGGCGCCGAGTACGCCGTGGCGACGTCGAACTGCACCACGGCCCTGCATCTGGCACTCGTCGTCGCGGGCGTCGGGGCCGGGGACGAGGTGATCGTTCCCTCCTTCTCGTTCATCGCGACCGCCAATGCGCCCACCTATGTCGGCGCCCGCCCGGTCTTCGCCGACGTGGACCTGGCGACGGGCAACCTCACCGCCAAGACCGTGTCCGCGGTCATCACCGATCGCACACGAGCGGTGGTCGTGGTGGACCAGGGCGGGATCCCGGTTGACCTGGCCGCGATCCGTGCGGTGTGCGAACGGCGCGGGATCGTCGTCATCGAAGACGCGGCCTGCGGCGCCGGGTCCACCTACCGGGGGCGCCCGGTCGGTGCCGGGGCCAGTATCGCCGCATGGTCCTTCCACCCGCGCAAGCTCCTCACCACCGGCGAGGGCGGGATGCTGACCACGTCGAAAACGGCGTGGGCGACCCGCGCCCGGCAGCTTCGGGAGCACTCGATGAGCCTCTCGGCCGCCAGCCGCCAGGCAAGCGTGCTTTCGCCGGCCGAGGAATACCGGGAGATCGGATTCAACTACCGGATGACCGACCTTCAGGCCGCGATCGGGATCGTGCAACTCGGACGCCTGCCGGAAATCGTGCGCAAGCGACGGGAGCTGGCGGAGCGGTACAGCGTCGCCCTGGCCGCGGTGCCGGGTCTGCGCGTGGTCAGCGACCCGGAGTGGGGAACCTCGAACTTCCAGTCCTACTGGGTCGAGGTGCTCCCTGATTTTCCCACGGATCGAGAGGGCCTCCTCGCGGCGCTGGCGCAGGCGGACATCTCGGCCCGTCGCGGCATCATGGCGGCACACCGCCAACCGGCCTACCGGGACTGGGTCGAACACAACGTTCCGCTTCCCGTCACCGAGCGCCTGACCGACAACACGCTGATCCTGCCGCTCTATCACGAGCTGGCGGATGCTGACCAGGACCGTGTGATCGATGCCGTGGTGCAGGTCTCGTCCACCCGTCGCCGGGGCGCCGCATGAGAGACGTCATCCTCCTCGCCGCCAGCGGCCTGGCGAGAGAGGTCGTCTCGGCGGAACAGCGTGATTTCCGCTGGGTGGCAATCCTCGACGACGATGAGGAGCTGCACGGCAGCCGCGTCGCGGGGATCGACGTGATCGGCGGGTTAGAACTCGCCGCACGGCACCGCACCGGGCTCCTGATCTGCGTCGGCTCCGGCGCCGGGCGACGCCGGGTGGCGGACCGGCTGGCCGCCCTGCAGGTGCAACCGGAGCGGTATGTCACGGTCATCGACGCCTCGGCACGTGTCCCCGCCTCCTGCACCGTCGGTCGGGGCAGTGTGCTGCTGGCGCACACCGTGCTCACTGCCGACGTCAGAGTCGGCCGGCATGTCGTGGTCATGCCGCAGGCAACCCTCACGCACGACGTGGTCGTCGGTGACTTTGCCACTCTCACCGCCGGAGTCTCCCTCGCCGGGGGAGTCACCGTGCACGAGGGTGCCTACCTCGGCATGAACGCCACCGTTCGGCAGAACGTCGTCGTCGGAGCCGGCGCGATCATCGGAATGGGCGCCGCTGTCATCGCCGACGTGCCGGCCGGCGAAACCTGGGCCGGTGTCCCCGCCCGGTCCGTCTATCAGAGGAGCGCAGTGTGAAGACCACCGAACGAGTCCCGATGCTCGACCTGGCCGGGCAGCATCAGCAGATCGCCGACGTGGTTCGGCAGGGCTTCGACCGGGTCATCGCGGCGAGTTCCTTCATCCAGGGCCCCGACGTCGCCCGGTTCGAGGGGGAATACGCGGACTACTGCACCAGCCGACACGTGATCGGTGTCGGTAACGGCACCGACGCGCTCGAGCTCGCACTGCGCGCCAGCGGCATCGGCGCAGGCGACGAGGTCATCGTCCCCGCCAACACCTTCGTGGCGAGTGCCGAAGCCGTTCTGCGCGCCGGCGCTCGGGTGGTCTTCGCCGACTGCGACGAGAATTTCCTCCTCGACCCGGTCAGTGTGGGCGAGCGGATGACCGCCCAGACCCGAGCGGTCATCGCCGTGCACCTGTACGGTCAAGCCGCGCCGATCGACGAACTCCGTCTGCTGGTCGGCCCCGACGTCGTCCTGGTCGAAGACGCGGCGCAGGCCCAGGGGGCGCGGTCCCATGGTCGGCGCGCCGGGTCCCTGGGGGACGTGGCCGGCACCAGCTTCTACCCCGGTAAGAACCTCGGCGCCTACGGTGACGCCGGGGCCGTGATCACATCCTCCGACGCGATCGCCGCCGAGGTGCGTGCGCTCAGCAACCACGGCGGAGTGCGCAAGTACGAGCACCTCAGCGTGGGGACCAACTCCCGGCTCGACAGCCTGCAAGCCGTGGTGCTGTCCGCCAAGCTCGCCCTGCTCGACGGGTGGAACGCCGAACGCCGACGCCTTGCCGCCCGGTACACCGCCCTGCTCGACGGGGCTCCCGGAGTGGTCACCCCCCGAACCGCGCCAGGGAACGAGCACGTGTTCCACCAATTCGTGGTGCGGGTGCCGGAACGGAACCGGATGTATCAGGACATGAGCGACGCGGGTATCGGCGTGGGCATCCACTACCCGGTCCCGGTGCATCAGCTCCCCGCCTTCGCTGACCTGGCCAGGGGGCAGGGCCCGTTCCCCGTCGCCGAACGCCTGAGCGGGGAGATCCTCTCGCTGCCGATCTACCCCGGCCTCACCGACGAGCAGCAGGATCGGGTGGTCGACACCCTGCAATCATGCCTGTGACCGACGCCTCACCCGGCTCGGTCCTCGGCGATCAGGTGCGCAGGGGGGCGCTCTGGTCGGCCGGCAGCACCCTGTTCCTGCGCTTCGCCAACATCGCGATCATGGCGGTCGTCGCCCGGATCGTGGCCCCGGAGGCGTTCGGGGTGTTCGCCCTGGCCATGGTCGTGCAGGGGGTCGTCGTCAGCCTCGCCGAACTCGGCATCTCCTCGGCGCTGCTCCGCAACGACCTCGACCCCGACCGCATCGCGCCGACGATCGCCACGGTCTCGATCATCACGAGCCTCGTGCTGGGCACCGCGATGGCCGTTTTCGCCGACCCTCTCGCCGCTGCCCTCGGCTCCCCGGATGCCGCAGGGCCGCTTCGGGTGATGGCGCTCTCGGTGGCCCTCATCGGGCCGTTCGTGGTGCCGGGGGCCCTGATCCAACGCGACTTCCGGCAGGATGTGATCTTTCGAGCGGCAGCGATCGCGTTCGTTCCGAGCAGCGCGGTCCTGTTATTGGTGGCACTCGCCGGCGACGGGGCGCTGGCCTTCGCCTGGTCGCGGGTCGCGGCGCAGCTGGTCACCGGGGTGATCCTCACCCTGAAGGTCAAAAAACGCTACCGGCCGGGCTTTCGGCGGGACCAGATCGGAATGCTGATTCGCTTCGGCCTGCCGCTCGCACTGGCCAACCTGCTCAGCCAGGCGTTGCTCAATGTGGATTACGTCTTCGTCGGCCGCACCCTGGGTGTTGAAGCCACCGGGCTCTACTCGCTGGCGTTCACCATCGCCGCCTGGTCCACCGCCGTGATCGGATCCGTCCTGAACGGCATCGTTCAACCCGCGTTCTCCCGAGTGCGTCACGAAGGCGGGGACCTTCGGGGCGCCCTGCTTCAGGCCTGCCGAACTGTCGCCCTGGTGGCCTGCGCGATCGGCGCACTCACCCTCGCCCTCGCGGAACCGTTGCTCACCACCATCTATGGAACCCAGTGGACGGGAGCCGCACCGGCCCTGGTCGTCCTCGCCGTCTACGGGGTCATCTTCGTGTTGGGCCTCCTCCTGGCGAACATCATCATCTCCACCGGTCGCACCGGCGGTCTGCTCCTCGTGCAGGTCGCCGCTCTCGCGGTGCTCCTGCCCGCCATGGCGGTCGGCGTCCGATACGGCGGTCTGGTGGGCGTGGGACTGGCCCACATCCTGGTGAGCGCGGGAGTCATCCTCCCGTTGTATCTCCTGATGCTGCGACGAACGATCCCTCGGCCGTTCGGTGTGATGGTGCGGGCGATTGCCTGGCCGGTCTGTGCCGGCACCGCGGCCGGAGGGACAGCGTGGGCCGTGGCGATGCTGGTGTCAGCGGCTCCGGCGAAGTTCTTGCTCGGAGGGTTGGCCGGCGGCATCCTCTACCTGGTGCTGACCGCACCGCTGCTTCTCCCGCTCGTGCCGCCGTCGCTTCGCCGTTCCCGAACCTTCGGCCGGGTTCTGGCCGGCCTCGCCTGGCCGACCAGCTGGCTGGCCCGGCGTGTGACCGGGGAGCGCGCATGACGCTCAGGGTGCTCGTCTACCCGCACGACCTCGGAATCGGCGGGAGCCAGCTCAACGCGATTGAGATTGCGGCCGCGCTGCAGCGCCGTGGTCACCGGGTCATTGTCTTCGGCACCCCGGGTGCGCTCGTGCAGCGGATCGCCGATCTGGGTCTCGAATTCGTCGCGGCTCCACGACCGGGCCGTCGCCCGTCGCCCCGGGTGGCCCGTGCGCTCGCCGACCTCGTTGTGGAGCGGAAGATCGATGTGCTGCACGGTTACGAGTGGCCCCCGGCGCTGGAGTGCATCCTCGCCAGCCGGCTGCAGCCATCCGCCGTCGCGGTCTCCACCGTGATGTCGATGGCGGTCGCACCGTTCCTTCCGAAAAGCCTGCCACTCGCGGTCGGGACCGAGGCGATCGCCGCCGCCGAGCGTGCCTTCGGTCGCTCCTCGGTCAGCCTGTTGGAGCCGCCGGTCGACCTGACGGAGAATCATCCGGGTGCCGTGCCCGCCGGGGTCTTCGGAGCCGGCGACGACGGTCTGTTCACGGTCGGCATGGTGACCAGGTTCGCCCATCAGCTGAAGCTGGAGGGAATCCTCACGGCGATCGACACCGTCGGAGCACTGGCCCGGCACACGGCCATTCGGCTCGTCATCGCCGGGGACGGGCCCGCCCGCGAGGAGGTGGCCGCCCGTGCCGCGCACGTCAACGCGAACTCGGGTGCCGGCACCGTTGTTCTGCTGGGCGAGGTGACCGATCCCCGACCCGTCTACGAATCAGCCGATGTGATGCTCGGCATGGGTGGGTCTGCGTTGAAGGCGCTCGCCTTCGCGAAACCGCTGGTGGTGCAGGGGGAGGGCGGATACTGGGAGCTCCTCACCCCGGATACCCTGCCGGAATTCCTCTGGGCCGGGTGGTACGGGGTGGGAGAATCGGCCGAAACGGGTCCGGCCCGGTTGGAGGGCATCCTCCGGCAACTGCTCGAGGACGCCGGTCTTCGAGCGGAAGTCGGCGCGTTCGGCCTGGCTACCGTGCACGGGCGATTCTCGGTGGAGGCCGCAGCCGTGACCCAACTGGCCATCTATCGCGCAGCACTCCAGCTGCGGGTCACGCGCGGGCAGCAGGTCCGGCACGATGCTGCGGCCCTGACCCGCTACGCCCGGTACTACGCGGGGAAACGTGTACGCCGGTTGATCGGAATCGAGCAGACCGACGACTTCAACGCCCGTCCGGCGAGAGTTCGGCCCGGAAGCCTCCCGGTGACGACGGGAGCGGGCTCGTGACACTGCCGTACCTGGTCTACATCGCCGGCGCCGAATGGGATGCCGTTCCGGGAACCGACCGGCGTCTCACGGCGGCGCTGGCCCGACGTATCCCGGTCCTCTGGGTTGACCCTCCGGTTGCGGTGCAGAGGACATTGCGCCGGAACTACCGCTGGCCGTTGCCTCAGCTTGTCGCCGAGGGCCCGAACATCGTTCGGCTGCGCAGCGTCACCGTGCCGTTCGCGTCGAAGCGGGCAATGCTCTCCATCGCGGGTGCCCTGGGCGCCTGGGCGGTCCGCTGGGCGGTCAGGAAGCTGAACGCAGAGGTGACCGCAGTCGTGGTGGCGACTCCCCGGGCACGGTTCCCAAGACGGGTGCGGGGTAGTCGGCTGCTCTACCTCACCGACGACTGGGTGGCCGGCGCTGCCCTGCTGGATCTGCCCCAGTCTGGTATTTCCCGGATCCTCCGAAAGAACGTGTCCCGGGCGGACGTCGTCGCCGCGGTCACCCCGGAGCTCGCCGCAACAGTCAGCGGTCTTGCCGGCGACCGCCCGGTCGAAGTCTTGCCCAACGGCTGCGAACCCGTTGTGTCTGCCGGCCGGCGTCAACCGGACGGTGGGCACCCGGCACCCGCTGCCGCCTTGGTCGGACAGCTCAATGAGCGCTTGGACTTCGACGTGCTCGAAGCGGTGCTGGCGAGCGGGGTACCGATCCTGGTCGTCGGACCGCGTACTGAGCGTGATCCCCGGATCACGGTCCGCCTCGACGCGTTTCTCGCCGCAGACACGGTGACCTGGCTCGGGGAGGTTCCGTTCGCGGAACTACCCGGTCACCTCGTGGGGGCGGCGGTCGGCCTGACGCCGTATCGCATCACGTCATTCAACCGAGCCAGCTTTCCCCTGAAAACCCTGGAATACCTGGCCAACGGGCTGCCGGTGGTGTCGACGGATCTGCCGGCAGTCCAGTGGCTGAACACCGACCTGATCAACGTCGGGACTGATCCGCGGCACTTCGCTGAGCACGTGCAGCGAATCGTTTCCGACCCGGCACGCGGCGCGGAGGCTGAGACCGACCGCCGACGCCGGATCGAATTTGCGGCGTCCCACAGCTGGGACGTCCGGGCGGGGCGGCTCCTGGACCTCGTTGTCCCCGCGGGCAGCTCAGGTGTCCGCGCGACGCCCCGATCACGACCCGCAGCATCCGGCGCGCTCACCTGAGCACCCGGCAGTTCGGCCATCGCGAGGGAGCAGCACATGCCATCGGAACAGACCACCGTCATCACGGCGAGCCGCCGGCGGTGGGCGGTGATCGTCGCAGCGGGCGTCGTGGTCGTTGTGGCCGCACTGTCGCTGGTGGCCGGCGTCGCGGGACAGGCACGGGCAGAGGCCAACATCTTCGGTTCACCGACCCCCACCGTGGCCGCGGCATCGGACGATGCGCCGGTGGAAGTGGGCGTGCGCTTCACCAGCACCCGGGATGGCTGGGTGACCGGTCTCCGGTTTTACAAGGGCACAGGCAACACCGGACCACACCTGGGAACTCTGTGGGACGGTGGCGGGAGCCCGCTGACTCGGGTGGAATTCACCCGAGAATCCTCCACCGGATGGCAGGAAGCCACCTTTGCCGAACCGGTGCCGGTTCACCGTGGCCACAGCTATGTCGCCTCCTACTTCGCGCCACGGGGTCACTATGCCTCGGATGCCGGCGCGCTCGCCGACCCGCATACCAGCGGCGCGCTGTCGGTTCCGGCCGGCGGCGGGGTCTTCCGCTACGGGTCCGGAGGCTTCCCGACCGCGTCGTTCGAGGACACCAACTATTACGTAGACGTCAGGTTCCGCCCCGCCGCCCCGGGTGAAACGGTGCCGGAAGGCCACCCGCGGGCCGCGAGTCCCTCGGCCCGGGCCGGATCGGCCTCTACCCCGACCCCGGCTGCGCCCGACCCGATCACGGTGCCCCCGAGCGATACCGGGGCCACGCTGGCCCTTCCGCGGGTTCCCTGGGAAGGCGGGCCGGCTTACTGGAAACAGTTCAGCAAGGCCGATGCGGCCGGTTGGGACGACCCGACGTTTTTCCCTATCGTCTCCTGGTTCGGCAACTTCAGCACCGATGAGGAGGTCGTCTACGACAAGTCACTCGGCATCAACACCTACAGCGGCATGTGGGATGGCACGCCGTACCGGCTCTTTGCCGACAACGGTGTGTTCTGGATCGGCGGACAGCTCAACGACGGCTTCACCGCCGACAGCGGCAATTGGGTGGGCCAGTTCCTGGACGATGAGGTCGACGGCCGATTCACTCCGGCAGACGGGCATAAGCACCTCCAGGGGTTGGTCGACGCCCTCCCCGACGACGGGCGCTTCCGCTACGCGAACTTCACCCAGATGGTGATCGCACGTGACCTCCCGCAGGAGGCGGCGCGCCAGTACGTGAACGGATACACCGATGTGGTGTCGGTGGACATGTACTGGTACAGCATCCCCTTCTGTGACCAGACCCCGTATCGGGATGTGTATCTGACCCCGGTCGCGCAGGAGACCTGTCGCACCGCGTCGAGCTACGGCGCCACAATGAACTCCCTCCGCGCCCAGGATGCCGCAGACGGAGAACTGCAACCGCTCTGGCAGTGGGTGGAGAACCTGAACGGCGGTCCGCCGGATGCCGCGCCGGAGTCCTACCTCACCCCGGGGCAGCTCACGGGGGCGGTGATGAACTCGATCATCAACGAAGCCCGAGGGATTGCCTATTTCAATCAGAGCCTCAGTGGAACGTGCCAAAGCAGCAACGTTTTCCGCCAATCTCAGGTCACCCCGGGCTTTTGTGGCAATGCCCAGGTCGCCGCCGTGAAGTCGGTGAACGCTCAGATCCACTCCCTCGCCCCGGTGCTCAACACCCAGTCCTACGAGTACACCTTCGGTCCGAAGCTCGACACCATGGTGAAGACCTATGCAGGGTCGGCCTACATCTTCGCGATGGTCGACGGCTCTGCCGGCCCGGGGAAGCGTACCTTCACCCTGCCGCCCGGGGTCGACGGCACGAACGTCGAGGTGCTCGGAGAGGATCGCAGCCTGGCGGTCGACGGCAAGGGACGATTCACCGACACCTTCGCCGAGGAATTCAGCTACCACATCTACCGGGTGCCTCTCACAGCGGAGGCGGGCAGCGAGTAGCGGGTGTCCGCGGGCCGAACCGCCGACTGCCCGGAAGTCCAACTGTCCTATCGGGTCGCCACCGGCTGACCGGGCACGGGCGGCCGTGCGGCGAGCAGGTGCCGCGCACCCCCGGCCAGGCCGAGGACCAGGAAGAGCATCCCCGCAGACATCGAGAACGCGAAACCATCGAAGAAGGCCATCAGCAGACTGCCCGCGACGAGCGCTGCGACCAGGGCCTGAGCCAGCTGCCGGTCCAAGCTGTCGGTCGCCGTGCGGCGGGCCTGCGCCGCACTGACGATGCCGGCGACGACCAGGAGGAGGAACGCGATGACGCCCAGGATTCCCAACTCGATCGCCAGGAGCAGGTACTGGTTGTCGAAGATGTGGTACTTGGCGATGAAGGTTCCGAATCCCTTGCCGACGACCGGGAACCGGTTCATGTAGTCGATGGCGATGTCGTAGCTGGTCGTTCGTGATGCGGTGCTCGGGTCCGACCCCAGTCCGGTGAACAGGCCGCGGATCGTGCCGATCATCCCGGGGACGAGCACCGCTATCGCGACGGTCAGGGCGCCGCCCACGGTGACAATGAGCATCCGGACGCCGCGGGAGAGGGTGGGCAACATGATGATCAGTCCCACGGCGAGGCCGATCAGGGTCGACCGGGAGACCGAGAGCAGTGATGCGACTGCGATCATGCCGACAGGCAGCCAGGGGAGCAGGCGATGCGCCGAGCGATTCTCGACGGCCAGGGCGAGGGCGATCGGAAAAGCCATGGCCAGGACGACGCCGTACTCAAGCGGGTGGATCGCCGTTCCGGACGCGCGGATGAAGCCGGCTCGCTGGTCGAGTGCGTCCGAGGTGGGGCCCTCCCACATCGTGAACGGCACGAAGTGCCAGAACTCCAGGAGCAGGTTGCCCGTGAGGAACTGAAGGATGCCCAGGGTCGCCATCGCTCCGCCCGCCCACGCGAGCCTGCGCAGCAGGACCCGTAGTTCGCCGACGCTGGGGAGACCGTCGATGCCGACGAGCAGGATCCCGGCCCACGCCAGCAGGCGCAGGAGCCCATTGTCAGCCGGGCTGACCTCGTCGGTTGGCAGACCGCGAAGCATGGCGCAGGCGTAGCTGAAGCCCGCCACCGCGAGGAGGGCGAACAGTGCCGCGGATACGCGTCGCGGGCCCGGTGGTAGAGGGGACTGACGCTGCAGCTGATGCCAGCACCACCAGAGCCCCGCGCCGAGGGCCCAGAGCGTCGCGGGCCGTCCCGCCGACCCCAGGGCCGTGATCGTGAGTCCGGACGGAACCGCGAACAGCAGAACCACGTACACGGTGAGAACAGTCAGTCCGTCGATCCCCCGACGGGGACCTCGCTCCGTCGCGGCGGCGCGGGTCGCCGCGGGCGCCGGCCTGCTCATTCGGCGTGCTCGGGAGCGCGGGCGTCCGCGCCGGCCTTGACCGGGATCGTGCTGTCGTCGAAGCCGTCCGGGACGCCGGCGAGCACCCGGCGGTCGCCGGATCGGGACAGGTCCGGGTCCCTCGGACCCTGGGGTGCGCCGAGGTCGTCGTCGGAGTCCTCGGTTGCCGGGCCGTCTTCGAGCTCAACGTCATCCGGCGTGCCGGCGGAATCGGCAACGGGCGGATCCAACCGGCGCCTCCTGTCCCTGGACAGCAGCAGCCCGTCCACCAAACCGGCCAGGAGCAGGGTGAGAGCGAAGCCGGCGGCAGCTGTTGCGGCGACGGCTTCCAGCCGGCTCTTCTGGATCACCGTGCTGGTTTCGTCTGTGGTGAGCGGCATCGCGGTGATGCGCTCAACCTCCGGAACGTCGGCTCGGGTCTGCAGGGAACTGAGGTTTGTCTGCACGCCGGAGAGGGCGCGGTCGAGGACCAGGGCAACCTCACTGTTGGTGCTGCCGGTGGCGGTGACGGAGAGGAGCGGACCGCTGCTGGTCGCGATGCGCTGAACGGTGGCGTCAGCGGCCGGATGCCCATCCAACAACGACTCCCGCACGGTCTGCGACGCCATCGTGTTCACCAACACGTCACTGGCCTGGCCGAGGCCGCCGAGGAACAGGTAGGGGTTCTCTCCTTCGGGAACGCTCGAGGCCGCGGGCATGAGGAGCAGGGTCGCGGTGCGTTGGTAGGTGGGTTGCACCTCGGAATACACGACGCCGGCAGCGACGCCAGTGAGCACCAAACCGATCAGCACCACATACCAGCGCCGTCCAAGGCCTCGCAGGAAGTTCTTCAATGTCATGTCACACGCTCCGTTTGCTGGGCGGTTGTGCCCGGTGAAGTAGTGGGCGGCAGGGTTTGGCCGGCCGTCCCGTCTTGGCGGCGGGGTCTGGGAGCCCGGCCGGCGAGCCGGTCGACGAGCGTTGCCGCGGTCGCGGCCACTCCGAGCCCGACGAGCCCGAGTACGAGCAGGGCCCTGGCCTGTGTTCTGCGGGATCCGCCGACGTGACTGACCGTGGCCTCGGCCGGGACCCGCTCCGTGCTGATGACATCCCGGGGGTCCAGGGTGCTCTGCCGGTCGGCGGTGAGAACGTCGATCCGGTCGAGGAGAGTGTTGAGGGTCTCTCTGACCCTGTCGGGATCCTGACCGGCGACCCGGACCGACAACACCGGGTCGGGGAAGCTGTACTCCCACTGCCCGCCGGTGTTGGGTATGACGACCTGATACCCCTCGGACACTCCCGCGCCGAAGAGTGGGGCGTCCGGCGACAGACGGTCGGGCAGCTTTCCGTCGTTGATCTCCTGCTCGATGGCCCCGACGAATTCCAACAGGGTATCCCGCTGTCGGTCGTCGAAGACGCCGACGGCTGCGGCATCGGGAACCACGAAGACCACCTTCGTTTGCGAGACGTAAGCGCCGCCGGCCTCATCGAGGGTGACGAAAGTGACGCCCAGGACGGCGAAAACGGCTACGACGACATACCAGCGTCGCAGGAGAACCCGCAGCAGGCCGGCGGCGGTCATTCGCCCATCCCGATCGGAGAGGCGGCGGTGTTCGTCGCATGGGGAAGGGTCCTCCACCGGCGACGATCCAGCAGCACGGTCAGGGCGTAGCGATCGGCTGCCCGGTGGGCCCGGAGGGCCGCATGGAGTGTGACCGCAACGTGCACCAGCGCGGCGGCGGCGGGGGTGCCGTGCCGTTCGGCGTAGCGCACCCGGTTCACGGACATCAGCGCGGATTGCCCGGCCGACACACCTGAGCCGCCCTGGCGGTGAGCGACGGTCGCGGCCGGGTCGTACCACACCGTTGCGCCGGCGTTCCGGGCGCGGCGGAAGTAGTCGGTTTCCTCTGAGTAAAGAAAGTACCGCTCATCCCAATCACCGAGGCGGTCGGCGAGCGCCCGGTCGATCAGCAGGGCGGCTCCGGTGGCCCACTCCACAACGTGCGCGCGCCGGTAGCTTTCCTGGTCGAAGACGGTCTCGGAGAGCCAGCCCGGCCTCCGCCGGGCCCGAGAGCCGAACAGCGCTTCGCCGAACGACCGCAGCACCGTCGGTTCGCGGCGGAGCGACGTCTGAAGGGCGCCGCGGGAATCCACCAGGCGGGGAACGACGACGCCGGCGCCGGTTGAATCCAGGCAGTCGAGCATCTCACGCACACTGCCCGGCCGAACCACCAGGTCCGGGTTGAGCACCAGAATGCTGCGTGCACGGCAGACAAGCCTCAACGCCACGTTGATTCCGCCGGCGTAGCCGCGATTGCCGCCGCTGGAGCGCACGGTGATGTCGGCGTGCTCGGCAAGGACACCGAGGGTGCCATCGGCCGAATCGTTGTCGACAACGACGACGCACATCCGCACAGACGGCGTGGCGTCTCTCAGACTGGCGAGGAGCGGCCCGACGTCTGCCTCGCTGTTGTAGGTGACGATGATGACCGCGACATCGGCCGGCTGGTCAGCGCTGACGAAGGTGTCGCGCCCGGCGGCTGGCGACGGCAACCGGTCGGGCGTCAACGCGGTCATGGCAGGAACCGGCAGGGTCGACGTGATGAGTACACGCGTTCACCCCCTTGGTTCGAAGCAAATGTGGCAGGTATCGCGAGCCAGACCCACGGTGCAATTGACAGGACCAGGGTCCCCGTCGGAGCAGACAGTATCCCGGTCGAGGCAGACCGTCGGACCCCAGAGAGGGGGTGATTGGCCGAAGTCGTCAGGGTCACGCCGCGAGGTCCGGAGGGAGTGCTCGGCTGGACAGGTCGCGTTCCCAGCCCGCCCTGCCTCGGCTGACGACACGGTGGGCCCTGACCCGGCCGAGCACCGTGAGCAGCCCGTAGCAGACCACGTCGGCCGCGCTCGCCGGGCCGCGCACGGATGCGACGAGGGATCTGATGCTTCCGGCGGTCGTGGACTCGGTCCCCAATTCCGAGACCCCCCGATACTGGCGGGCGAGAACGGCGACGAGGCTGGCGACGGTCCGAGGTGTGAAGACCCGCACGGGGGAGCCGGTCGGTACGACGACCTTCTCGTCGGAGCCGAAGAGGCTGTCGACGTACGAGTCGTCGGCCGTGACGTCGGGGAAACGGTCGAATCTTCCGTGCCCTGACGCGTTCAGGGCATAGGCACCGGCGCCCCAGACGGCGTCGCGATTGGTCGGTATCCTGCGCCGTGCGCGGTAGTAGCTCTTGACCAGGACCGACGCGCCAGTGGTGTCATAGATGTACTCGGGGCGTGCCGCCAGGATGCGCCCGGTCCCGAGAGAGTCGAAGATCGCGCGCACCGTTGTGGGCTCGATCGCCACGTCTGCGTCCAGGTAGAGACGCGGCCAGGCGTGGGCGGCGGCGTCGCCGACGTTGAGGGCCGCGGTCTTGGATGCCGTCTCGATGTCGTACACCGCGACGCCGGGGAAGCGGCGGGCGACCGACGCCGTGCTGTCGGAGCAGCCGTTGCAGACGACGATGATCTCGGCCTGGTTCAGGGCCGCCATCGGGGCGATCAGGGCGAGGGTACGTCCGATCGTCGCGCGCTCGTTGTGGGCGGGAATGATGATGGTTCCGGCCGGCGTCGCGGACCTGCCCCACGGGCCGGGCTCTGCCGCGGTGACCGCGACCGGCTCTGGGGGAGCGGCCGGCGCCGTCCTCCAGGCAGATCCCGTCAGCAGGGTGCGCACGATCGTGCGCTGGGCCGGGTCGGTCCAGTGCCGGGCGGCGGTCACGGCCAACGCGGCCTGGAAGGCGAGCGCGTAACCGAAGGACCGATAGCGGCGCGTGAAGCGGACCTGGTTCGCGGCGAGCAGCGCCGCCAGCGCGGGCGGGCGGACACCGGGGCTGGCTTCGGACCGGATGCGCGCGGCGGGTTCGTACCAGATCGGTGCCCCCGTCTCACGCACGCGGCGGAAGTAGTCCGACTCCTGGGCGGCGGTGAACCGCTCGTCCCTGTCGCCGACGAGGTCGTCGACGTCTCGGCGCACCAGGAGCCCGGTGTCGAACCCCCAGCGCACCTGATGCGCATGCTCGTAGCTCTCAGCGTCGGTGTACACCGCGCTGAACCGGCCTCCAGAGCCGGAATCGTCCTTGTCGACTGTCACGCCAAGGAGGGCCCGGCCCACCGTGGGTTCCTTGGGCAGGTGCCGACGGGTGGCGCCGTCACCGGTGAGCAAGCGGGGTACCACGGCGCCGGCACCGGCGCGGTTCATCCGGTCGACCATGGTTCGTAGCGCGCCCCGCTCCACCTCCCCGGTGCCGTCGAGCACGAGCACAGCGTCCGCCCTGCCGATGTGGGCTCTGGCGGCATTGATCGAAGCCGCATGGCCGCGGTTTCGTTCCGTTGGCACCAGGATCACGTCCCGTTGCAGCAGCAGCTCGGGCCGGGAGGTGCGACCGGGGTCCCCGCTGGTCACGATGCAGCGCAGTCGGAGGTCCTGACACTCCGCTCGGAGTTCCTCGAGCAGCGGGAGGACGCTGACCGTGCTGTCGGCGACGACAACGACGGCCACGTCGGCGTGCTCGTCCGGGTCGACGAAGCCGACGAATCGGGTCGCCGTCGCACCATCGTGGGGGTGGACACCGATCACCGCCGGAGATGGTGTCCAGGGCGCGGCGATCGACCCCCGCCGCCGCACCGCGAGGTAGGCAGGTGGACCCTGCACAAGGTACCGGGTGCACAGGCGCCGGGGTTCCAGGGCGAGCCGCCACGCCCACTCCAGTCCGTGCGCGGAAATCCAGTGCGGAGCCCTGGTCACCCGTCCGGCGAGAAAATCGACGACGGCGCCGAAGGCCAGCAGCACGCGGGAGCCCGTCGCCAGCCCGTGTTCTGCGATCCACAGCTCCTGCCGAGGCTTACCGAGTCCGACGATCAGGAGCTCGGTGTCGGCATCGCGGATTTCGCGGGCGATCGCCTCCGATCGCGCCGAATCGTTCAGTTCGTCCCGGGCGGGAGCCCAGAGACCGGCAACGCACAGCGCCGGGTATCGAACGGCGAGCTCGGCGAGGAGGCGGTCGTGGGTGTCGGCCGTCCCGCCCAGAATGCCGATGCGGGTGCCGCGGCTTTCGCACAGCGCCAAGATCGGTCCGATCAGGTCACTGCCGGCCAGGCGCGGCCAGGCGCGGCCGGTGATGCGGCCGGCCTGCGCGGCGAGCGGGGCACCATCGATGAGGTTCAGCCAGGTCAGATGGCTGTGCGCCGCGTCCGGCGCCGGTCCGTCGTCGTCGAGCGTTCCCGACCAGTCGGCACCCGACCCGAAGTGATGCACATGGTCGAGGTTGATCGACGTGACCGCCAGGGGTGGGATGTCCGGCGCCTCGAGGTGCTCGGTTATCCGTTCCATGGAGTCGCTGAATTCGAGCAGGTCCACGGCGGACCCGCCGAGGACGATTCGGGCAGTTTCAAGAGTCATGTTCGCACCACCGAGGGAGACCAGGCATGGACAAGGGAAGGGAGGGTGTGCAGATGCCGGACAACGAGATGTACACGGGCCTGCCTGTCAGTCCTGCGCGGTGAATGCGCCGAAGAGGACATAGCTGGACCCGCCGGCGACGGCGGTGACGGCGAGGGTGATGGAGTCGTCGCCGCGCGCGAAGCTCAGCGTCGTCGACCGTTTGGCGGCGGTGGTCGGGGACTCCAGAAGACCCAGCGGAGCGAAATGCTGCCGGTAGAACGCCAGCACGTCGGTGGTTCCGAGCGACGTCCTGGCCTCCAGAGCGGCCTGCATGCGATCGCCCTCGGTCGCGACGGACGTGTTGTCGATAACCGACTCCGGGATGCCGGGCATGACGTCCGTGGGGAACCCGCCGACCACGGTTCCGGTCGAGCTGGCCGTGGGGGGAAGCGGCAGCGAAACGAGGGTGGTTCGGGGTTTCGATGGTGGCAGAGAGACGCTCTCGGGCTGCTCAGGGAGCACTTCGGTCGACGTGCGCGGCGCGGCGTCGGCTTCGCTCCATCGCTCGCCGTCCGTGCCGGTGTCCGTCGGCTCCTCCGCAACCGGATCGGGCGTCGCGCCGTCGGTGTCGGCCGGCGTCGGGGTGACGCTCCGCTCGGGGGTCGGTTGCGCGGTGGGTGATGTCGACGCCGCCACGCTCTGGAACCGGTCGGTCGGGGGCAGCCGCTGTGCGACCACGACGCCGGCGCTGGCCACCAGCGCCGTGAGGCCGAGCGCTGCCAGGCCGAGCTGACGCTTGTTCATCGGCGTCGCCGGCGAACGAGGAAGCGGTCGGCTGCGAGGCAGCCGGCCGCACAGAGGGGTCGACAAATAATGGTTGTGGTCACGTTCCATCCCTGCATTTCGGGTGTACAGGTTCAGCTCGGATACAGCCCGTGGCCGGAAGGGTAAGGCCCGGCACGGACTCGTGTTCAAACCTGAGGCAGACTCAGGTCCTCACGTGGTGACCATAGTCGGGCAAGCGACGAGCCGCTGTGACCTTATCGGGGGGTAGATTGACGCGGCCTGAGGCGGAGGGGTGTCATTCCGTCGTCCCGCTGCGCCACACCTTGATCCGGTCGACCCCGCCCTTGCCGACCAGGAATAGCAGGGTGGACTTCACGGCGGCGCGCGAGGATTCCCGCAGCAGCCTGGCCGGCCCGCTCCACAGACGGTCGCGGAGCAGGTCGGTACGCGTCGGCTGGTCAAGATCGGTCGGCAGGGTGGGGAACAGGGCGGCGTAGCCGCTCGACGCGACGAGCCGGCCGCGAACCCGGTTGCTGACGTTGCTGCCGTGCACGACCTGCAGCCACGCTGGTGGGCCGGATACCGCAACGCTCGGCATGGACCGCGGGAGCAGCGTGTGCCAGTCCGCCCAACAGGTGACGGGATCGTTCCAGGTCTCCCTGACGGAGCAGAACGCGTTGAGCTTGTCGACGCGGAGGAACAAACCGTCGGGACCGAGGATCAGTCCCGACGCGAGGTAGAGCGCCGAGCGCGGCCCGCTGGGAGGGATTCGCTGCAGACGGTCGACGAAATCGGCGGCGAGCCCGTCGTCGTTGTCGAGATTCGTGGTCAGCAGGTCGGCGGAGGGGGTGGTTCGCCCGGCGCGGATGTCGTCGAGAATGATGGCCGGGGTGACCGCTGCGCGGTAGATCGGCTCGAAGACCTGGTCCCGCACGTACGGTGCCAGACGTTGGATGAGCCATTCTGGGCTGTCCGGGTCGAGGTAGACGAGCCAGCGGAAGTTCTGGTTGGTTTGAGCGCGCACCGACGGCAGGCAGTATTTCTCGAAGAGGTCGGCGCGGCCGGTGAGCCATCCCTCGCGTTGGCGCAGCCGACCCTCTGGGCCCGGGGTCGGCAGGTTGAACCGGGTGATCAGGACGTGATCGACCGTGCGTGGCGCCGTCGCGGGGGCGTCCAGACGGGTCGCGTTCTGCCCGCGTTTGGTAGTCATGTGCGCACCACCGAGGGAGACCAGGCGTGCGGGATGAAGAGGCGAGGTTCGCTGACCCCGTCGATGGAGATGGACCAGACATCGCTGTCACCGACGACATCGGTGCGGGCCAGCCCGTAGAGCAGTGTCGAATCATCCAGCCATTCCACCTGGTCGTCGACGTTGCCGGGGGCGGGGAGGAGGGTCTCCACCCCCGTCTCGAGATCGAGCACCGCGATGGACCAGACCGGCGACGCAGTGCCGGCAACGACCTTCTTGTAGGCGATATGACGACCGTCGGGGGAGAGCGACGGGCACTCGGCGCTGTCCCGGATGGCCGTCAGGGTGCGGGCGGTCAGGTCGCCCCGCACCAGCCAGGTGCGTCCGGCCGAGGCCGCGGTGGCATAGAAGGTGGTGTCGTCGCTGCCGAAGGTCACGCCCCAGATGTTGCGGTCGGCCGCTGTGATGCGCTCACCGTCTACCATGAGCGCGAAGTCTTCGAGATTGCCGTAGTCGGTGCCGTCGATTGTGGAGATCGTCGTCTGGGTCGAGAACGCGACCGTCCCATACGATTCCCCGGTCACGAACGCTGTCATGGCGACGAGGTGGGAGTTGGCGGATACCCGGGTGCGGCTGGGGATGCCGGGTAACGGCCAGGTGCGGAGCTCGGCGGCGTCCGCACCGCGCAGGGTGGCCGCGAAGGTCGTGACGATCCCGCGGTCGATGTGGAGGCACATCTCTACGACTGTGGTTGCGTACACCCTGTCGCACGCCTGGGCCGTCACCGAGCGCTCACCGGCGGGATCGGCGAGCGGGACGACGGCGACCAGGCCGTACCCGTCGCCGGATGCCGTGTTGCGGAACACGATCCGGTCTCCTGTCGCCGCCGTGTCGGTGGTGACCGCCTGCACGGCGTTCACGCCGGTCCGTCGTTCCTGGGACCCTGCCCAGGCCACGATGCCGTACCCTCCGGCTCCGCCGAGGAGCACCGCGCTGACCAGCACGGCGGCGATGGTGCGTTTGCGTGCGGTCATGTCGTCTGCGTCCGGTCGAACGCGCCGCGCAGGACAAGAGCGGCCAGCGGGATCAGCAGGGCGAGTGAGCCCGCGATGATCAGCATGGCGTCGCCGCGGCCGACCGCGAACCAGAGCACACCGAATCCAGTGGACGCGATCAGCCGGGTGGCGGCGACGACGGTCTGGGCGGAGGCGATGGCTGTCGCGCGGCTGGCCTCAGACGTTGACTGGGCCGCCAGCGCCGCGAGAATACCGTCGGTGGACGCGTAGAACACGCCGAGGGCTATCAGGCAGAGAATCGTCGTCGGAAGCCCGGCAACGGGGACCGCTGCAGAGGCATAGGCAGTCAGGAGCGCGAGGTGGCCGAGGACGAAAACCCTGGCGCGGCCGAACCGGTCGGCGAGCTTGCCCAGCGGGATCGCAAGGAGGAGGAAGACGACGTTGGTGCCCACGTAGAGCAGGGGGAACCAGGCCGCCGCGAAGGCATCCCGGCTCTGCAGGACCAGGTAGATGAACCCGTCACCGATGGTCACGATGCCCAGCAGTCCCGCGGTGAGGAGCAGGCGGCGCAGCCGCGGATCCCTCAGCTGTGCCCACCTGAACGACGTCCGGGAGGTGCCGGGTGCGGCGCGCTCTGCCGAGGGACGCGTGTTCGGTACGACGAGGCCGAGCACGAAGACGCCGACGATCGCGAAGGCGAGCGACACGACAAAAACAGTGTCGTAGCCGTCCGGGATGGCGAACAGGATCGCGAAGGCGAGCAGTGGCCCGACCGCGGCGCCGACGGTGTCCAGCATGCGGTGCACTCCGAAAGACCTACCGAGGTTCTCCGGGAGCGATGACGCTGTGATCAGCGCATCCCGCGGGGCGGTCCGGACGCCCTTGCCGAGTCGATCGACAGCGATGACGGCCACCAGGGAGGTGAACCCGGTTGCGAAGAGAAGTCCGGTGCGGGCCAGGGCCGACAGGCCGTACCCGAAGAACGCGATCCACTTCGGTTGGTCCCCCCGGTCCGCCGCCCAGCCGCCGGCGATGCGCACGATGGCGCTGACGCCCTGGTAGATCCCGTCGAGAAACCCGTAGGCAATAGTCGACAGGCCCAGCACTCCCGTGATGTACAACGGAAGGATCGCCGACACCGACTCCGAGGAGACGTCGGTGACCAGGCTGACGATTCCCAGCGCGATGACGACGGACGACACCCGTGTCGCCACGGGTCGTCCGGGAGGGGAGACCGTTCCGTGTGCCGACCCCCGGTCGGAAAAAGAGATGTACACGGGCCGGCCGCCGTCAACCCTGCGCCGTGAAAACGCCGAAGAGCACGTAGCCGGATCCGCCGGCAACGGCGGTGACCGACAGGGTCACCGAGTCGTCATCGCGGGCGAAACTGAGCGTTGTCCCACGTTTAGTCGTGGTCACCGGGGTTTCGAGGAGTCCTAGGGGCGCGAAATGGTGACGGTAGAACGCGAGGACGTCGTCGGTGCCGAGAGTGGTCCTGGCCTCGAACGCGGCCTGCAGACGGTCGCCCTGCGTCGCTACCGAGCTGTTGTCGACGAGTGAGTTCGGGATCCCCGGCATGACGTCGGTGGGGAACCCGTCCACAACCTCGCCGAGGGAGTTCACGGCTGGGGGGAGCGGCTGCGAGAAGAGCGCGGACCGGGGCTTCGACGGCGGCAGGGTGACGTCGACCTGTCCGGGCGGGAGCACTTCGGTTGAGGTGCGGGGGCCCACCTCGGTATCGGTGTCGGGTTCGGGGTCGGCCTGCGGTCGCTCCGGAGAAAGCGGCGCCGTCTCGTCGATCGGCGCGGTCGAGACGGGTGTGGGGGCGCCCCTCTCGGCGGCTGTCGGTGGCGCTGTGGCCGACGGTGTGGATTCCGCCACCGGGCGGATCCGGTCGGATTCCGGCAGCAGCTGGGCGACGATCATGCCGGCTGTCGCCACTGCTGCGGCGAGGGCGAGGGCGGTGAGCCCGAGCTGACGCTTGTTCATCCGGACTCACGTTCTGCCAGGAGGACGCCATCGCGTTCGTGGAAGTGTTCACCGGTGGCCGGGCAGGTCAGCCGGCCGTCCTCAGCCCTCCGCAGCGGGATCCCCGACCGGCCGACCCAGCCGATGCGTCTGGCCGGTACGCCGGCGACGATGGCGTAGTCCGGGACGTCCTTCGTCACCACGGCGCCGGCCGCGATAAGCGCCCAACGGCCGATGCTGACCGGTCCGATGCAGACGGCCCGCGCACCGATGGAGGCGCCAGTGCCGACGTGCACGCCGACCGGATGCCAGTCCTCGGCGGCTTTGATGCTCAAATCGGGATTGACGGCCCGCGGAAACATGTCGTTGGTGAACACCACGGCGGGGCCGACGAAGACACCGTCCTCCAGGACCGCCGGTTCGTAGATCAGTGCGTAGTTCTGTACCTTGCAGTTGCGTCCGAGGATGACGCCGGGTCCGATGTACGAGCCCCGCCCGAGGATGCAGCCGCTGCCGATGGAGGCATTTTCGCGCACCTGGGCGAGGTGCCACACGCGTGTCTCAGCGCCGACCTCCGCGGTGGGGTCCACGTCGGAGGTCGCTTCGATGAGGGGCCGTCCGGCCGTCTCCGGTGCGGGTATCACGAGCGTCGACCTTGCGCGAGGCGGCGGGAGGCTGCGGGGCAGCCGGCCGCACGGAGGGGTCGCCGCAGAGCATTTCTTTTCACGTTCCATCCCTGCATGTCGGGTGTACAGGTGCAGCTCGGACAGAGCCCGACGCCGGGACTAGCGCACCCCGGTGACGGACTCGTGACGAGACCTGGCGCACGCCCAGGTCCTCACGACGCGACCATAGCCGGGCTGGGATGGAGTCGCTGTGACCTTATCGGGGGGCAATTCCGAGGGGACGGAGAGTGCCGTCGTGTTCGCTGTAGTGTGCGCCGGTCACCGGGCACCTGAAGAGTCCGGGGCCGACGTTGTTCAGGCGTGCGCCGCTCTGACCCACCCAGTGCACCCTCCTGGCGGGGATGCCGTCCATCAGGGCGTACTCGGGGACATCGGCGGTCACCACGGAGCCGTCGGCCACGATGGCCCAGCGCCCGATGGTGAGCGGCGCCACGCAGACGGCGTTGGCGCCGACGGAGGCACCGGTGCGCACGGTGACGCCCACGAGTACCCAGTCCGCCGCGGACTTGAGGCGTCCGGACGGTACAACGGCGCGGGGAAATCTGTCGTTGGTGAAGACGGCCCCCGGCCCGACGGACACCCGATCCTCCAGCAGGGTCGGTTCGTAGAGCAGGGCGAAGTCCTGCACCGTGCACTGGCGGCCGAGGATGACTCCAGGCCCGAGATACGCGGCGTACCCGACCGCACAGCCGGGGCCGACCCGGGCGAATTCGCGGACCTGGGCGCGGTCCGCCACCGTGCTGCCGGCGCCGAGCACCGCGCGGGGGTCGATGTCGGCGGACGGTGCGATCCACGTCGCCCTCACGGCACCGGCGTCTGTCGTCACGAGTATCCCTTGCAGGTTGGGAGCCGGATGCCGCGGGGGGCACGTGCTGTCGTCGGCCCGGCCTGGAACCCCGGACACGACTGAGACAACCTCAGTTTGAGTGTGCAATGCAGGGACCATAGCGCAGGCCCTTCGGGCCCGCTGTAACCACTCCAGGGGTGGCGTCTAGGCCAGTCGGGCCAGCCTGGTGACGTCATCCCGGGGCAGCTCGTCGGCTACGGCGGTGACGGTGAGCGCGTTCAGTGCAACAGCGGCGCCCGCCGAGGACAGGAAGGCGGTGTCCGCGGCGTCCCGGCCCGTGGCGATGCGCATAAGCGATTGCCGTGGAGCGAGACCGGTCGCGTCGACGACCTGCCAGGCGCCGTCGAGGAACGCCTCGGCCACAGCGTGGAAGTCCATCGGCGATAGCCCAGGGGCGTAGACCGACACCAGGCGTGCCGGCACGTCGTGCGCGCGCAAGAACGCGATGACGAGGTGCGCGTAGTCGCGGCAGACGCCCTGCCGGGCCAGCAGGGTGCGCACCGCGCCATCCGTGGGCAGGCTGGCGCCGGGCACGTAGTTGAGGTGAGTGCCCACCCAGGAGGTGATCGCGTCGAGCAGGGCGGTGCCGGTGAGCCCACGGAACTCGGCCTGGGCGGTGGGCCAGAGGTGGTCGGATTCGCAGTAGCGGCTGGGTCGGAGGTAGCGCACGAGGTCGATGTCGGACACTTCTGCAGGCTCGGATTCGCCCGAGACCTCCACTGTGTAGTCGATGTCGATCCGCCCGGCCTGCACCGACACGAGCTGGAGCCGGGTACCGTGCACATCGAGGGTCTCCCGATAGGTCAGCGTGGCGCCGTTCTGCACGATGCGCAGCCGTTCCGTGGCGTTCGAGTCAGCGGCGACGGCGACGGACAGGACCAGCTCGGCGGGCCCGAACGCATGCAGTTCCAAATGCGCGGAGGCGGAGCGTTTCATGTCCACATCGTGGCATAAAAAAAGGCCACCTGCGGTAGAAGCCCGCAGATGGCCAAGTGGCCCCGACCGGCGTCGATCCGGTGACCTTTCGATTTTCAGTCGAACGCTCTACCAACTGAGCTACAGGGCCTCGAAGGCGACTCGAGAGATGCCTTCGAAAGGACGAAAAGCCCCTTCTTTCGAAAGGGCTTGTCGCCTTGGCGACCCTGACCGGACTTGAACCGGCGACCTCCGCCGTGACAGGGCGGCGCGCTAACCAACTGCGCTACAGGGCCAAACTTTGATGCTGTGTTTCTTGTGATTCTGCGGTGTTGCTGTCTAACTTTTCGTGCCGAGTACAACCTACAGTATCCGTAGCCCCAACGGGATTCGAACCCGTGTTAACGCCGTGAAAGGGCGCCGTCCTAGGCCGCTAAACGATGGGGCCTTGCTTACCGGAAGCTGATGACTTCCGACGCATAATCATAAGTGTTGGCAGAGCGATAGTTCAAATCGGCCCCAGCGTCCGGTGCGCGAGGCGCCGGATCGCGGGTCCGTTCGCCGCGTGATTCCGGGCCAGAACCCTAATCGGACCCGATTCTCACCTCGGCGTGTCGCTTTTCACCGCGCCCACGAATGGGCGGCAAACCGGAGCACCCGGGGGTTAGGTTTTATTCGAACCCTGGCCACTCAGCGGGGTTTGTTATTGTGACGAGAGTTACCACAGTGACGAATGTGACAAAGCACGAGCCCGATCGGGGAGTTATGAAGCGCACGGCCACCGTGATCAGCCGCGGAGTCAACGCCGGCCTCAGCCGGCTGCGGCCGAACCGGCAGCAGCCCCGACGCGGGCGAATCAGCGTCCGCCGGGCGACCATGGGCGTGACCGGCTTCGCCGCCGCCCTGACCCTCGCGGTGACGCTCGCCAGCCCGATCAGCCCGGCCATGGCCGTGGACTACCCGAGCTGGCCAGACGTGCTGGCCGCCAAGTCCAACACCAACGCTGCCGCCGCCCAGGTCACCGAGATCCAGAACCTCATCGCCGGCCTGCAGACCGAGGTGGAACGCACCCAGGCGGAAGCCGAGGCGCGCGGAGTCGAGCTCCAGACCGCCCAGGAGAAGTTCGACGACGCCAGCCGTCGCGCCGGCGACCTGCAGGCTCAGGCCGACACCAGCAAGACCGAGGCGGACGCCGCGACCACCCAGGCCGGTCAGCTTGCCGCGCAGCTGTACCGCACCGGCGGCACCGATCTCAGCGTCAACCTCTTCATCGACGGGCAGAAGAGTGGCGAGGGTGCCGACGAGTTGCTGTCCAAGCTCGGCAGCATGAGCAAACTTGTCGAACGCAGCACCGACGTCTACGACCAGGCCCAGACCGCCAACAACACCGCTCAGGCCCTGGGTGACCAGGCCGCTGTGGCGCAGGCCGAGCGAGAGGCCCTCCGGATCGAGGCCGAAGCCGCCATGGTGGCAGCCCAGGAGGCGGCGGACGCCGCAGCCGGTGCGCTCGCCGACTCCGAAGCGCAGAGCGTGATCCTCGAGCAGCAATTGCAGTTCATGCAGGACGCTCAGGCCACCACCACCGCGGGTTACGAGGCCGGCGTCGCCGAACGGGCCCGGATCGCCGCGGAAGCCGAAAAGGCGCGCCTCGCCGCCATCGCCGCCGAAGCAGCACGCGCCGCGGCTTCCCGACCGGCCCCCTCGTCCGGCGGCTCAACCGGATCTCCCGGCGCAGGCCTCAGCGGCGGCCAGGTCGGCGGCCAGGGTTGGGGCGTTCCCGCCGGCGGACGCATCACCGACGGCTATGGCGCCCGCGCCGTGCTCTGCGGCAGCGGCGGCTGTAGCGGCGGTTTCCACTACGGCACCGACATCGGCACCGGCTGCAGTGCCCCGATCTACGCGGCAGCATCGGGAACCGTCGAATACGCGGGCCGCAAGGGCACTTACGGCAACTTCGTTCAGATCAGCCACGGCAACGGCATCATGACCGGCTACGCCCACATCCGGGACGGTGGCATCTTCGTCTCGGTCGGCCAGCAGGTCTCGGTCGGCCAGAACATCGCCAGCTCCGGCACCACCGGCGCCTCCACCGGCTGCCACCTGCACTTCGAGGTGTTCAGCGGCGGCAACCGGATCAACGCCGTTCCGTTCATGTCCGACAGGGGAGCGCCACTTGGCTGAGCACACGTCCACCCGCCGCTCGCGGCGTACCTCGGCCGCGCTGCTGTCGGCAGCGATGATCGGCTCCGTCACGGCCGCGGCCGGCGTGGCCGTGCCGGCCTTCGCCGACGAGGACTACCCGAGTTGGGACGAAGTGGCCAAGGCCAAGCTGAGCGAGGCCACCAAGGCGAAGGAAATCGAGAACCTCACCGGACTGCTCACGGGCCTGCGGGAGTCGTCGGCGGTCGCGTCGCAGGGCTCCCAGATGGCCGCGGAGGCCTACAGGGTCACCCAGGACGACCTCGATGCGGCCACGGCCCGGGAAGAGAGCCTGGACAAGCAGTCCGCGGTGGCACAGAAGGCCGCTGACACGTCCAAGATGCGCGCCGGCCTGATCGCCGCGCACCTGGCCAAGACCGGAGCCCAGGACCTCTCCCTCAATCTGTTCCTCAACGGCAATACCGCCGACGACCTGCTCAGCCAGCTCGGCACGGCCAGCAAGCTCAGCGAACAGTCCGAGACCATTTACCGGCAGGCCGTCCAGGACAAGAACACCGCGGAATCGCTCATCGCCCAGGCTGCCGCCGCCACCGCGGAACGCAAGCGCCTCAGCGCCGAGTCCAAGGAGAAGTACGAATCGGCCAGCGACGCCGCGCTGGGCGCCCAGGCCGCACTCGACGTCGAGCTGAAGAAGTCGTCGGAGCTTTACGAACAGCTGGCCCTGCTGAAGGACACCACCGCCGACGTGGAGCGCGAGTACCAAACCGGTCTGGACGCCGCCGCATCCGCCGCCGCGCTGGCCAAGGCCCAGGCCGCCGCTGCGGCCGCCGTCAAGAACAACCCGCCGGCCGCCTCCGCTCCCGCTGCTCCGGGCGCTGCTGCTCCAGCTCCCGCTGCTCCGGCTCCTGCCGCCCCTGCCCCCGCTGCTCCGGCTCCCGCCGCCCCTGCCCCCGCTGCTCCGGCTCCCGCTGCTCCGGCGCCGCCCGTCGCGTCGGCCCCGGCCGCACCCAACGCGTCAGCCGTCGGCACCGCCATCGCCTTCGCCCGTGCACAGCTCGGCGACGCCTACAAGCTCGGCGGCTCCGGCCCCGACGTCTGGGACTGTTCCGGTCTGACCAAGGCCGCCTACGCAGCCGCGGGCATCTACATCGGCACCCACTCGGCAACGAACCACTACAACACCATGGCCGGTCAGGGCAAGCTCGTCTCGTTCTCGCAGGTGCAGGTGGGCGACCTCGTGTTCTGGGGCTCGCCGGGAAATTACTATCACGTGGCCATCTACGTCGGCGGCGGACAGATCCTCGAGGCGCCAGACGTAGGCAAGCCCGTTCGGGTGCACAGCATCTGGTCGCCAGGCCAGGTCGCGCCGTACGTCGGCCGACCGTCCTGAGCAACCGACCCCGGCACACGATAGAAGCCGCCTCCCGGATGGGAGGCGGCTTCTATTGGTTCAGCGCGTCGCTGCGGGTCAGTGACCTTCGTCGACGAGCTTCTTCAGGCCGTCGCGCACAATCTGGTCGGCCTCGGCGGCGTCGCCCCAGCCCTCGGTCTTGACCCACTTGTTCGGCTCAAGGTCCTTGTAGTGCTCGAAGAAGTGCTCGATCTCCTTGCGGGTGTACTCCGGGATGTCGGTGACGTCCTGGATGTAGTCCCAGCGCGGGTCGCCGGCCGGAACCGCGATGACCTTGGCGTCTGAGCCACCGTCATCGGTCATGTTGAACACGCCGACGGGGCGCACGGACACGCCGACGCCGGGGAACAACGGGAAGTCGAGCAGCACCAGAACGTCGACGGGGTCGCCGTCCAGGCCCAGGGTGTTCTCGAAGAACCCGTAGTCGGTGGGGTACACGAAGCTCGTGTACAACACCCTGTCGAGGTAGACCCGACCGGTTTCGTGGTCCACCTCGTACTTGTTGCGGCTACCGCGTGGGATTTCAATGACTGCGTCGTATTCGGCCATGGCCTGATATCTCCCTTATTCGAAGTCTGCGGATAACGTTACTGGATGGAGTCCACCCGCCGCCCGCGACTGTCGCCGGCCATCGCCGACCTGCGCCGTGCCGTGCGCGAGCTGCTGCCCGAGACCGGCCTGGTCCTGGTGGGGCTGAGCGGGGGAGCGGATTCGCTGGCCCTGGCCGCCGCGACGGCGTTCGAGGCCCCGCGGGCCGGGCTCACCGCCGGCGCCGTGATCGTCGACCACGGCTTGCAGGCCGGCTCGGCGGACACCGCAGCCGTCGCAGCAGGACAGGCTCGGGCTCTCGGCCTGGATCCGGTGCTGATCGTGCCGGTCATGGTGACGCCGGACGCCGGCGACGGCCCCGAAGCCGCCGCGCGGACCGCGCGGTACGCGGCGTTCGAGCAGGCACTGGCCGGCACGGGCGCGATCGCGGTGCTGCTCGGCCACACCCTCGACGACCAGGCCGAGACCGTGCTGCTGGGCCTGGCCCGCGGCTCGGGGGCGACGAGCCTGCAGGGCATGGCGTCGATCAGTGGGCCGTACCGGAGGCCGCTGTTGGGCATCCGCCGTGCCGTGACCCGGCAGGCCTGCCTGGATGCGGGGCTGCCGGCCTGGTCCGACCCGCAGAACGCCGACCCCCGCTACGCCAGGGTTCGGGTGCGCCAACGGGTGCTGCCGGTGCTCGAGGCCGAGCTCGGGCCGGGCATCGCCGAGGCTCTCGCCCGCACCGCCGAAACGCTGCGCGAGGATGCCGACGCCCTCGACGCCTTGGTGCGGGACCTCGTCGAGGAGATCTACGAGCCGGCCGAAGCCGGCATCGGGGTGTCGGCCGCCGCGCTGGCCGTGCACCCGGCGGCCCTCCGCCAGCGGATGATCCGCCACGTGGTGGCTCGGGAGTTCGGGGTGGCCTGGGAACGCAGTCACACCTTGGCCGTCGCCAGGCTCGTCACCGACTGGCACGGGCAGAATGCGCTCGACCTGCCAGGCGTTAGAGTGGAACGTCTGGGGGGAACGCTCGTGTTTTCTGCTCCTCGACCCACCTAAACAAAGGACTCTTCCACTCCCATGGAACCTCGTGACATTGACGGCGACCTCACCGAAATCCTGATCGAAGAGACCGAGATTCGCGCTCGCCTGGCCGAGATGTCGCGGCAGATCGAAGCGGACTACGCCGGCAAGGACCTGCTCCTGGTGGGCGTGCTCAAGGGCGCGGTCATGGTCATGGCCGACCTGGCCCGCGAACTCGTGCACCCCGTCACGATGGACTGGATGGCCGTCAGCTCCTACGGGTCAGGCACTCAGTCCAGCGGTGTCGTGCGGATCCTGAAGGACCTCGACACCGACCTGCACGGCCGCCACGTTCTCATTGTCGAGGACATCATCGACTCCGGCCTCACCCTGTCCTGGCTGATGGCGAACCTCAAGTCCCGCGGGCCGGCCTCGCTCGAGATCTGCGCCCTGCTCCGGAAACCCGACGCGGCCCGCGTCGAGATCGACGTCAAGTACCTGGGCTTCGACATCCCCAATCAGTTCGTCGTCGGCTACGGCCTGGACTACGCCGAGAAGTACCGCAACCTGCGCTCGGTCGGGGTGCTGGCTCCGCACGTGTACTCCACCGGCGAGTAGGCTCCGCTGCACCACGTCCTCCAGTTCACCTTTGGGCGAACACTCGGTGTTCCCCCAGTACGAGAGCGGTAGCCTGTGACCACCATGAACGTCAAGAAACTTCTGCGCGGGCCGCTCCTCTACATCATCCTGGCTGTCATCGCCGTCTGGGTGGGGTCGAGCCTCCTGACCATGTCTGGCTTCCGCGAGATTTCCACCCAGCAGGGTCTGGACTTCCTGAAGGACGGGAAGGTGTCTGAGGCGAAGATCGTCGACGGCGACCAGCGCGTCGACCTCACCCTCAGCAAGGCCGATTCGACCTACGGCGAGCAGGTGCAGTTCTACTACGTGGCCCCCCGCGGCGAAGAGGTCGTCGCCGCCGTCACGGACGCCGACCCGAAGGACGGCTTCACCGACGAGGTTCCCCAGGCCAGCTGGTTCCTGTCGCTGCTGGGCATCCTCCTGCCGGTCCTGCTGATCGGTGCGTTCTTCTGGCTGATGCTCTCCGGTATGCAGGGCGGCGGCAACAAGGTCATGCAGTTCGGCAAGTCGAAGGCCAAACTCGTCTCCAAGGAGACCCCGCAGGTCTTCTTCACCGACGTCGCCGGCGCGGACGAAGCCATCGAAGAGCTGCAGGAAATCAAGGACTTCCTCAAGGAACCGGCCAAGTTCCAGGCCGTCGGCGCCCGGATTCCGAAGGGCGTACTGCTGTACGGCCCTCCCGGAACCGGAAAGACCCTTCTGGCCCGCGCCGTCGCCGGCGAGGCCGGTGTCCCCTTCTACTCCATCTCCGGTTCCGACTTCGTCGAAATGTTCGTCGGTGTCGGCGCCAGCCGGGTGCGCGACCTGTTCCAGCAGGCCAAGGAGAACTCCCCGGCGATCATCTTCGTCGACGAGATCGACGCCGTCGGACGCCACCGCGGCGCCGGCATGGGCGGCGGCCACGACGAGCGCGAGCAGACCCTCAACCAGCTCCTGGTGGAGATGGACGGCTTCGACGTCAAGACCAACGTGATCCTCATCGCGGCCACCAACCGGCCCGACATCCTCGACCCGGCGCTCCTGCGTCCGGGACGTTTCGACCGTCAGATCGGCGTCGACGCCCCCGACATGCTCGGCCGCAAGCGCATCCTCGAGGTGCACTCCAAGGGCAAGCCGATGGCCGCCGGCGTCGACCTCGAGGTGCTCGCCCGCAAGACGCCGGGCTTCACCGGCGCCGACCTGGCGAACGTGCTCAACGAGGCCGCACTGCTCACCGCACGCTCCAACGCCCAGCTGATCGACAACCGAGCCCTCGACGAAGCCGTCGACAGGGTCATGGCCGGTCCGCAGCGCCGCACCCGCGTGATGCGCGACCAGGAGAAGCTCATCACCGCGTACCACGAGGGCGGGCACGCTCTCGTTGCCACGGCCATGCGCAACACCGACCCCGTGAC
The DNA here is from genome assembly GCF_035984795.1 of Cryobacterium sp. MP_3.1. Taxonomy (NCBI): domain Bacteria; kingdom Bacillati; phylum Actinomycetota; class Actinomycetes; order Micrococcales; family Microbacteriaceae; genus Cryobacterium; species Cryobacterium sp. MP_3.1. The sequence continues at coordinate 37,502 of NZ_JAXCHV010000017.1, read as the reverse complement.
CAAGATCACCATCCTGCCCCGCGGCCGCGCCCTGGGGTACACCATGGTGATGCCGCTCGAGGACCGCTACTCGGTGTCCCGCAACGAGCTTCTCGACCAGCTCGCCTACGCCATGGGCGGCCGGGTGGCCGAGGAGATCATCTTCCACGACCCCACCACCGGCGCCTCGAACGACATTGAGAAGGCCACCGCCACGGCTCGCAAGATGGTCACCGAGTTCGGCATGAGTAGTGATGTGGGACCGCTCAAGCTCGGTTCGGCCTCCGGCGAGATGATGTTCGGCCGCGACATGGGCCACCAGCGGGACTACTCAGAGCGGCTTGCCGAGCGGGTGGACACCGAGGTGCGCCAGCTGCTCGAGAACGCGCACGACGAGGCCTACACGGTCATCAACGCCAACCGGGCGATCCTCGACGACCTGGCGGCGAAGCTGCTCGAACACGAGACCCTCGACCAGACCGCGCTGGTGGAGATCTTCGCCGACGTGCAGAAGCTGCCGCCGCGCCCGCAGTGGCTCTCCAGCGACAAGCGCCCGGTTTCCGACCTGCCCCCCATCGCGATGCCGACGCCGAAGGCGCCCATCGACGGTGCGGCGGTCGACGGCGGCGTCACCAGCGGCGGCGCCGATGCGGACAAGCCCAAGCGCGCCCCCGCACGCAAACCGCGCCCCGCAACCGCGTAGACCGGCCCCCGTGGGAGTCGACCAGCCACGCATCGAAGCGGCCGTCGCCGAGATCCTCGCCGCCATCGGTGAGGATCCCGGCCGGGCCGGCCTGGCGTCGACCCCGGAGCGAGTGGCGTCGGCCTACGCCGAGTTCTTCGCCGGTCTCGGCCAGGACCCGCTCGACCACCTGCGCGACACAGTGCCGGTCGGAGACCGGACCGGCGAACTGGTGCTGCTGCGTGACATCGAGTTCCGTTCCGTCTGCGAACACCACCTGCTGCCGTTCCTCGGCACCGCTCACCTGGCCTACCTGCCCGGTGAACGCATCGTAGGCCTGGGCAAACTGGCCAGCGTCGTGACGACCCTCGCCGCCAGGCCCCAACTGCAGGAACGGCTCACCGAAGAGATCGCCGACACCCTCGAGACCGGGCTGGCGCCGCGCGGGATCCTGGTGGTCCTCGATGCCAGCCACGGCTGCGTCACCACCAGGGGTCCCCGCCAGACCCACAGCTCCACCGTGACCATGGCCAGCCGTGGGGACCTGGCCTTGCCCGTTGCTCGCTCGGAGATCATCGCCCTCATCGGCGGGACGCAGGTCGGGCGGTGACCCTGGTGATGGGTGTGCTCAACGTCACCCCCGACTCGTTCAGCGACGGCGGCCGGTGGGCGAGTACCGACGCTGCCGTGCGACACGCCGTGGACCTGCACTCCTCGGGAGCCGACCTCATCGACGTCGGCGGGGAATCCACCCGGCCCGGCGCCGACCGGGTCTCGCCCCAGGTCGAGCAGGCCCGGGTGCTGCCCGTGATCACCGAGCTGCGCCGGCTGGGCATCATGACCAGTGTCGATACCCTCAACTCCCAGACCGCCGCACGGGCCGCCGACGCCGGGGTCGACATCATCAACGACGTGTCCGGCGGTCTGGCCGACCCCGGCATGGCGGCGGTGGTCGCCCGCACCGGCCTGACCTACATCGCGATGCACTGGCGCGGCCACGCCCGCACCATGGACACCTTCGCCGAGTACGACGACGTGGTCGCCACCGTGGTCGCCGAATTGACCGAACGAGTCGCCGTCCTCGAGGCTGCCGGGGTGGCGCGCAGCCAGATCGTGCTGGACCCCGGCCTCGGTTTCAGCAAGGACGCCGAGCAGAACTGGCGGGTGTTCGCCAGGCTCGACGCCCTCGCTCCGCTCGGCCTTCCGGTCATGGTCGGTGCCTCCCGCAAACGCTTCCTGGCCGGCGTGCTGCCGGAAGACGCCACCATCATCGACCGGGATCTGCCAACCGCCGTGCTCAGCGTGCTCGCCGCCCAGGCGGGCGCCTGGGCCGTTCGTGTGCACGACGTGGCGGGCACCCGGGCCGCCCTCAACGTGCTCGCCCGGGTCGATTCGGCCAGAATAGGGTCATGAGCACCGACTCGATCACCCTCACCGGGCTGCGGATCACCGCGCACCACGGTGTCTTCGACTTCGAACGCGAGAACGGTCAGGAGTTCGTCATCGACGTGACGGTCTGGCTGGATTTCCGTGCGGCGGCGGCCGGTGACGACCTGTCCCGCACCATCCACTACGGCGAACTCGCCGAGGAGGTCGCCGACGCCGTGCGTCGTGACCCCGTCGATCTCATCGAGACCCTCGCCGAGCGCATCGCCGACGTGGTTCTCGCCCACGACGCCGCCGAACGCGTGCGGGTGACAGTGCACAAGCCGCAGGCTCCCATCGAGATCCCGTTCGCGGATGTGTCGGTGCAGATCGAACGCACGCGGATCGAAGGCACGCAAACCGAACGCACGCAAACCGAACGCACGCAAACCGAAGGGAGCCGCGCATGACCGACGCCGACGCCGCCCCGGCACGCACCGCCGTGCTCGCCCTGGGCAGCAACCTCGGTGACCGCGAGGGCACCCTGGCCGCCGCCGTGCGCGCCGTCGCCGAACTGCCCGGCGTGCAACTCACCGCGATCTCCCCGGTGTACGCCTCCGACGCCGTGAAGCCCGACGGGGTGGACCTCGCCGCACCCGGCTACCTCAACCTTGTGGTGAGCGTGCTGTGGACGGGCGAGCCGCACGCCCTGCTCGACGCCGTCAACGTCATCGAAAACGACCACGGCCGGGTCCGGGAGGAACGCTGGGGCGACCGCACCCTGGACATCGACCTGATCTGCCTGGGCGACCTCCGCATCGACGACGACAGACTCACCCTCCCGCACCCGCGCGCGGCGGAACGCGACTTCGTGCTGGCTCCCTGGCTCGACATCGACCCCGACGCCGAGCTGCCCGGTCGGGGCCGGGTGCGCGAACTCCTGGCCGTCGCCGCACGCACCGCCAGGGCGCATCCGGTGACCGCGAGCACCGACCCCGCGCACACCGAGGTCGCCCACGCCGAGACCCTGCACGAGACCCCGGGCCGACCGCGACCGGGCACCCCGGACGACCTCACCGACGACCTCACCGAGAACGAGGACGATCGCCGATGAAGCGCACCCACCCCACCCCGCTGATCGCGTTGGGCCTGGCCGGGCTCGTCGTCGGGTTCCTGGTCGAACTGGCGGCGACGGCCTGGAGCGCGCCGATCATAGTTCCACCGTTCACCTTGCCCCTGGCCCTGATCCTGATCGCCGTGATCCTCGTCTCCCTGGCCTGGCCGATCCGCCAGGCCACCAGAGGTCGGGCGACAAAACGCGTCGACCCGTTCCTGGCAATGCGGATCGCCCTGCTCGCCAAGGCATCCAGCCTGTCCAGTGCGCTCCTGCTCGGCGTGGGCCTCGGCATCGTGGCCTTCATCCTCACCCGGTCGGTGGTACCGGCGGTAACATCGTTGTGGCTCGCAATCGGGATGGCGCTCGGCGCCGTGATCCTCCTCGCGGGCGGGCTCGTAGCGGAGCATTTCTGCACACTGCCGCCGGACGACCACGATCACGACAATGGGGGACCGAACGATGGCGGAGCAGCCCGTGCCTGATTACCCCGGCAGCGACCCCATCGAGGCCGTAGCACCCGTCGGTGCCCGCCTCGACCTGCCGGAGGCGGGCGAATGGAAGCGCGTGTCGCCGAAGTACGTCATGGTCGAAATCGTGGGAACCGTCGTCTTCCTGCTCATAGTCTGCGCCGCCGCCGGGGCCCTCTGGCTGATGCTCGACCAGGTCTGGGCCGCCTGGGTGGGCGGCTTGATCGCGCTGATCACCCTGGTCTCGCTGGCGTTCGAGCCCCGCCGGGTGCGCTCGATCGGGTACCAACTGCGCGCCGACGACCTGCTCTTTCGCCGCGGCATCATGTACCAGCGGTTCGTGTCGGTGCCTTACGGCCGCATGCAGTTGGTCGACATCACCCGCGGCCCGGTCGCGCGCCTGCTCGGCCTCGCCGACCTCAAGTTCGTCACGGCCGCCGCATCCTCCGGCGTCGCGATCCCCGGCCTCGCCGAGGCCGACGCGGATGCCCTCCGCGACCGCCTGGTGGAACTGGCCGAGAGTCGGCGGGCCGGGTTGTGACCTCCCTCGCCGACGGGGACTGGCACCGCCTGCATCCCGCGAGCCCGGTGCTGCGCGGCGGCATCTTCGTCTTCGCCCTGCTCGGCTTCGTCATCGCCAACCTGCGCGAACGCTTCGTCGACGTGGTCTTCGGGATCCCACGGCAATCCGGCGACCCCCTCGACGAGATCTACGAGCGCGGCGCCGTGGGCTGGGCGCTGCTCATCGCCGCCGCGATCCTCATCGTCATCCTCATCGCTTTCACCCTGTCCTGGCGGATGCACACCTTCAGGGTCAGCGATGAATCCGTCGAGGTCCGCAGCGGCGTCCTGTTCCGCAGCCACCGGCAGGCGCGCCTGGACCGCATCCAGGGCGTGAACATCGTGCGCCCCCTCATCCCGAGGCTGTTCGGTGCGGCCAAGCTCGAGGTGAGCGTGGCCGGTCAGGACGCCAACGTGCAGCTCGCCTATCTCGGCTCCGCGCTGGCCGACGGGCTGCGCCGCGACATCCTGCAGCTGGCCTCCGGCGCACGCCAGCCCCGGCCCGTCGCGGGCGAGAGCGTGCCGGAGGCGCCGCTGCCGGACGGCGACCCCGCAGAGATCCCCGCCGACACGGCGACCGCCGCGCACGCCGGCCGCCGTCAGGCCCTCAACGACTACGCCACCAGCCGGGTGGGCGAATTCCTCGCCCCCGAACTGGACCCTGACGCGGCCCCGCCGGAGTCGGTCGTACGGATCCCGGTGCTGCGGCTGATCGGCTCGATAGTGTTCAGCGGCTTCACGGTCTTCGTCGCCGTGGCCATCGTCGCTCTCATCGTGAGCGTCATCGTCGGCGGCAGCGAGTGGTTGCTGATCGCGATCTTCCCCGGCCTCATCGCGAGCATCGGATACTACGTCTCCAGGTTCACCAAATCGCTGCGGTACAGCATCGCCGGCACCAGGGACGGCGTGCGGGTGGGCTTCGGGCTGCTCACAACGAGCAACGAGACCCTGCCGCCCGGACGCATCCACGCCATCGGCGTGACCCAGCCGCTGGTCTGGCGGCCCTTCGGGTGGTGGCAGATCAGCATCAATAAGGCCGGCCACTCCACCAACGACGGCGCAGCCGGCCAGGCGGCCACCACCGTGTTGCCGGTCGGGTCGCTGGCCGACGTGGCGAAGGTCCTCGAACTGATCCTGCCCGGGTTCGCGCTCGACGAGCAGCGGGTCCTGATCCAGCACGGCCTCACCTCCCGCGGCGGCGACGACGGCTTCCGCAACGCGCCCCGCCGGGCGGCCTGGCTGCGACCGTTCTCCTGGCGCCGCACCGGCTACGCGGTATCCGCCGGCGCCGTCCTGCTCCGCCGCGGCGTGCTGTCCAGGGAACTCGTCCTGGTACCCCTGGCCCGTCTGCAAAGCGTCGGCATCAACCAGGGACCCGTCCGACGCCGTCTTCGACTGGCCACCGCCAGGCTGCACACCGTGACCGGACCGGTGACCGCGACCCTCGGCGTGCTCGACGTGGGGGAGGCCGTGCGCCTGCTGGAGACCGTCACCGCCGGCGCCGTCGCGTCCGCGGAGTCCGACACCAGCCACCACTGGAGTCGCATCGGCCCGGACCCAGCGCCGACCCCGCGACCCGCCAGCCCGGTCGGCCCCGCCGCCGCCGCGGAGGTGACCTCGTGACGGTGCGACCGGGCCGCCTGGGCATCGGCGTCATCGGCGCCGGCCATGTCGGACCCATCCTCGCCGCCGCTCTCGCCGGCGCCGGGCATGCCCTGATCGGCATCTCCGCGATCTCGCAGGCCAGCCGTGACCGCGCGGAAGCGATCCTGCCGGGCGTTCCCGTGCTCACGGTGCCCGAGGTGGTGGAGCGCAGCGAACTGGTGATCATCGCGGTGCCGGACGACCAGCTGGACAGCCTCGTGACCGGCCTCGCTGCCACGGGAACCTGGCAGCCCGGCCAGCTCGTGCTGCACACCTCCGCACGCTACGGCACCAACGTGCTGCTGCCCGCCCAGCGGGCCGGCGCGATCCCGTTGGCCATCCACCCGGCAATGGCGTTCACGGGCACCAGCTTGGACATCAGCCGCCTGGCCGACAGCTACTTTGCCGTGACCGCCCCAGCCCCCGTGCTGCCGATCGCGCAGGCCCTGGTCGTGGAGATGGGCGGCGAACCGGTGATCGTGGCCGAGGGCGACCGGGAGATCTACTCCGAAGGCATCGAGACCGCCACGGCGTTCTCCAGCTCGATCGTCGACCAATCCACCCGGCTGCTCAGCGAGATCGGTATCGAGGCGCCGGGGGCCGTGATCGCGCCGCTGGTGCGCTCGGCCATCGAGAACGCCCTCACCCGCACCGGCGCCAGGCATCCGCTCGACGACCTCGCCGATCTGGGCGACACCACCCACCTACTCGACCCGCCATACCCGCCCCACCCGTTTGACCCGGAGGACCAGTGACCGTGCTCACCAAGCCAGAAGTCATCGACACGATAGACGAGCTGCGAAATAGCCTCTGCCTCGCCAAACAGAACGCCGCGGCCAGGGGTGGCGATGCCCACGTCGTGCTCGTTCCCACCATGGGCGCCCTGCACGCCGGGCACCGGGAACTCGTGCGGCGTGCCGTCGCCGTCGGCGACATCGTGGTCGTGTCGGTCTTCGTCAACCCGCTGCAGTTCGGCGTGAACGAAGACCTCGACACCTACCCGCGCACCCTCGACGCCGACGTGGCGGCGCTGGCGGAGGAGGGCGCCGCATTCGTCTTCGCCCCGCACGCCCAGGAGATGTACCCCGACGGCGCCTCGTCGACCCGCCTGACCGCAGGCGCGGTCGGCGGTCTCTACGAGGGTGCCGCCCGGCCCGGCCACTTCGACGGCATGCTCACCGTCGTCGCGAAGCTGGTGAACATCGTCGAACCCGACATCGCCGTCTTCGGTCAGAAAGACGCCCAGCAGGTTTTCCTGGTGGAGCGGATGGTCGCCGACCTCAACCTGCGGGTGCGCATCGAGGTCGTGCCCACGGTGCGGGAGGACAACGGCCTGGCCCGCTCGAGCCGCAACCGCAACCTCGACGAGCCCGCCCGCACCGCGGCCAGGTCGCTGTTCGTGGGCCTGACCGCGGCCGCGGCCGCGGCCCACTCCGGGGTTCCCGCCGCGATAGTTGCCGCCCACGCGGTGATCGGGGCCGCGCCTCTGGTTAAACTGGACTATCTGGTTGTCGTGCACCCGCACACCTTCCTGCCGGTCGACGACGACTACCGCGGCCAGGCCAGGATGCTGGTCGCCGCGGTGGTCGGCAGCACCCGGTTGATCGACAACATTTCACTGGACATCCCCTAACCGCTTTCAACGGGGTGCCGGGCCTGGCCCGTGTACGCCCACCGACGGAGAACCGCATGAGCACCACCCCCGACGCCGTGCCCGGCGACACGCCCAGCAACGATGACGCACAGGCCGCCGCCGAACTGACCGAGCAGAAGGCCGTGCGCCTGGCCAAGCGTGACCGCCTGAACGCGGCCGCGTCCAGCCCGGCCGGTGGCGCCTACCCGGTGTCGGTGCCCGTCACCCACACCATCCCCGCCGTTCGCGCCCGGTACGGCGAGCTCGAAGCGGACGCCGCCACCGGCGAGACCGTAGGCCTGGCCGGCCGCGTGGTGCACCTGCGCAACACCGGCAAGCTCTGTTTCGCGAGCCTGCAGTCCGGCGACGGCAGCCGCATCCAGGCCATGGTGTCGCTCGCCGCCGTCGGCGACGAATCGTTGGCCGCGTGGAAGGACCTCGTCGACCTCGGCGACCACGTCTTCGTCGCCGGTGAGGTCATCTCCTCCCGCCGCGGCGAACTGTCGGTCATGGTCACCGAGTGGCAGATCGCCGCCAAGGCGCTGCTGCCGCTGCCGAACCTGCACTCCGAACTCAGCGAAGAGACCCGGGTGCGCAGCCGCTACCTCGACCTCATCGCCCGTGAGCAGGCCCGCCGCACCGTGGTGCAGCGTTCCCAGGCCGTCGCGAGCCTGCGCGCAACCTTCACCGCGCGCGGCTTCCTCGAGATCGAGACGCCGATGCTGCAGACCCTGCACGGCGGCGCCTCGGCCCGGCCGTTCTCCACCCACAGCAACGCGTTCGACACCGAGCTGTTCCTGCGCATCGCACCGGAGCTGTTCCTCAAGCGCGCCGTCGTCGGCGGCATCGACAGGGTCTACGAGATCAACCGCAACTTCCGCAACGAGGGCGCCGACTCCACCCACTCGCCCGAATTCGCGATGCTCGAGGCCTACGAGGCCTACGGCGACTACACCTCGATCGCCGAGCTCACCCAGACCCTGATCCAGGATGCTGCTGCGGCCATCACCGGCGGCTCGCACGTGGTGACCTGGGCCGACGGCACCGAGTACGACCTGGGCGGCCAGTGGGACCGCATCAGCATGTACGACAGCCTCTCCACCGCCGTGGGACGCACCATCAGCCCGGCCACCCCGCTGGCCGAGCTGCAGGCCTTGGCCGCCGCCGAAGGCGTCGAGGTCGATCACCCCATCCACGGCAAGTACGTCGAAGAGCTGTGGGAGCACTTCGTCAAGGGCGACCTGGTCCGGCCCACCTTCGTGCTCGACTTCCCGGTGGACACCAGCCCGCTGGTGCGCGGCCACCGCTCGATCGACGGCGTCGTGGAGAAATGGGACCTCTACATCCGCGGCTTCGAACTGGCCACCGGCTACTCCGAGCTCGTCGACCCCGTCGTGCAGCGCGAACGCTTCGTGGAGCAGGCCAGGCTCGCCGCCGGCGGCGACCCGGAGGCCATGCGACTGGACGAAGAATTCCTTCGGGCCCTGGAGCACGGCATGCCGCCCACCGGCGGCATGGGAATGGGCATCGACAGGCTGCTGATGGCCCTGACCGGCCTCGGTATCCGGGAGACCATTCTGTTCCCGTTGGTAAAGTAACCCGCATGATGACTTTTCTGCCCAAGGACCAGCTGAAGCCGGATGACGACGGCAAGAAGAAGGGCCCGTCGACCAACCGGATCATGATCTGGATCGTGGTGGGTGGCGTCGGCCTGTACCTGCTCGGTTCCGGGATCTTCGGCATCCTCACCAAGTAACCCGGCGGCGGGCGCGTCCAGATCGCGTAGGCTGAAGGGACTATGGATAGCTTCTGGGCCAACGCTTTGTACTCGCTCGCGCCCACGGTTTTGGTCGGGGTGCTCTTCTGGATCATCGTGCGCGCCATCATCCGTTCAGACCGCACCGAACGAAACGCCTACGCGCGGGTCGAAGCCGAGGAGCGGGCCAGACTCGGCCTTGACAAACCGGCCGCCTAACCGTGTTCGGTATTGACCTATCCACCATCCTTCTCGTGGTGGCATTCCTTGTTGACTTCGCCATCCGGGTGATCGCGATCATCGTCGTACCCCGCAACCGCAGGCCCACCTCCGGCATGGCGTGGCTGCTGGCGATCTTCCTGATCCCCTACTTCGGGTTCCTGCTTTTCCTGCTGATCGGCTATCGCACCCTGCCCAAGCGTCGGGTGGAAATGCAGGCCGAGATCAACCAGTTCATCCTCGACAGCACCGCCGGCATGGAACGCGTGCAACGCGACCACCCGTGGCCGGGCTGGCTCGAATCCGTGGTCGCGCTCAACCGCAATCTCGGCGCGATGCCACTCGTCGGCGACAACCGGGCGCGGCTGCACGGCAACTATGAGGAGACCTTCGCCGCGATGGTCGCCGACATCGACAAGGCCCGGAAGTACGTGCATGTCGAGTTCTACATCCTCTCCCTCGACCCCACCACCACCCCGTTCTTCGACGCTTTGGAGAACGCGGTCAAGCGGGGCGTGACGGTACGGGTGCTGATGGACCACATCCAGTCGATGCGGAAGCCGGGCTTCAAAAAGACCAAGAAGCGGCTCACCGAATCCGGCGTGCAGTGGCAGCTGATGCTGCCGCTGCAGCCGTTCAAGGGTCAGTGGCAGCGGCCCGACCTGCGCAACCACCGCAAGCTCGTCATCGTCGACGGTCGGGTCGGGTTCATGGGCTCGCAGAACGTGATCGACCGCACCTACAACATGAAGAGCAACATTCGCCGCGGCCTCAAATGGAAAGACCTGATGGTCCGGCTCGAAGGCCCCATCGTCTCTGGCCTGAACGCGATCTTCATCACCGACTGGTACAGCGAGACCAACGAGCTGCTCACCCGCGACATCGAGCCCGTGCACCCCGAGGACATCTCGGATGCCATCGACTGCCAGGTCGTGCCCAGCGGACCCGGCTTCGAGGGCGAGAACAACCTGCGCCTGTTCCTCGCGTTGCTGTACTACGCGCAGGAACGCATCGTGATCACCAGCCCGTATTTCGTGCCGGACGAGTCGATCATGTACGCGGTCACGACAGCCGTGCAGCGCGGCCTGCACGTGGAACTTTTCGTCTCTGAGATCGGCGACCAGGCTCTCGTTTACCACGCCCAACGTTCCTACTACGAGGAACTGCTGCGGGCGGGCGTGAAGATCTACATGTACAAGGCGCCGTACGTACTGCACGCCAAGCACTTCACCATCGACGATGATGTCGCCGTGATCGGCTCGAGCAACATGGACATGCGCTCGTTCAGCCTCAACTTCGAGGTGTCCCTGATGGTGCGTGGGGCTTCGTTCGTGCAGGCGCTCCGGGCGGTGGAGGACGGCTACCGGGCAGACAGTCGCGAGCTCACCCTCGACGAGTGGATGAAGCAGCCGTTGCGCTCGACGATCCTCGACAACCTCGCCAGGCTGACCTCCGCCGTGCAGTAGCCGCAGCGGGCGAACCGCGGTTCAGCGGCGGGGTTTGAGCCGCACGGTGGGCAGCATCGGCGCCGGCAGCGGCGCACCGTGGTACGCGACGTGGCCGAACCGGCCGTCGGCGTCCGAGTCGTCGATCACCTCCGCCTGCCACTGGTCCCGCCAGGCGGTGATCTCCTCGTGGCTGCGGCCGATGAAATTCCACCACATCACGATCTGCTCGCCGAGCGGCTCACCGCCCAGCAGCAGCACCCGGGCCGGGCCGTCGCCGGTGTTCTCCAGGCGGATGACCGGACGTCCGCTGTCGATGAAGCCCAGTTCGTTCCGGTGCACCGGTGCGCCGCCGACACTGACGGTGCCGGCGTCGACGAGCACACCGTGTTCGAAGGATCGGTCGACGTCAAGGTCGATCGACGACCCGGCCGGCAGGTCGATCTGAGCGCCGACCAGCGGGGTGTCCCCGGTGGCGGCGGCGGTCTGTCCGGCCACCGTACCCAGGAATACGTGCAGGGTGACCGCGCCCCGCGTCACCGGTGCGATGACGTGGTTCTCGAAGTGCGGCGCCTGGTGGCGGGTGAGCTCGGGCAGGGCGATCCACAGCTGCACCCCGTGCAGCGCCGTGGTGTCCGGCGTGGACACCTCGGAGTGGCTGATACCGGAACCCGCGGTCATCAGGTTCAGCTCGCCCGGCCGGACCAGAGCGAGGCTGCCGACGCTGTCGCGGTGCTCGACCTCGCCGGCGAACAGCCAGCTCGCCGTCTGCAACCCGGTGTGCGGATGCGGCGGCACCACCATCCCGCCGGTGACCGACACGTCGTCTGGGCCGTAGTGATCGACGAAGCACCAGGCGCCGATCAGGCTTCTCGCGCGCTGGGGGAGCGTGCGACGCACGCCCATCGCCCGCAGACCGCCCAGGGGTACATCCCGGGGCTGCAGGATGACGACATCCACCTCGGAGGTCGTGCTGGGGTCGCAGACGAGTTCGACCGGTTCGGTTTCGAGGTTGCTCACACTGTGAGCTTATTCCGGGCGTGCCGGGGTGCGTAGCGGTTCAAGGGGCTCGGTGGGGCCCGTCTGCCCGCGCAGATCGTCGGGGTCTGCCGGCGGCAACGGGAGGGTGGGGTTGACCGACTCGGTGCCGGCGGCCGCCGTCGGTTCCTGCGGCCCCGAGGGCGTGCCCGGCTTTGTCCCGGGGACCGGCGGAACCCCGGGCGTGACCGGCGGGCGCTGCAGCAGTTCGACGAGCAGCACGGCGATCAGCGCCAGGACCGCCGTCCAGATGATCACCGGTACAGCAAGCGGACGCCAGAAGATCGCGACCGCTGCGGCAGCAAGCCCGATCAGCACGTGGGCCAAGCGCCGGTAGTGATAGAGGAAGTCCCCGAAACCGCCCGTCGTGACCCCGGCGTTCGCCGCCGCCGCCCGGATCCGGGCGCAGGTGCCGATGGTGGCCCGCCGCACGATCGTGGACCCACGGAACGGCCCGGCCAGATACGCCACCACGGCCACGGTGAAGCCGACGAGCCCCACCGACAGGGCCGTGGTGTTGATGAACGGCACAACGGCGTCATACAGCGCCTGGGCCACGTTGTTGGGAAGGTACGTGGGCGACAACGCGCTGACGAAGAGGATCCGCCCCACCGCGATCCCGGCGGCGAGTACGGCCATGGCCAGGGCCAGGGTGAGTCCGGCCCAGATCATGGTGCGGGAGCGTCGTCTGGCCACCAGCACGCCGAGGACGATCAGGCCCAGGCTCACCAGCGGCAGGACGAAACCGAGCACGTTCAGCAGCTGATACCCGGTGCGCGCCTGCACCAACGAGTCGGACTGGGCCACCACGATGGTGCGATCGACCTCGGGAATGTTCGTTGCCAACGAGAAGCCCCGGTCGACCAGTTCCTTCTTCACTTCTGCGATGATCGGCCCGAGCTGGATGCCGAGTTCGCCGGTGTCGCTGATCACCAGCGCCGTGGAGGTGTCACCCTCCAGGGCCGCGATGACCTGGGTCTGGCTGGTCCGCAGTGCCTGTTCCCACAGCTCGGCGAAGGCATCCGAGGCGACGATATTGGTGGCTGCGGACTCGATCAGCTGCTGAACCCCCTGCGCGGCGGGTGTCTCGAGAAGCGCCAGGGCGTCCTTGGCGGCCTGCGGCAGATCGAGGCTCTCCAGCCCGGTGAAGAGATCGCTGGTGATGGTGTTGATGTCGACGTTCTCGTTGACCACCGCGACGATCTCGTCAACCAGGTACGCCTGCACCGCGGGGTCGTCCGCGAGCGGGGCGAGCGAGGCGACGAACCTGTCGGTGTCATTGATGTAGCCCTTGGTCCAATAGGCCACCACGCTCACCGGGGCCAGGAGCACCCCGATGGTGATCAGCAGCGCCGCAAAAAACGCCCGCCACCTGGCGGACGCTCGGTGTTCGGCGGCCGGGCCGAGCTGTCCGCGCAGCCGGGCGTTCTCGGCGGAGAGCCGGGCGATCTCGGCGGCCGGGTCGGCGAGGCCGTTCGAGCGAGCCGGTTTGGCGAGGTTCGAGGAGCCGTCCATGTGCCGCCGCCTTTCGCCTGCGGGTGCAGGTCGCGAAATCGTGGAACCTGAGTGCTGACAGTATTTGCGCAGTCCGGTGCCCTCGCAAGGGCATCTCGCAGCTGGCCGGGCTCAGTCGGCGCGCACGAGCAGGTCGCCCACCTCGCAGTCCAGGGCGGCGCAGATCGCGGCCAGGGTCGAATACCGGATGGCTCTGGCCCGGTCGTTCTTGAGGACCGAGAGGTTGACCACGCTGACTCCGACAAGCTCGCTGAGCCTGGTGAGCGTCATCCCGCGCTCGATGAGCAGCGCGTCGAGACGGCAGTGGATGCCCGTGGCCTCGTCGTCAGCGGCGGGCGCCACTAGACGAGTCCGTCGGTCTCGCGTTGCAGACGCTGGCCGAGGGAAATGGCGGCGGCGGCGACGAGGAGCACAAGTCCGGTGCCGGCGGGTGCGAGGTCGACGAGGGTGGCCAGTGGCCAGAACCCGTCAGGGGCGTCGCCGTTCAGCTCGCCCGCGGCGATCATGCGGCCCAGCCCGCCGAAGCCCTGCCCGAGCACGGTGCCCAGGAGCAGTGCGTAGCCGACCAGCGCGACCAACCAGAAGACCGGACGGGTGAACGGCCGGCGGCGCAGCACGCTCCAGCAGAAATAGAAGACCGTCGCCGAGACCAGCAGTGTCGTGGCCAGCGCGGTGGAGCCCTCCAGGGTGAGCAGAAACCTGGGCAGTGCGCTGAGCCCGGTGACGGTGACCTCGGCCGATGCGAAACTGCCGCCGTGGATCTGCGCGGTGCCGCTTGACGCTGCCGGCGGCAGGGGAGCATCCGCGAAAAGTGTGACGACGAACCTGTCGGTGAGGAGCTGCCCGACCAGGGTGACGACGCCGATGCCGGTCGCCAGAAGCCCCGAGAGCACGGCACCGATCAGCACCAACCAGGTGAGAACCCTGCCGAGCCGGTGTTCGAGTCGGGACGTACGTGGCGCCCTCTCGGCCTGAGCCGTTTTCATCACGAGATGCTCCTAACGATTATCGATATGAATGTCGGTCCCGACCATATCGTTTATCGTTGTGCGAAGCAAGGGTCTCGGTCGAGCTGCCCCGCTGCGGTCCACCTGCCCCGGTGTGCCGGGGCAACTCGTCCGAACGGGGGCAGGTCGGGGGGGAAATGCCGCGGAACCGCCGGTGCTGCAGGAGACGGAGGCGAGCGCGCGAGTCACATCCGTCACGCCCATGGCGAACAGAGGCACGCATCCGGGCATCCGCTGGTTACTCTCTTTGTATCGGTGCCATAACCGCCCTGGCGCCAAGGGAGTGTTCATATGTTTGAGAGATTTACCGACCGAGCTCGTCGTGTCGTCGTCCTGGCCCAGGAAGAGGCCAAGATGCTCAACCACAACTACATCGGAACCGAGCACATTCTGCTCGGGCTCATCCACGAGGGTGAAGGCGTGGCCGCCAAGGCCCTGGAGAGCCTCGGCATCTCGCTGGATGCCGTGCGCGAACAGGTGCAGGACATCATCGGCCAGGGGCAGCAGCAGCCCACCGGGCACATCCCGTTCACGCCGCGCGCCAAGAAGGTCCTCGAGCTGAGCCTGCGCGAAGCGCTGCAGCTCGGCCACAACTACATCGGAACCGAGCACATCCTGCTCGGGCTCATCCGCGAGGGCGAGGGCGTGGCCGCCCAGGTGCTGGTCAAGCTCGGCGCCGACCTCAACCGGGTGCGCCAGCAGGTCATCCAGCTCCTTTCCGGCTACCAGGGGAAGGAGCAGGTGCAGGTGGGTGCGAACGAGACCGCGGCCAACCCCGCGGGCAGCCAGATTCTCGACCAGTTCGGGCGCAACCTCACCCAGGCGGCGCGCGACAACAAACTCGACCCGGTGATCGGGCGCGAGAAGGAGATCGAGCGGGTCATGCAGATCCTCTCCCGCCGCTCCAAGAACAACCCCGTGCTCATCGGTGAACCCGGCGTCGGCAAGACCGCCGTCGTCGAGGGTCTCGCCCAGGCGATCGTCAAGGGCGATGTGCCCGAGACGCTGAAGGACAAGCAGCTGTACTCGCTCGACCTCGGCTCGCTCATCGCCGGCAGCCGCTATCGCGGTGACTTCGAGGAACGCCTGAAAAAGGTCACCAAGGAGATCCGCACCCGCGGCGACATCATCGTGTTCATCGACGAGATCCACACCCTCGTCGGAGCCGGTGCCGCCGAGGGCGCCATCGACGCGGCCTCGATCCTCAAGCCCCTGCTCGCCCGCGGTGAACTGCAGACCATCGGCGCCACCACGCTGGATGAGTACCGCAAGCACTTCGAGAAGGATGCCGCGCTCGAGCGCCGCTTCCAGCCCATCCAGGTGAACGAGCCGTCGCTGCCGCACACCATCAACATCCTCAAGGGGCTGCGCGACCGGTACGAAGCGCACCACAAGGTGTCCATCACCGACGGCGCCCTCGTGGCCGCGGCCAACCTCGCCGACCGTTACGTCTCCGACCGATTCCTGCCGGACAAGGCCATCGACCTGATCGATGAGGCCGGCGCACGCCTGCGCCTGTCGATCCTGTCCAGCCCGCCGGAGCTGCGCGAATTCGACGAGAAGATCGCCGTGGTGCGTGCCGCCAAGGAAACCGCGATCGAGGACCAGGACTTCGAGAAGGCCGCGGGCCTGCGCGACGAGGAGAAGAACCTCCTCGGCGAGCGTCTGCGTCTGGAGAAGAAGTGGAAGTCCGGCGACGTCAAGACCACCGCGGTCGTCGACGAGGGCCTGATCGCCGAGGTCCTGGCCCAGGCCACCGGCATCCCCGTCTTCAAGCTCACCGAAGAAGAGTCCTCGCGGCTGGTCTTCATGGAGAAGGCACTGCACCAGCGCGTCATCGGTCAGGAAGAGGCCATCTCGGCGCTCGCCAAGACCATCCGTCGTACCCGTGCCGGCCTGAAGGACCCGAAGCGTCCGAGCGGTTCGTTCATCTTCGCCGGCCCCACCGGTGTCGGCAAGACCGAGCTGGCCAAGGCGCTCGCGGAGTTCCTCTTCGACGACGAGGCCGCCATGATCTCGCTGGACATGAGCGAGTACGGCGAGAAGCACACGGTCTCGCGCCTGTTCGGTGCCCCTCCCGGGTTCGTCGGCTTCGAGGAGGGCGGCCAGCTCACCGAGAAGGTGCGCCGCAAGCCGTTCTCCGTTGTGCTATTCGACGAGATCGAGAAGGCTCACCCCGACATCTTCAACTCGCTCCTCCAGATTCTGGAAGAGGGCCGGTTGACGGATGGCCAGGGGCGCGTGATCGACTTCAAGAACACCGTCATCATCATGACCACCAACCTCGGCACCAGGGACATCAGCGGCTCGCCCGTCGGTTTCCAGCTCGAGGGCGACACGGCCACCAGCTACGACCGGATGCGCGGAAAGGTGAACGAGGAACTGAAGAAGCACTTCAAACCCGAGTTCCTCAACCGCGTCGACGAGATCATCGTCTTCCCGCAGCTGTCCAAGCCCGAACTGGTGCAGATCGTGGACCTGTTCATCAAGCGCCTGGGCGACCGGCTGCTCGACCGCGACATGACCATCGACCTCACCCTCGCGGTGAAGGAGCACCTCATCGAGGTCGGCTTCGACCCCGCCCTGGGCGCCCGGCCGCTGCGTCGCGCGATCCAGCGTGAGGTGGAGGACCGCCTGAGCGAGAAGATCCTGCACGGCGAACTGAACGCCGGCGACCACGTGCACGTGGACTTCGTCGACGGGGAGTACGTGTTCACCACGACGAACCGCAACGAGGCCGTCTCGGTGGGCATCAACACCGCCGCGGCTGTCGGCACCGGACCGGGCACGCCCGATCTGGCCATCACCAGCGAATAGAGACACCAGCACCACACGAACGGCCCGGCGGACCTCCGCCGGGCCGTTTGTCGTCCGCCCCTAGACTTGACCTTTCGGCACATCAGAATCGGTCGCGGCTGGCGGCCAGGAGAGCGGGCGGACGTGACACACCAGGAGTTCATCGTGCGCCGGGCGCAGACCCGCGACGTGCCGCTCATCCAGGCCCTCGTCGAGCCCCTCGTGCAGCAACGCATCCTGCTCGGCAAGGACCGCGTGGTCTTCTACGAGGCCGTGCAGGAGTTCCGCGTGGTCGAGGACCTGGACGGCAACCTGGTCGGTTGCGGCGCCCTGCACGTGATGTGGGAGGACCTCGGCGAGGTGCGCACTCTCGCCGTGTCCGAGGACTGGCTCGGGCGCGGTATCGGGCACGCGCTCATCGGCCGCCTGGAGGCGGACGCCCGGGAACTGGGCCTGACGCGCCTGTTCTGCCTCACCTTCGAGGTGGACTTCTTCACCCGGCACGGGTTCGTCGACATGGGCACCGAAACCGTGGACCCCGCCATCTACGCCGAGCTGGTGCGCTCACCGGACGAGGGCGTCGCGGAGTTCCTCGACCTCGCCCGCGTCAAGCCGAACACCCTCGGCAACACCCGGATGCTCAAGCGCCTCGCCTGAATGACCAGGCCCGCTCAGATGTGGGCGCCGTCGGCATTTCTCTGCTCATCTGAGCATGTTGCCTTCGCGTAACCAACCGGACATGGACGGTCGTTAGGCTGCCCTCCAAGCACTCCGGCCGACCTGCAACTCTCGTGCGCCACCCGCTCCGGCGGTGATGGTGGCGCGCCCACTCGCACGTTCGGCGTGCCCACAACCCGAGCTCCACCGCGTCTTAACCTGCGCCTGCCCTGCACCCTGTTCCGTCACACCGTTCATCGCACCCACCCAGGAGACTCCATGTCGCTCGCCCCGCCCCGCCCGCTTCGGCTGGCCCTCGCTTCCCTGATCGGAGCGTGCCTCGCCGTCGCGCCGGTCGTGGCGTTCCCCGCCCAGGCCAACACCGCCGGCACCGGCGTCGTCATCAACGAGGCCTACCTCAGCGGAGGCAGCAAAGACGCCGCATTCGCGACCAAGTTCGTCGAGCTGTACAACCCCACGGATGCCGCCATCGACCTCTCCGCCTGGTCGTTGCAGTACCGCAAGGCCACCGGCGTCCTCGCCGACAAGCCGAGCGCCGTCGTCGCCCTCACCGGAACGATCCCGGCCAAGGGCTACTACCTCGTCTCCGGCGGCTCGAACGGTACCACCGGGGCGGCGCTCCCCACCCCGGACCAGGTCTCCACGCTGAGCCCGAGCGGCACCACCGGCACCCTGATCCTCGCCAAGTCCACCACGGCACTCACCACCCTCGACTCCGGCGATTCGGCGGCCAACCCGGACGTGATCGACCTGGTCGGCTACGGCGCCTCCCTCACCTTCGAGGGCGCCGTCGCGCCGGCGCCGAGCTCCAACACCGACGTCAAGTCGCTCAACCGAAGCGCCGCCGCCGACACCGACAACAACGCCGCAGACATCACCCTGTCGGCCACGATCACCCCCACCAATTCGGCCGGCCCGACCGGAGGAACACCCACACCGGCCCCGACCGACCCTCCCGTCGTCATTCCCACCCCGACCCCCACCCCGACGACGGCCCCGCCCACCGACACCACCGCGATCAGCGCCATCCAGGGCGCCGCGGATGCCAGCCCGCTGGCCGGCAGCACCGTGAAGACCGTCGGCGTCGTCACCGCCGCCTACCCCACCGGCGACTTTGCCGGCTTCTACCTGCAGACCCCCGGCACCGATGGTGCCAACAATCCGGCGTCCCACGGCATCTTCGTCTACACCAAGACCCTCGGCGTCGACGTCGCCGTCGGCGACTACGTGAGCGTCACCGGCGCTGTCAGCGAGTACTACGGCCTCACCCAGCTGACCATCAACGCTCTCGGCGACATCACCCGGCTCGACGGCGCCGGCATCACCGCCCCGGTCGCCGCCGAACTCCGGCTCCCGGCCACGGACGCAGACCGTGAACGCCTGGAGGGCATGCTCGTCGCCCCCGTCGGTGCGTTTACGGTGACGAACAACTACACCACCAACCAGTACGCCGAAATCGGCCTCGCCGCCGGCACGACGCCCCTGGTCAACCCCACCGTCACCGACCGCCCCGGCAGCGCCGGTTACACGGCCGCCATCGCCGCCAACGCGGCACGGGCAGTCACCCTCGACGACGGCGCGAGCACCAACTACCTCAGCTCGTCCAACAAGGGCCTGCCGGTTCCGTACCTCTCCACCACCGCCCCGGTACGCATCGGCGCCGCGGTCACCTTCACCAAGCCGACGATCCTCGACTACCGCAACAGCGCCTGGAAGCTGCAGCCGACAACAGCCCTGGTGCCCGCCAACGCCGCCACCGTGCAGCCGGCCACCTTCGAGAACACCCGCAGCTCGGCGCCGGAGAAGGTGGGCGGCGACATCCGCCTGGGCACCTTCAACGTGCTGAACTACTTCTCCACCACCGGGGACACCCTCACCGGGTGCCAGTACTACACCGACCGTGCCGGCGCCAAGATCACCGTGAGCGGCGGCTGCGACGCCCGCGGCGCGGCGGACCAGGCGAATTTCCTGCGCCAGCAGGCCAAGATCGTCGCGGCCATCAACGCCCTCGACGCGCAGGTCATCTCACTCGAAGAAATCGAGAACTCGGCAGTCTTCGGCGCCGACCGGGACACCGCCCTGGCCACCCTGGTCGCCGCGTTGAACGCCGACCTCGGCCAGGATGCCTGGGCGTTCGTGCCGTCCCCGGCCGCGCTGCCGGCCAACGAAGACGTCATCCGCACCGCCTTCATCTACCAGAAGGCAGCTGTTGAAACCGTGGGCGGATCCACGATCCTCACCGGATCCGCCGCGTTCAGCAACGCCCGCCAGCCGCTCGCCCAGGCCTTCCAGCTGGTCGGCGATACCGGCAGCCGCTTCCTCACGATCGTCAACCACTTCAAGTCCAAGGGGTCGGGCACCGGCGTGGACGCCGACATGGGCGACGGTCAGGGCGCCTCGAACGCCTCCCGCGTCAACCAGGCGACCGCGCTGGTCGCGTTCGCCGACACGATGTCGGCTCAGTCCGGCATCGACAGGGTGTTCCTCACCGGCGACTTCAACGCCTACGACCAGGAAGACCCGATCAAGGTGATCACCGATGCCGGCTACCTGAACCAGGAAGCCAAGAGCGGCGAATACACCTACGCGTTCGGCGGGTCGGTCGGTTCGCTCGACCACGTCTTTGCTTCCCCCGAAGCGGATGCCGTCGTGAGCGATGTGGACGTCTGGAACATCAACTCGGTCGAATCCGTGGCGCTGGAATACAGCCGGTACAACAACAACGTGACCGACTTCTATGTCGCAGACGCCTTCAGGTCCTCGGACCACGACCCGGCGATCCTGGGCCTGAACCTGGCGAGCCCGACGGAGCCCACCCCGGTCCCGACGACGGAGCCCACCCCGGTCCCCACAACGGCGCCGACCCCGGTCCCGACGACCGAGCCCACCCCGGTTCCCACGTCGACGCCCACCGTCCCGGCAGTCACCGCACCGACACTTGCCCCGACCGCGGCGCCGGAGAGTGCCCTCACCGCCGCCCTCCGCGACAAGATCAGCACCAACGCGTCGCGCTACCCGGTCGGCTCCGCGATCACCATCACGGCCGGTGCCACGTATGCCGGTGACTTCGTGTCGGCGTGGGTGCGCTCCACCCCGGTCAACCTGGGTGGCTGGCTGCAGGTCAGCGCTGCGGGCACCGTGACCACGGCGCTGCCGACGGACCTGGCCGCGGGCACGCACCGCATCATCCTGCAGGATGCAGCGGGCGCGGTCATCGGCTGGACCGAGATCACGGTCGTGGCTCCCGGTTCGGCAGCGGCCGGAACGCTCGCCAGCACGGGTGTGGAGAGCGCCCCACTGCTGGCCGGGGCCCTGCTCCTGCTGCTGCTCGGCGCGCTGCTCGCTCGACGTCGCCGCTCCACCCTGCCGAGCGCCTAACCGACCGGCCCGAGCGGGCGTCCCCCAGCCGGGGGCGCCCGCTCCCCATCGCTCAGAAGTTGGCCTCGTCTGCCCTCCTGTGCTCATCTGAGCAAGTTGCCTCGCCGTAACCCGCCGGACATCCGGCGTCGTTAGGCTGCCCCCACAGTCAGTCCGTCCGGTGTTGTCGCCGATTGTCACGCGCGCCACACCGGCCCTTCACCTGCATCCCCGTCACCCCACGGCACCACTTTCGAGGAGAACAATGTCGCTCAATCCGTCCCGCCCGCTTCGGCTGGCCTTCGCTGCAGTGATCGGAGCGTGCCTGGTGGGCGCTCCCGTCGTCGCCGTCCCGGCCCTCGCGGCCCCGGCCACTGTGCAGCTCAACCTGCTGAACATCAACGACTTCCACGGGCGGATCGACCTGAACACCGTGAAGTTCGCCGGAACCGTGGAGACCCTGCGCGCCCAGTTCCCCGACAGCACCCTGTTCCTCTCTGACGGGGACAACATCGGCGCCTCGCTCTACGCCTCCGCCTCGCAGAAAGACACCCCGACCCTCGACGTGCTCAACGCCCTCGAGCTGTCGGCCTCCGCGGTCGGAAACCACGAGTTCGACCAGGGCATCGCCGACCTCACCGGACGGGTCACCGACGAAGCCGACTTCGACTACCTCGGCGCCAACGTCTACCAGGCCGGCACCCAGACCCCGGCCCTGCAGGAATACGCGATCCAGGACGTCAAGGGCGTCAAGGTTGCCGTCATCGGCACCGTGACCGAGGAGACCCCCACCCTGGTCGCGCCCAATGGCATCTCCACGGTCAGCTTCGGCGACCCCGTCGACGCGGTCAACCGCGTTGCCGGCCAGCTCACCGACGGCGACGCCGCCAACGGCGAGGCCGACGTCATCATCGCCGAATACCACGAGGGCGCCGGCGCCGGAACCGTGGAGAACGCCACCCTCGAGCAGGAATTGGCCCTCACCGACAGCGCCTTCGCCAAGATCGTCACGAAGACCTCAGCGGCGGTGGACGCCATCTTCACCGGCCACACCCACAAGCTGTACGCCTGGAACGCCCAGGTGCCTGGCGCAGCGACGGGCGTGACCCGCCCGGTCCTGCAGACCGGCAGCTACGGCGAGAACATCGGCCAGGTCGTGCTCAGCTACGACCCCGCCACCAAGGCCACCACCACGGTGACCAACCAGAACGTCAAGCGCAGCACCACCGCCGACGCCGACCTCGTGACCGCGTTCCCGCGGGTCGCCGCGGTCAAGTCGATCACGGATGCAGCGCTCGCCCAGGCGGCCGTCACCGGCAACGTGAAGGTCGGCTCCCTCACCGCCCCCATCAGCCGGGCCTCCATCGGTGGGGCCAGCCCCGTGGTCGAAGACCGTGCCGCACCGTCGACCATGGGCACCCTGGTCGCCAACTCCCTGCGCGAGTCCCTGGCCGACCCGGCCAAGGGCGGCGCCGAGATCGGCATCGTCAACCCCGGCGGCATGCGCGCCGAGCTCTCCACGACACCGGACTCCGACATCAGCTTCTCGGAGGCCAACGCCGTCCTGCCGTTCCTGAACAACCTGTGGACCACCACCCTCACCGGTGCGCAGTTCAAGGTCGCGCTCGAACAGCAGTGGCAGCTCGACAGCAAGGGCGCCGTGCCGAGCCGCCCTTACCTGCAGCTGGGACTCTCCGACAACGTGAACTACACGTTCGACGCGACCCGCGCTCAGGGCGACCGGATCACCGGCATCTGGATCGACGGCGCACCCATCGACCCGACCCGCGGCTACCGGATCGGTTCGTTCAACTTCCTGCTCACCGGCGGCGACAACTTCCGCATCTTCACCCAGGGCACCGGCACCCGCGACTCCGGTCTGGTCGACCGGGACGCCTGGATCTCCTACATCACGGCCAAGAGCCCACTGTCGCCGTCGTTCAAGGCGCTGCAGGCATCCGTGACCGGCGTTCCGGCCACCGCCGTGAAGCCCGGTGACTCGGTGAGCTTCACCGTGGGCCAGCTCAACCTCACCTCGCTGGGCTCGCCGAAGAACACCGAACTCGCCGTCACCTGGGCTGGCAGCAAGACGGTCTTCGCTCCGGCATCCGTCGACACCACCGGCGCCGCAACGGTCACCGTCACCGTGCCCGCCGACGCCGCGGCCGCCAGCGAGATCACCCTCACGGCCAAGGAATCCGGCACCACGGTGCGGGTACCCCTGGCCGTCACCGTTCCGGTGACGGAGCCGACCCCGGTCCCGACGCCCGAGCCGACCACGGAGCCGACCCCGGTCCCGACCACGGAGCCGACCCCGGTCCCGACCACGGAGCCGACCCCGGTGCCGACGACGGCTCCGACCCCCGCCCCCACCGAGCTTCCCCAGACCGGATCGTCCGCTCCCACGAGCGCACCGACGGCCGCGGCCGAGTCCGCTCTGACCAAGGCCCTGCAGAACAAGATCACGGTCAATGACTCCACGGTGGCCGCCGGGGACAAGCTCACCATCGGCGTCGGAACCGCGTTCGCCGGTCAGTACGTCTCCGTCTGGGTTCGCTCCACGCCGATCAACCTGGGCGGCTGGCAGCGGGTCAGCGCCGCGGGCACCGTCGCCGCGGTGGTGCCGGCCGGCCTCGCCGCTGGTACGCACAGCATCATCGTGCAGGACGCCGCGGGCGCCGTGATCGGCTGGACCGAGATCACCGTCGCCGGCGTCACCCCGGCCGGGACACTCGCCCAGACCGGACTGGACGCCAGCCCGTGGCTGGCCGGCGGCGCGCTGATGCTGCTGCTCGGTGCGGTTCTGGTGAGTCGTCGCCGGGTTTCGATGGATTCATAACCGACACGCAGAGCATTACCGGCGGCGCCGGTAGACCTCGCTAGCCTGGAACCATGTCGACGATCAAGCATCCCGTCGGCCCCCAGGCCAGCACCGTCTACCGGCGCCGTCGTTTGGTGGTCGGCCTCGGTGTGCTCGCCGTGCTCCTGATCGTCATCCTGATCGTCGTGCGCCCCGGCGGCGGCAGTGACCCGGCATCGACGGCGGCGCCGACGCCGACCGGAAACGCGGCCGATCCGGCAACTACCGCCGACCCGGCCGCCCCCGATGCCGCCGGCGCGGCGTGCGACCCTGCGGCCGTGCAGGTCGAGGCGATCACCGACCAGGACGCCTACGACGCGGGCGACGAGCCCGAGCTCTCCCTGAGCGTGACCAACACCGGCAGCACACCCTGCACCCTGAACGCCGGCACCGCGACGCAGGTGTTCACGATCACCAGCGGCGCCGACGTGTACTGGTCCTCCACCGACTGCCAGTCCGACCCCGCAGACGCCGAGGTCACCCTGCAGCCAGGCGTCGCGGTGAGCACCAAGACGCCGCTCACCTGGGACCGTACCCGGTCCAGCCCGGAGACCTGCGAGATCATCGACCGGGAGCCCGTGCCCGGCGAGGGCGCGTCGTACTACCTCTCGGTGAGCGTGGGCGGCGTCGAATCGGCCGGCCCCACCCAGTTCCTGCTCAACTGACCGCCGCCTGAGCGGTGTTCGCTCCGGGCTGAGGCCTCGAGTGGCCCCGCTCCGGCCGTGAATGATTGAATGGAGCACGTGACAGACGCGACTTCAGATACCCGATCCGATGCCCTGGCCAGCGCCCTGGCCAGGCAGGATGTGGCGGCGGTGGCGTATGCGCTCCGCAACGATGTCGTGATCGCGCCGCTGCTCGTGGTGAAGGGCTCCGCCGAGCAGGTGCGGGTCTTCGGCCGGGAGGGCAGCGACAAGCGCACCCTGCTGCTCTTCTCCTCCGGCGAGAACTACGCCCGGATGATCCCCGACGAAGTCGATCCGCAGGTGATGGTGGCCGACGGTCAGTGGCTGAGAGAGTTTCTCACCGTGCACAGCGAGACCCTGGAGATGGTGTTCTTCGACGTAGCCGGCCCCGCTGTGATGCAGGCGGCTCCGGCCGACCTGCTGCGCGCGCTCGGACCGATCCAGCCGTCGACGGACTGACCCGAACCGCTACCGGAACGCGTCGTCCAGCTCGGCGTCGCGCCGCGAAATACCCGTGCCCAGTGCCCGGTTCACCGCGGTCTGCACGGTGCTGCTGGACGCGTCAATACGGGTGCTGAAGCCCATCCGGGCGGCCTCGGCGGCGCGCTGCTTGGCCGCGGACACCGGACGGATCTCACCGGCCAAGCTGATCTCGCCGAACGCCACCACGTTGTGCGCTATGGGTTCGTCCTTGAGCGCCGACGCGACCGCGATCGCGATGGCCAGGTCCGCGGCCGGTTCCACCAGCCGTACCCCGCCCACCGTGGACACGTACACGTCCTTCTTCGAGAGCGGATAGCCCGCCCGCTTCTCCAGCACCGCCAGCAGCATCGCCACGCGGGACCCGTCCACGCCGTTGGTCACCCGGCGCGGGTTGGGCATGGCGGTGTCGATCACCAGCGCCTGCACCTCCACCGGCAGGGCGCGACGTCCCTCCATTGCCACGGTCACGCAGGTGCCGGAGACCGCGGCGGTGCCGCGGCTGAGGAACAGCCCGCTCGGGTCAGCGACCTCGCTGATGCCGTCACCGGTCATTTCAAAACAGCCCACTTCGTCGGTGGAGCCGAAGCGGTTCTTGAGGGCCCGCACGAACCGCAGCGCGGTGTGCCGGTCGCCCTCGAACTGACACACCACATCCACCAGGTGCTCCAGCAGCCGCGGGCCGGCAATGGTGCCGTCCTTGGTGACGTGCCCCACCAGCAGCACGGGCAGGTTGCGGTCCTTGGCGAGCCGGATGAGCGTGGACGCCACCTCGCGCACCTGGCCGGGCTGCCCGGCCTGGCCGTCGTTGAGGGAGCTGGACACCGTCTGCACGGAGTCGATGATCACCAAGTCGGGCTTGACCGCGTCGATCTGGCCGAGGATGGTGGCCAGATCGGTCTCGGCGGCGATGAAGAGTTCCGGCTGCAGTGCCCCGGTGCGTTCGGCGCGCAGGCGCACCTGCGCCACCGACTCCTCGGCGCTGACGTAGAGCACCCGAGACTTGGCTACGGCCGCCTTGGACGCCACTTCGAGCAGCAGGGTGGACTTGCCCACCCCGGGCTCGCCGCTGAGCAGGATCACCGAGCCGGGCACGATGCCGCCGCCGAGGACCCTGTCGAACTCGTTGATGCCGGTGGGCCAGTGCGCCACCGCCGTCGTGTCGACGTGGGTGATCGGCCGGGCCACGCCGGTGCCGCTCACAACGGAGGGAGCGACCGACCGGCTGATCCCAGACTTCTCCGCGGTTTCCACCACGGTTCCCCATTGCTGGCATTCGCCGCAGCGGCCCGCCCATTTCAGGGTGGTCCAACCACACTCGGTGCAGCGGAAGTTGGAGACGGGTTTAGCCATGCTGCGAGCCTAGCCGCGGCCGCCGACACGCCTCACTCGGTCAGGGCCTCCTGGGGGACCCGTCGGGCCACGGCCGAGCTGAGCAGGGGAAGAAAGGCCTCCGCCCAGGTGCGGTAGCCGCGGTCGTTCGGATGGAACATGTCGTTGGCCACCTGCGTCAGCACGCTCCGCCAGCCCTGTCGTTTGGTGGTGGCGTGCAGCGGCACGACGGTGAGGCCGTGCTCGGCGGCCACGTCGCGCACGATCTGGTTGGCCACGGCCACCTTGCGTTCATTGTGGGGCAGGTGGAAGCACGGCAAGTCGGCCACGAGGGCGTGCGGCGGCAGGGCCGCGAACACCGTGCGAATGCCGGATTCGAAGCGTTCCGCATCCCACTGGGCGATGTCGTTGGCGCCGATGGCGACGGTGACGAAGTCGGGCTGCAGCTTGGCGAACCGCGGCAGCTGGTCGCGCACGGCCAGCTCCACGGTGGCCCCTGAGACACTGAGGTTGATCACCCGCAGGGTGCGGCCTGTGGCCAGACGGATGTGGTCGGCCAGGATGCCGACATAACCACGGTTGGGCGTGCTGGCGCCGATGCCCTGCGCGGCACTGTCACCGATGGCCACGTAAAGCAGGTCGCCCTTCTCCGTGGCGTGGGTGCGCCACCAGAGCGAATTGATCGGCAAGGTCTCGTTGAGCTCGGCGGCGTTCGCGGCCAGGTGCAGCTTGAAGCGCCTGTAGTTGGCGACCGCCACCGCTGTGATGCCGGCGGTGGTGGCCAGGGCGCCGGCGGCGAGGGCAAGAGTGCGGGGAGTGGAACTGTCGTTTGTCACCCCGCGAGAGTACCGCCGGCCTCTGACAATTGCCCGGATTGGCGCCGGACCCCTCCTCTCAACTACAATCGCTCTCGGTACCGTGTCCGAGCGGCCGAAGGTGCAACTCTCGAAAAGTTGTGTGGGGGAGACTCCACCGTGGGTTCAAATCCCACCGGTACCGCCACAGAAAACCCCCTGCATCCCAGTGTTTCATTGGGAAGTAGGGGGTTTCTTAGTTTCCGATTGCCTCATACGGACGCGGATTGGACACATCTGAAAACCGTTTTGCGTTATCGAGAGCTACCGAGACAGCGCAGGACGCGACGGGCATGGGAGAGTGGGCGCGCCAACGGCGCAGCACTACGTGCGGGTTCGCGTCTGCACGCTCGTGCGGATGTCGCCGGTTTCGATGTTCTGGCGAATGAGCTCCTGACGCATCTGTTGGAAGACCGGTGCCACACCAGTAGGATCTGCGATCGTCAGAATTGCAGCGAACTGCACGCCGGATTCCGGGGGCTCCTCGTCAAAACGCGGCAGGTAGTCAACGGCAAGCTTCCAGTTTGACGACGGACCGAGACTTGTCATGCGTCGGTGGAATGACTTGACCACCTGCCATTTGAGGGCTTCGTCCATGAGCTCCTTCTCCGCGTGTGGTTCGCCGGAGCTGGCACGGGGAGCATTCACCGGCTGGAGACGGTTTTGGAAGCCCCCATCCCGTTTCTGCTGCATCAACCGGGCGCCGACGTTCATTCGTACACGCTCAGCGCCGTGCTCGTAGGCAAGGAGTGGTCTGGCCACCACGGTGAGCCGAGCATCCCCGCGGCACTTGCCGTCATTCACGAGCGCGTCGGGCCACGCGAATTCGAGCTCAGCATCCTCTTTCGGGCGCAGGACACTGTCCACAACGAGGGTGATCTCGGAATCGGCGCGCTGCAGCATCTCATCGGCAGAAATGGGCACGCCGAATCCAACTAGGTTTCGCGCAACATGCTTGAGGTCCTTGTGGGTGAAGAGCTCCGGCGTGCGAGCGTAGTGCACGAGGAGAGCGAGGAGCACTTCCCTTGAGACGTCGCCATCGATGAGCGAGTCGAGGTCGGCGAGGCTCCGCGCGACGAGTGGAGCGGCATAACTGGTGCCGGCTTCTGCGACGAGGGCGCCAGATTCATTCACTGACACCAGCCCGGATCCCTCTGTCGGGGTGGGAGTGCCGGATCCGCCGATGTGTCCGAAGTCAGGCTTTATTGCTCCTCTGAGGCCCGGGCCGCGCTTGCTGTACCGCGCCGGAGCGAAGGGAACGTGGTTTTCGAGACCGGGCGGATTCAGGGCCGATACGGAAACGTTGTAGAGACTTTCTCCTGGCTCGGCAAGCACCCCTGCGGTGTCGCTGACAAGGCTCGCAAGCGCGGTCGCGTTGTCTGGAGACCACTCAGTTCGGAACTGAGCAAGCGACAGGTTCCCAGCCGAGATGACCACAATAACGTCGTGGGCAGCCGCGATCTGGTCTAGGCGACGAGCTACGTATCCATAGCGGTTCGGTTCCCCGGGAGCGGTGAAATTCATGCTGAAGTTGAACACTCGCACGCCGTGATTTCGACGAAAATCACCGATGGCAGCTTCGATCTCGTCCATGAAGTCTGGGACGCCACCTGGGTAGTAGCCATCGAACGGCAAGCCCGTTTGTCCGGGGTCGTTCGGCAGCACATCGATATCGAATATCCGGCACCCGTGGGGCTGCGCGAGGTACCAATTGAGCGTTCCGGCGGCAACGAGCAAGCCCGAGATGAAGGTACCGTGCCCGAGCTCACGGTCTTGCGGAGCAAGCTGCCCCCAGCGGTTCTCGACCCATGCCCCGATGGCATCGCTGACGCCGCCGTCGATCACACCAACGGCCGAAGCTGACGTTTCTTGGCCCCGCTCGAACGTTGTGCTGGGAGCACTGGACCCAAGGGCGAACGATGCTGAAGTGGATGGTGTGATGACCGGAGGGAGAAGGATCTGGCGGACCATTGGGTTAGCTTCGATGGCGGTCAGCGCCTCGTGGTGAGCGGTCGGTTCGAGAGTGATGACCGTGCTAGCAGCGGGAAAGCGCTCCAGCTGTCCACCTGCACCACGTGGCTCGAACGTCAGCTCCCCGACGTTCCCGTCAGCTGTAACTCGCGAGTGCAATACAAGTGGACCGGCGCTACCCAACACCTCAGCACTGACGCCGACCGCGACAAGGGCCGAGCGGAGCTCCAACAATGCAGCGGCTTCGGCGGCTGCAAGCGTCCGATCGTGAGTGGCGCTGGCGCGGGGGAACAACTCAACGAGGTAGGCGCCTCCGGTCCCGGGGCGGCTCATCCAAGCCGCACCAGTCTCTGCGCTGAACGCTCGCTTGTTCTCGTCGGACCACAAGGAGATTGACTCGATCGCGGACGCCTCACAGCGGTTCCGACTCGGGTTCGGGCGCGGCTCGCCGCTGGCATTCTGACGCACTTCAACAACAGTCTCAGCTTGCTCGATCGCGTCGATGACGAGTTGAAGCGCTGCAGGTGTCGCCGCGAAAATCGGTTCACCGATGTCTGCAGTGGCCACGTGCGGAGTCCACCGGGAGCGGAAGATCTTCTTTTGCGGTCGATGTGATTTGGCGATCGCCTGGCCGGCCATCGTCACTTTGACGTGGCCGAGGCCGAGGCCGCCGATCTCAAGCCCAGCGATGATATGCCTGACCGAAGCCGCCAGCGACGCCCTGTGCGCGGCGAAGGCTTCGTTCCGTCCGGCGAAGAAATCACGTCCGTGACCCACCGGGGGCGTACGTTCACGATCGATATTGATCGTCCGTGGATTCAGGATGATCTGTACTGGTTCATTCGCCACTGTTCGGGCCTTCCCCTACGAATTCACTCAGCCGTCGCTGAATAGTCTTGGTACTGCATTTGAAGAGCTGTGCAAGCTCGGCGTGATTAAAAAGACCATCAGCCGTGGCGAGCTCAACAGTTAGAGGTGCTTCATCGAGCTCGATCTGACGTCTGCGATCGGACTCGACGCGTATAGATGTAGATCGCGCCACTTGGAGCGCTGTTTCGATGGGCGCAGCGTTGGGGTCGTCGCGGAGTAGGCGACGCTTGCGGTACTTCGTAGCCATTGTTTGCACTTCAGCCCCGGACGCACCGTCACACAGCCACGCAATGAGCTTGGCCTCGGCGGTGAGCCCATCATCAAGCAGCCGGCTTGCGATCACTGTTCGTTGTTCGAGACCTGGCAAGGGAACGGCGAGCTGAACCTCAAATCGACGCCAGATTGCCGGGTCGAGGAGCATCTCGTGGTTCGTGAGACCGATGGTGACGCCTCGCCCCTCGCGAGCATCCATGTTCTGAAGCAGCGCGTTCACAACGCGTTTTATCTCACCCACTTCATTTGGATCGTCGCGCAACTTGGCAATCGCGTCGAACTCATCGAGTACGAGTACGCATTCGTAGCGGTTAGCGAAGTCGAAGAGCGAGCCAAGGTTCCGAGCGGTGTTACCGAGGAAGGAGCTGATCAAACCATCCAAGCGCGCAACCACCACGGGAAGATGTAATTGCTGAGCGAGCCACATCGCGACCGTGGTCTTCCCTGTACCTGGCGCACCGTAGATCAAAAGCGATTGCGATGGCTGCATGCCGGCCTCGAGTAGTTGGTCGGCCTTCGCCCATTCACGTACGAGCGCATCAACATTGTCCTGCACGGATGCCGGAAACAGCGGCAGCGTCGCGTCGAGCGCCTCTGGCATGTACACGGTCGCTAGCGGGGCAGCCGAATCTTTGTCAACGGGCACGCGGACGCTGGCCGTCATGCGTTCCCCAGCGGCAATAGTGCTGCGCTTCATCCGGCTTGGCGCGAGCTTGGTCGATCGCTCACGGCTGTTCAAGAGCTGAACCAACGCCGCGGCGTCGCGGTCATCTCCTGCGTCCGTCATTGCTGCGGCAAGCCGCTCTACTTGGTGGCGTAGTGGCTCGCTATCGTGCGCCAGAGCGACACGGATAAGAGATTTTAGGATAGAAAAGTGCTGCATGTGGACAGCCTAGCCCCGACAGAGGACAAAGAAGAACCGGATTTGGACACTCGCGTAGGCGAGCGGTGAGGCTCTGCTCTTTTCGCGATATGAGACGCCCGACCGAACCTCGTTCTCCGTGGCACATGGACAAGGAGACGACGTTCAATCCGTAGCTGGACGTGATGTACCTAATTGAAAGTTTGAGCAGTGGGGGCTCGCTGCGATAAGCGATCCGAGTGGACAGACCGGTCGCATTTCACCCACCTCTACAGAGAGCTACCGTGCGAGCACTCTCGTCACCCTCCGTGGCGACGCGAAGCGGGGAAGCGGTGTCTATGGAGAAAGCTGGGAGACGCTCGGAGGCGTTCGCGAAGCAAACCACAATCTTCCAGGCGGCATTTCCGCCCAGGCCTATTAGTAGCTCGAAGAGTCCCCTCTGACGTCATCCGCGCTTGGCGAGGATTCCACTCGGCATCCATCGAACCGCCTGGCGTGCCTCTCTCTGCTCACAAAGGGCTCGGGGGTTCAGATTCCGAATGGCGCTTTCGGACGTGAACTGGATACATCTGAATCTCGCTTCGCGTTGTCGAGAGCTACCGAGACAGCGTCTAGGTCGTCATCGAAGAGATCTGCATAAGTGTCGAGGGTCATCGCGGCGGAGGCGTGGCCGAGCATCCGTTGGACTGCTTTCACATTCGCACCCGACGAAACGGCCAGGCTTGCAGCCGTGTGACGCAGATCGTGGATGGTCACCCGCGGAAAGGCTTTGTCTACGAGTTGCGCCTTCGCTACTGCGGCGACGAACCAGCCGCGCCGTCCGTCGGGCTGCGCCTGGTGCACGAGCCCTGCCCCGAACACCAGCGCATCATGGCCCTTTCCCTCGCATTGCCGCGCCAGGGGGATGGACAGGAACTCTGGATAGGGCACGCTTCGGGCCTCGTGTGATTTTGGAGTGCCGACGATCACATGACCGCCGACGTTGACGGCGTTCTCCTGCACCCTCACGCGCCGCCTGAGAGCGTCGAGGTGTTTGAGGCGCAGTCCAGTCGCCTCCCCCCAACGCAGGCCCGTGTAGGCGAGCATGAGGACGAGTGTTGAGTGTCTGCCCGCGTTGTCTGCGAGCAACTGCACCCGGTCGTGCGAGAGGTATACGCGGGCCTTGCCGGTCTTGCGGGGGAGGGCGACGCCTCGGGCGGGGTTCGAATGTAGGCGCCGGTCTTTCACGGCGGCGTCGAGGATCGCGGCGAGGACTCCGTAAGCCCGAAGAACTGTCGTCGCGCCTTTTCCGGCCATCTCACCGGTGCCGGTAGTCATCGAGGAAACCCACGCCTGCACCGTCGTGTGGCGGATATCACCGATCGCGACCCGGCCCCATGCTGGCAGCACATAGAGTCGCCAGGCTATCTCGACGGGACGAAGAGACGACGGTTTCAGGTGCGTCTGGGAGGACAACCACGCCGTTCCGAGCGTTGACACGGCGGTTCGACTCTCGCTGGCATCGATCCACTGGCCTCGGGCCTTCGAGACCTCATTCTCGGCGAGGTAGAGTTCCGCAGACTTCTTGGTCGTGAATCCGCGCTTCGCGGCCTGGGAGTGGTCCGGTTTTCGGTACCGGACCCGGTAGCGCTTTCCCGCGTTTGTCGCATAGCTCTCGATCGATCCCATGACTACTCTCTTCTGTCTTCTTGCCGCACAGGCGGTGAGGTGTGCCTCGGCCTCTCCTGGGTCCGTGTGGTTGGAGTGTGATCTTGAGCGTCATCCCCAACGTCAATCCCTTTCGGTGAGATCCATACCTAGCGATTCCGCGGTCCGAACAGTTATTCGCAGAATCTGTTCGGACTGGGCGGCGCGGATCCTTAGTTCTTCCAAGTGATTTTCGATTTGCACATTGTTTCGCCCGTTATCTTGCATGTTGACGCGAGCATGATCGACGTTCTCTACGGTCGCTTTTGCGGCCAGGCCGGCGATGCGATATTCGCGCGCAACGTACATCTGCTGCACCTCTGGAAGCAGCTCTCGGTAGTTGTCCGTACCAAATGCCAGGGGCGCGTAAGCGGCTGGCTCAGTTAGCCAGTCGTCAAGGTCGTTGTTGGTCGCGCCGCTGAAGTTCGGCCCGAGGCCGGTAATGGTGGCTTCGCGATTCGGGTGCGAGAAGTCGAGAAGCAACACAAGCGGAGAAACGCCGATTGCGTAGGCGATCTCAAACAGGTGAACGACCGACATGTCGGCCTTTCGCCCTGCCTCAATGTTCTTGATCACCGCCGCAGTCACGGTCGGGCTGCCGATAGCAGTTGCGAGATCCTCGCGGCTGTTGAATCCGGCCGCGCGCCGAAGCCGCCGAATACGAGTCCCGATTGGCTCAGTAGGCGACTGTCCCAAATTGATCCCTTTCATCACTCATTTGTACCACCATGATCACTTATTGACAATCTTGTTTTTCAGACGGCTTTCGCCGGGCAGTGGTCATATCGGGAGGACTGAGTCATGGATATCGCACAGGAATTGCTAAACCCAATGCAGGTAAGCAAATGGACCGGATTGAGCCGCGGAGCATTGGCTCAGTTGCGCTACAAGGGGCAGGGGCCGGCGTTCATCAAGTTGACGCCGAAGACCGTGCGGTACCTTCGTGCCGACGTTGAGCGTTGGATTCGCGCCTCTGTGCAACACAGGACGGGGGAGCCGGTCCATTGAGCTGCGTGAGGCCTGGTTGCGTCGTGTCGGCCGAGAGCCTGTGCGCGGCACAGCGGGTGGAAGACGGGAAGCCGTGGGTGCGCGCCTAGCACTTGAGGCCTTTGCGTTCGCCAATATGGCCAATCTTCAGTCGGCGCGACCCAAAGCCAAGCTGGCACTCGCTCCCACCGCGAGGGTGCTGCTCGTTTACATGGCACTTCGAGCCCTCGATGACGAGTCACCATCCGGTCAACAGGCGAGACGGTCATTCATGCGGCGGTCCGAACTCGGCCTGGCAATCGGAAGATTCATGCCGGACAGGGAGCCGCCGGAATCGGCTGATGTGGATTTACGTCGGGCGTGGGAAGCCGACGATCAAGCCATCAAGCGCGCCCTGCGGGAACTGAAGGCAGTTGGCGCGATACGCGAAATCAGACCGGCACGAGCTGGCCGCACTGCGGAATTTGAACTCACCCTTGGTGTCATTTCCAGGGGTACGGATTCTCAGTGGCGGAGGGGTACACATTCCGATCGCGGCCGTGGGGTCTCGAGTCAGCTGCGAGTGGAATGACGTCCCCCTCGCAGGTACGAAAAGTAAGCGACCAGGGGTACGAATCCACGACCTTTAAGCGGTCGGAAACAGTACCCCCTAAGAGAACGGAAGAACCATGAAGAACCACATTGAGAACAAGATCACCCAAGGCGGGCAACCAGACTGGGGAATCTCTCAGCGGCCGGCCTTCTCCGCTATTCATCGAGTCTGCACACCGGGAAAGGCCCACGAAGGCGAGCCGAACTTGCAGGCTGGTCTACCGCCTGCCATTGCCGTTCTTGCGCATCCGGTGAGGCTTCTCCAAGTGTCTCGGTTTGGAGCAAGCTATAGGTTTAGGTGCCCTAAACCGCTTGAAGGCGTCCGTCCTCCAGCTTCCGAGTTCGCTGCGCTGGGCTTCTGGACCGAGACGCGACCCGATGTCTAAGCCGGCGAGCAGCACGGGCAGACCGCAGCGTCAACAAAATGTTGAGGGCGGTCGCGGACATCGGTACGTTGTCAAAGTCAACGACGATGAGAGCGCAGCTCTCGAGTCTGAAGCAGACGCTCAGGGGGTCACAGTTGCCCGCCTGATGGTCGAAATGGCACTGGCGAGGGACACGGGGTCAGACTCGCAAATGGCCAGCCTCACGATAACGGAAAAGCGTGATCTGATCACCGCGTTGTGGAGTCTGAAAACGGCCATCGGGGGAGTCGCGGTCAACATCAATCAGGTAGCGCGATACGCGAACGAGACGCAGACTTTCCCGGCTGAGGCGAACGAACTGATGCGTGTCGGGCGCGAAGTCCTCGTCCGAGTCGAAGAGTTCCTCGCGGAGTTTCACCCACAGTCGAAGCTGGCCCAAGCGCGAAAGGACGTGGCGGCCAGGACGGTTTGGCTCGACAAAGGATGGGCTTCGCACGTCGCCTCCAACCGTCGCCCGGGGCGCCTGCAGCCAACCACCGTAACCAAGCCACTGGAGGCGGAACATTGAGATCAGAACAATCAAAGCGACGCGCTGATGCGGGTCGTCGTCCAATCGGATTCGTCCTAGCTGCCGTCTTTCTTTCGATCGTGGCGCTCGCTGGCCTGGTTCTCACCGTCCTTCGCTTTGCTGAATCGGACGACACTCCGGCTGCTGGAGTTGGTGAGAGTGGTTCGGCAGCGAAGCTCGACGGGTCCGCGAATTGCCCGACTCTGGATCTTCAGTCAACTGTTGTCCTGACGGAACTGGCCAGCGCCCAATGGTCGATGGTGGGGGCCGTGGCGGCACCCCACATTCAGGGAGTCGGGCCCATGGAGGTGTCCGCGAACGGCGTCCCGCGCTGTTTCGCAGAGACTCCGGCAGGGGCTGTCCTTGCTGCCGCGAACTTCATCGCGTTTGGGACTGGGAGACCTGACCTGGGCGCAGAACTGGCGGCCTCGGCTATCGTTCCAGGCCTCGGACAGAACGCCGCTATCGAAGCCGCAGGAGCAGCACCCGTTTCGTCCCCGGGTGCCGTTCAGATCGCTGGCTATCGCCTTGATCGCTATGACCCCCAATCGACTGATATCGCTCTCGCCGTGCGCGCGGACGACGGCTCGCTTGCGAGCGGTGATCTGGTCCTGAAATGGAGTCAAGGTGACTGGAAGCTGATCGTGGACCCTGGAACGGGGCGGCTCCCCGAGCTTCGAACGCTTGCCAGCCTCGGGGGCTTCACTCCCTGGGGGATTGGCTGATGGCCTGCGCTCCGATCGACTGGGGCTGCCAGCTCGCCGAGGCGCCAGGCGAGTGGCTAAAAAGTGCAGCGGGGCAGAGCATCCAAGCCCTGGCTGACGCGATCAGTCAGAGCGTGGGGCAGACACTCGCGACACTGGGATCCGTGTGGGCAACTGTGCCGACGCCGGACCTTATTGGAGGAAGCTCGGCCATCGCGGTGACCTCGCCAGTGAGCACCGAATTTGAGACGCTCCTGTCATGGTCGATGTGGATCTCACTGGCGATCTGCATGCTCAGCCTTTTTGTCGTGGGGGTGCGCCTGGTTATTCGACCTAAAGAGGCCGCAAGCTCGATATCTCGGCTCGGCGTGGTGCTCGGGGCGGTCCTTCTGATGAGCGCGGCAGTAGGCGTAGTCAGCGTTATTCTGCAAAACCCTCGTACGACGAACGCGTCATCGTCGGTGGCGTTTATCCAGTCGTCGCTGACCTATTACGTGGGAGGCATGGCAATCCTTTCCATCATCATCGGCGGGGGACGAATGGCTTGGCATCAGCGACTCGGGCCAGGACGCGATCTGTTCCAAAGCCTTCTCACGCTGACCGTCGTGTCCGGTGCCGGGCTCGCCGCCATTCAACTGGCCGTCGTCTCGGCCGATAGCCTCGCGAGCTGGATTCTGTCGTCATCGACAGAGGGAACTGACTTTGGGCAGAACCTCGTCACTCTCATGGCACTGTCAGGTACCGCGACGGGCGCTTTAGGGCCGATAGTCGTCATCGTTCTGGGCTTGATTGCGATGTTGGCGTCCCTCGTCCAGATCGCATTGATGGTTGTTCGAGGTGGGATGCTGGTTCTTCTGGCCGGCATCTTTCCTCTCGCTGCAAGCTTTACTAACACTGCCACTGGCAAAGCCTGGTTTCAGAAATGCATGTCGTGGTTGATCGCATTCATCCTCTATAAGCCCGCAGCTGCCATCGTTTACGCAACGGCGTTCCAGCTGGTGGGAAGTGATCTCTCAATCGGTGACGAAACGGGATTACTGAAGATCGTCACCGGCTTAGCCTAAATCCACCGATCGGGATCGGAATCTAGCGGCGCGTTAAACAGAGAATGCCCGTCTTATCAGGGAAAATTGTACTTACCACAGTAACAATTC
>NZ_JAXCHV010000016.1:0-80033 GCF_035984795.1 Cryobacterium sp. MP_3.1 | reverse complement strand
GCTATCCAGAACACCCGACGCACGGCACGGGAAACAGGAATACGCATGATCACTCCAAAGAATCAGAGTGTTGCGCTGACCCCTTGAACCCAAGCGGCATTTCGTCCTATAAAAGTTCCGGATTCCTAACTTCGTGGCGCGCGGGCCCGTGCCCGGATGCGTCTTCGATACGTTGAGGGCATGTCTCACACAGTTTCCCTCATCCGCTCAGCCGACCTGTCCGATGTTGCAGAGTACGCCTACGCCGCCACGGCTCCCGCTGAGGCGCGCCTGATCTTCTTGGCCGGTGCGTGCCCGCTGAACCGTGATGGCAGCACGGCCGGAGTGGGAGACTACGCAGCGCAGGCCGGCAAAGCGATGGAGAACCTGGTTGTCGCGCTGAAGGCGGCGGGAGCCGAGCTCGATAACGTCGTGAGCACCCGGGTTCTTGTGGCATCGTCCAACCGGAACGACCTCGTCGCCGCGTGGGAGGTCGTCCGTGCGGCATTCGGCCGGCACGACGCGCCGAGCACGCTCATGGGAGTGGCCGTGCTCGGGTACCCGGATCAGCTCGTCGAGATCGAAGCCGTCGCGGCCGTGAGCGACTGACGAATGTGCCCGAGAGCTGTTCTGGTCGGATTCGGCCGCGCGGGCTGCGGCCTGGTGATCGGGGCGGTTCTCATCTACTTCTACGCCGTCCGCATCTCCGTCGGAGACGGCAACCCATTCGACTACTTCGGCTACTTCACCAATCAGACGAGTCTGCTCGCCAGCCTCATCCTGATCGCTACCGGGGTGCTGGTCGTCCTCGGCCGAAGCGTTCCTCCGGCACTCACCCTCATGCGAGGAATCATTACGGCGTACTTGCTTGTGGTCGCCGTGATCTACAACCTCCTCGTCCCGGGAACAGGGTCGGCACCGCCGTGGGTGAGCGCCCTCCTCCACGTCGTCTTCCCGCTCCTCGTCGCACTCGACTGGCTGCTCGTCGGCGACCGTCCGCGCTTGCCCTGGCGACGGCTCTGGATGCTGCTCCCCTACCCGGTCCTGTGGCTGACCACGGTCCTGATTCGCGGCGTGACCGACGGTTGGGTTCCCTACGGGTTCCTGCTTCCCGAACGCGGGATCGCCTCGCTCCTCGTGCACGTCGTCGGGCTGCTCGCGGCGATCATCGCCGCGGGCGCACTCGTCTGGGCTGCCAGCCGATCACGCGGCCTCTACGTCCGAGCCGCGGAACTATCGCCGCACCGGGCGTAGAGCGCTCCTTTTCGCCAACGCTGACGATCGCCGGGCTCCGATCATCCGCCGGTGTACATCTCCATGGCCATCTCGGCACCCGCCGCGGCGCAGGCATCCGACACCTCCTGCACGGCACTGATCCACTCCGCGGACCCGATTCCGGTCGTTCCCATGGCACCGAGGTCAACCATCGGCGCAACGTCCTTCAGCGCGGCGGTCACCGAATAAGAGTTCCGGCAATGATCCGGATCTGTGACAGGACTGCCGTCGCGTTGGACCGCTCCAGAGTCTCCGGTCGAGCCAGGCAGTCGATGTGCCGCCCCAGGCCGGGGTGAGCGAGCGGACGAAGGACCACCCCCGGATGCTCACGCAAGTCGGTCGTATACCGGGGCATCAGGGCGACGCAGCCGCTCGCTTCGACAACCGAAGCAGCAACGGAGAACTCGTTGATCCGGTGCAGGATGCGCGCCTCGCTCCCGCCGATTCCGGCTATCACGGAGAGAGCCTGCTTGAGCGGGAAGCCTTCGTGCACGGCGACCCACGCCTCGTCGAGAAGATCCGCCGGTTCGATCGCAGCCTTCATCGCGAGTGGGTGATCGCGTCGGACAGCGATATCCAGGGGCTCGAACAGAATCGGTTCCACCCGCACCGACCCCGGCCATGACGGGCTGCCGACCAGCCGATGTGCGAGGACCAGATCATGATCGGCGGTGAGAAGGGGGAAGTCCTCCTGAGCCACGTCGAAATCGCTCAGCCGGACATCAGGCCGCTCCGGACTCGCGCAGGCGGCTACCAGCGGACCGAAAATGGCCAGGCCCGCGCTGTGGAACGCCGCCACTGAAACGGTGCCCAACGGATCGCCCTGGAACAGCTCCACCGCCTGTCGGGCGCGCTCGAGCGCCACTTCCACGTCGATCGCCGCCAGCGCCAGCGCCCGCCCGGCATCGGTTAGCGCGGTCCGCCGCCCGTCCCTGAACGTCAGCGGGGCGGCAGAGTGGCGTTGCAAGGCGCTGATCTGTTGCGATACCGACGACGGCGAGACGTACAGCGCCGCGGCGACGGCGGCGATGCTGCCCCTGTCCCCCAGCTCTCTCAGTGCGCGAAGCTGACCCAGTTCCATAAGTTCAAACTAAAGCATTCGATATCAAACTCCTCTCTTGTCTTACGCGAGGGAGAACCGGACGATGGTGGAATGCCTGCTCTCCTCCGCCGATTCCACGTCGACCTGCTCCTGCTCCTGGTCGCCGCCTCGTGGGGGTCGACCTACCTCGTGGCCAAGGAACTCGTGCAGCAAGAGTCCGTGGTGGCGCTGCTGGCGCTCCGGATGCTGCTCGCCGCAGCCCTCATGGCGGCGATCGTGGCCGCTCGGCGGAACCGGATCACCGCGGCGGAGCTCCGCGCTGGCGTGCTCCTCGGGGCGATCTTGGCCGCCGTGTTCGCGTTCGAAACCTTCGGGATAGCCCACACGTCGGCCACGAACGCCGGGCTCATCATCAGCCTCACGATTGTGTTCACCCCGATTCTGGATTCCGCGGTTTCCGGCCGCCAACTGCCCGGCAGGTTCTTCCTTGCCGCCACGATCGCGATCGGTGGAGTCGCCTTGCTCGCCAGCAATGGCGCGTTCCACACGCCGAGCCTCGGCGACCTGCTCATCCTCGTCGCCGCGATCATTCGCGCCATCCACGTCACCTCGATGTTCACACTCACCGGCACCAAGCCGATGAATTCGCTTCACCTCACGACGGTCCAACTGGCCACCTGCGCGACACTGTTCTCGGCGGCGTCTCTGTTCTACGGCGACTCGATCCCGCATTTCCTGGCCAACCTCGACACCGCGCGCGCAGTCCTGTTCCTCTACCTCGTTCTCGCCTGCACAGTCTTCGCGTTCCTGGTACAAACCTGGGCGGTCCGGCGCACCTCGCCATCCAGAGTGAGCCTCCTCCTCGGAACCGAGCCGATCTGGGCGGCAATCGTCGGAGTTGCGATCGCTCGTGACACCGTGACCCTCCCTGGATACTTCGGTATCGCACTCATCCTGGCGGGTACAGCATGGGGCCGTTCCCTCGAGCAAGGGCACCGCCTCGACGAACGCGCAGGGGACGAAGCGTCTCTCAGCGTCGTGGAAAGGTCGCCCAGCCGGGCGGCGGCGTTCGGTGCCTCAGGTTCGGTCGTGGAGGGTGACCTGGTAGCCGTCGGGGTCGGAGAAGGTGAACGTTCGACCGAATGGGCCGTCGATCGGGGCCGAGACGATCGTGTGGCCGTCGGCGACGAGAGCGTCGTGGATGGCCTGGACGTCGGTCGCGTGGAGCCAGATCGCGGCGCCGATGCCGGGCTGGGCAACTGACGCGAGGTCGGTGCCGGGAACGAGGTCTCGCAGCGCAAACGCAATCGGGGTCGTTTCAAAAACAACGGCGTGAGGCGGGCCCGCCAGCGAGCGGACCAAGCCGAGGTACTGCTCGTAGAACGCCTGCGAAGCGGCGAGATCGCGAGCTTGGAGGGAGATGAAGTCAGGGCCGGTGACAGGCATGGAGATGCTTCTTTCTGTTGCATTTGTGTCAGTTAGCTGACACGGACATTGTATGTCAAAATACTGACATGAGTCAAGACGGAATCGACCTGGAGACGTCACTGGGCTACCTGCTGAAAGAGGCGTCGAGCGCCCTCCGCGCCGCCATGGAAGCAGTACTGCGCCCGCTCGGGATGACCGTGACGCACTACTCCTGCCTCGAATTACTCTCACAGCGCCCTGGCCTGTCCAACTCCGAGCTCGCGCGAGGAGCGTTCGTGACACGGCAATCGATGAATGTGCTGCTGCAGGCTCTGGAACGAGACGGCTACGTGTCCCGCCCGGCGGAGGCTCGAGTTGGGAAAGTTCTTCCCGCACAGCTCACGCCACGCGGTCGACGAAGCCTCGAGAAGGCGACCGCTATGGTTCGTTCCGTCGAGGTCAGGATGCTGGGCGGCATGACGCCGGAAGAGCAGTCCGATGCGCACAACATCCTGCAGAGCATGATCCGTTCTTTGCGCAACGACGACGAGGGTGGAGCGTAACCTCACGGTTCGGGCGGATCGGCGTACTCATCGTCAGCAATAGACATCGAAGTGCCCGCTGCCTAGGGGCCGTTGCAGACTCCGTGCACGAATGCCCAGCTGCCGCGGCGGTACGGGGCACCCACCCAGCCGACGTCCGTAAACTGGGGGCATGTCTTCTTCCTTCTCGGTCAGCCAGGAGCGCAAGCTCGTCACCGCCCTTCCGGGCCCACGGTCAATCGCGCTGCAGGAACGACGCGTTCGCGCCGTGTCTCGTGGTGCCGGCACCCTCGCCAACATCTACATGGACCACGGCGCGGGAGCGATCCTGGTGGACGTGGACGGCAACCAGATCATCGACCTGGGTTGCGGCATCGGCGTGACCACGATCGGCCACGCCAACCCGGAGGTCGCCGCGGCCGCCGCCGCGCAGGCCGGCAAGCTCACCCACACCCTCTTCACCGTCACCCCGTACGAGAACTACGTGCGCGTCGCCGAGAAGCTCGCCGAGATCACCCCCGGTGACTTCGAGAAGCACTCGATCCTGGTCAACACCGGAGCCGAAGCCGTAGAGAACGCGGTGAAGATCGCCCGCAAGTACACCGGCCGCCGCGCCATCGTGAGCCTGGACCACGCGTTCCACGGCCGCACCAACCTCACCATGGCGATGACCTACCGTCCGTGGCCGGAGCGCGTGGGCATGGGCCCGTTCCCCGGTGAGATTTACAGCGTGCCCACCAGCTACCCCTACCAGGACGGCCTGTCCGGCGAAGAAGCGGCCGAGAAGACCATCGACTACATCCAGACCCACATCGGTGCGTCGGAGATCGCGGCGTTCTTCGTCGAGCCCATTCAGGGCGACGGTGGCATCGTCATCCCCGCCCCCGGCTACTTCAAGCGTCTGAGCGAGTTCTGCACCGAGAACGGCATCGTCTTCGTCTCCGACGAGATCCAGGCCGGCATCGCCCGCACCGGCACCTGGTACGCCATCGAGCACCACGGCGTCGTCCCCGACCTGGTCACCACGGCCAAGGGCATCGCCGGCGGATTCCCGCTCGCCGCCGTCACCGGCCGCGCCGAGATCATGGATGCCGTGCAGCCCGGCGGCATCGGCGGCACCTTCGGCGGCAACCCGGTTTCGACCGCGGCGGCCCTGGCGGTGTTCGACATCATCGAGCGCGACAACCTGCTCGACGAGGCCAAGCGCGTGGAGAAGGCCCTCTGGGCCCGCATCGGCGACTGGGCAGGCAAATTCGACATCGTCGGCGATGTGCGCGGCAAGGGCGCCATGTTCGGCGTTGAGCTTGTGCACCCCGGCACCAAGAAGCCGTTCCCCGAGGCTCTCGCGTTCGTGCTCAAGCACGCCACCACGAACGGCGTCATTGTGCTGGATGCCGGCAGCTGGGACTCTGTGCTGCGGATCATGCCGTCAGTGGTCATCTCCGAGGCCCTCATCGACGACGCCGCCTCGGTGCTCGAAGAGGCCCTCACCCTGTTCGCGGCCACCCAGAAGTAAGCGCCGCACCTCGCGAAAGCGGTCCGATGGTCACCTCCGCTGTGCGGAGGCAACCACAGGGCCGCTTTCGCGGTTTAGGTGGGCGGGCTTAGAGCAGCGAGGCCGGCTCGGCGATGATGGTGATTGGTTCGTGACC
Source organism: Cryobacterium sp. MP_3.1 (assembly GCF_035984795.1). Taxonomy (NCBI): domain Bacteria; kingdom Bacillati; phylum Actinomycetota; class Actinomycetes; order Micrococcales; family Microbacteriaceae; genus Cryobacterium; species Cryobacterium sp. MP_3.1. The sequence continues at coordinate 74,136 of NZ_JAXCHV010000016.1, read as the reverse complement.
GACCGGGAAATTGACCGACGCCGCGATGAAGCAGGCCTTGGACGCCTCGGAGTGCAGGGATTGAGCCAGCTCCGCCTGGTCCGGGTCGGCGATGGTGACCCGGGGACGCAGGGTGGCAGCGGTGAAGTGGCCACCGCCATCCGCCGTCTGCGCCATGGTGCCGATGGCGTCGTCGGAATAGCCGACCACGACCACCCCGTGTCTGGCGGCCACGTGCAGGTAGGAGAGCAGGTGGCACTGGCTGAGCGCTCCCAGCAGCAGCTCCTCGGGGTTCCACCGGTCGGCATCGCCGTGGAAGGTGCGGTCGGCCGAGCCGGCGATCGATTCCTTGCCCGACGAGGTGAGAACGTGGTCGCGGCCGTACGCCCGATAGCTGCTGGTGCCGGTGCCGCGGTTGCCCGTCCAGTGGATCTGCACGGCATAGTGATGTACACCGATCATGGCGTCTCCTTCGGGTTTCACGCTTACTGGTAATTCTCGCAGGGAATGGCCCGGCTGCTCGCCGGTGCGGGCGGTAAACTGGCGCGATCATGACTGACACGCTGACTGATTCCGCTGCCGCATCCACCCCCTCGTCCCCGGTCTACACGGTGACCCAGGAACGCAAGATCGTGACGGCCATCCCCGGCCCGCGATCCACGGAGATGCACCAGCGACGCCTCGCCGCGGTTTCCACCGGCGTCAGCTCCGCTCTGCCGGTCTACATCAAGAAGGCCAGTGGCGCGATCATCGTCGACCTCGACGACAACCAGTTCATCGACCTGGGCGCCGGCATCGGCGTGACCACGGTCGGCCACTCGGAGACCAGCGTCGTCGCCGCCGCGACCGGCCAGCTGAACGACTTCGTGCACACCCTGTTCACCATCACGCCGTACGAAGAGTACGTGCGCGTCGCCGAGCTGCTCGCCGCGCACACCCCCGGCAGCTTCGCCAAGAAGACCGTGCTGATCAACTCGGGCGCCGAAGCCGTGGAGAACGGCGTGAAGATCGCCCGCAAGTACACCGGCCGCCGCGCCGTGGCCGTGCTCGACCACGCGTACCACGGCCGTACCGTGCTCACCATGGCGATGAACTACAAGGCCGCCCCGTACGCCACCGGCTACGGCCCGCTGGCCGGCGACGTCTACCACGCCCCCAGTTCGTACCCGTATCACGACGGCCTCAGCGGCGCCGAAGCCGCCGCCCGCACCATCGCGTACCTGGAGAAGGTCATCGGCGCCAGCGACTTGGCCTGCCTGGTCGTGGAACCCATCCAGGGTGAGGGTGGCTTCATGGTTCCCGCCGAGGGTTACCTGCCGCTGCTGCAGGAGTGGTGCACTGCAAACGGCGTCGTGATGATCGCCGACGAGATCCAGAGCGGCATGGCTCGCACCGGCGCCTACTTCGCCAGTGAGCACTTCGGCTGGGAGCCCGACCTGGTGCTGATCGCCAAGGGCATCGCCGGCGGCATGCCCCTGGCCGCCGTGACCGGCCGGGCCGAGATCCTCGACGCGTCGCAGCCCGGCGGGCTCGGCGGCACCTTCGGCGGCAACCCCGTCGCCTGCGCCGCCGCGATCGCGGTATTCGAGGCGATCGAGAACAACAACCTCCTCGCCGAGGGCCAGCGCATCGAGAAGACCCTCCGCGCCGGCCTGACCGCCTTGGCCGACAAGCACGACATCATCGGCGACATCCGCGGCCGTGGCGCCATGATCGCCATCGAGCTCGTGCAGCCCGGCACCCAGACCACGACCAAGGCACCCAACGCCGCCGCGGTCACCGCGATCGCCGCCTACGCGGCGCAGCACGGCGTGCTGCTGCTCACGGCAGGCACCTACGGCAACGTGCTGCGGTTCCTGCCCAGCCTGGCCGTGACGGATGCCCTGCTGGCCGACGCCCTGTCGGTCATCGACGACGCGATGGCGACGCTGTAATCGTGACGACGTCGACCTCTCCTGCCGCCTTCGGTGCCGCAGCGCCCTCCACCTCAGGCACCATCGAAGTGATCGACGCCGTCGAACTGGCCGTCGTGGAACGCTCCGGCTTCATCGAGTCCCGCCACGCGGGCGCCGCCGTCGTGCTCGGCACTGACGGCGCCGTGCTCCGCGCCCTTGGCGACGTCAACGCCCCGGTGTTCCCGCGCTCGTCGATGAAGCCGTTCCAGGCCATCGCGGTGATGGCCAGCGGCGTGGTGCTGCGCGGTGAGGATGCCGCGATCGCAACGTCCAGCCACTCCGGCACCCAGAAGCACACCGACCTGGTGCGGGGCCTGTTGGCCCGCGCGGGTCTCTCGGAGGCCGACCTCGGTTGCACGCCCACCTGGCCGGGCGACTCGGGTACCCGCGACTCCCTGGTGCGCCAGGGCGCCGGCCCCGCCCCGATCTACTCGGACTGCTCGGGCAAGCACGCGGCGATGCTCGTGGCCTGTGTGCAGAATCACTGGCCGGTCACCGGGTACCTGGACGTCGAGCATCCACTGCAGAAGCGCATTCTCGACGTCGTCGAGCGGTTCACCGGCGAGCGTCCGGCCGCGACCGGCGTCGACGGCTGCGGCGCCCCGGTGCACGCGCTGTCGTTGACGGCCCTGGCCCGCGGCATCGCCCGTATCGCCACGTCGAAGTCCAGCTCACCGTTCGCCATCTACCGTGAGGCCGGGTTCCTGGCCGAGGCGGTACGGGAAAACGGTTGGGTGATCGCCGGACCCGGCCTGCCGGACTCGATCGCGATCGAGCGCCTGGGTCTGTTCGTCAAGGGCGGGGCGGAGGGCATCATGGTGGCCTCGGCCGAGAACGGCACGACGGTGGCGTTGAAGATCCTCGACGGCAACCTGCGCGCGGCCACCGTCGTGGCGCTGAGCCTGCTGGCGGATGCCGGCGCGGTGCCGCGGGCCGACATCGACGCGATCATCCCCGAACTGAAGGTCGCCGTGCACGGTGGTGGCCAGCCGATCGGCCAGATCCGCGCCAGCTACGTCTAGGGACGCTCGCTCGCGTCGGCCTCCTGCTCCATCGCCAGCGACGACGCCCCCGGCACCCACTGCACGTCACCGTGCTCGGCGTTCGCACCCCTGGCCAGCACGAACATCAGGGTCGATAGCCGGTTCAGATAGCGCGCGCACAGCGGGTTGACCGTCGTGGGGTGCGCGTCCACGGCGGCCCAAACCGAGCGTTCGGCGCGGCGCACGACGGCCCGCGCCTGATAGAGCAGCGACGCGGCGACGGTGCCGCCGGGAAGCACGAAGCCGCTGAGATCGGTGGCCTGCCGCTCGAAATGGTCGACGGCGCGTTCGAGGCGGGTCAGGTGCGATTCGCTGATGCGTGCACTCACGGCACGGGGGTCGTCCAGCGGTACGGCGAGGTCGGCGACCAGATCGAACAGGTCGTTCTGCACGCTGGCGAGGGTCGACGTCACCTCGATCGGCAGGTTGCCCACCGCCATCACCACGCTCACGGCAGCGTTGGCCTCATCGCAGTCTTCGTAGGCGGCGACGCGCACGTCGGTCTTCGCGACGTCGCCGTGCCGCCCGAAGGTGGTGCGCCCGGAGTCCCCCCTCCCGGTGTACAGCGCCGGTCCGGCAGTTTCGACATCATCGAGATCAGCCATAGCGGCAACTATAGTAATGTCCCCCGCATCCGCGTAGCGTTGAGGGACGTCGCGAGCAGGATTTTTCCGCTTCTCTGACCTGTTCGCACCGAGCATCGATCGACGAGTGTTCGATCAGCGAGGAGGGACATGTCCAAGGACCCTTCAGACGACAGCATCGAGGCCGCGCTCGGCGACGCGGTCAGCGAACCCGCCCGCACGGGCTGGGCCACCGTCGACAAAACCGTCTTCGGCGTCTCCGCCGGCATCATCGTGGTGGTCTGCCTGCTCGGGGTGCTGTTCACCCAGGCCGTGGGCGACGCCGCCGCATCCGCTCTGGGCTGGGTCACCGGCAACCTGGGCTGGCTGTTCATTCTCGGGGCGTCGGGCTTCGTCATCTTCGCGCTGGTGCTGGCCTTCGGCCGGTACGGCAGCATTCCGCTCTCACGGGAAGGGCAGGGCACCGAGTTCTCGACGCTGTCCTGGGTGTCGATGATGTTCAGCGCCGGCATGGGGATCGGCCTGATGTTCTACGGCGTCTTCGAACCGGTCACCCATCTGGAGTCGCCGCCGCCCTTCGTCGACGCGGCACCGAACAGCCCGGATGCCGCCAACGCGGCCATGGCGTATACCTTCTTCCACTGGGGACTGCACCCGTGGGCCATTTACTCGGTGGTGGGCCTGGCCCTGGCGTACTCGACCTACCGGATGGGCCGCGGCAACCTGATGAGCGCCCCGTTCCAGGCCATTTTCGGCAAGGAGCGGATCGAGACCAAGGGCTGGGGCAAGCCGATCGACATCCTGGCGATCATCTGCACCAAATTCGGGTCGGCGACCTCGCTCGGTCTCGGGGCCCTGCAGATTGCCGCCGGGATCTCGTTGCTGAGCACCGGCACGTTCTCCGACGACCCGGGCACCGCCCTGCCCATCATCATCATCTGTGTGCTGACCGTCGGCGTGGTGTTCTCCGCCGCGAGCGGTCTCGCGAAGGGCATCAAATGGCTCAGCAACACGAACATGGTGCTCTCCGCCGTGCTCGTGCTGTTCGTCTTCGTGGTCGGACCGACCGTGTTCATCCTGAATCTGCTGCCGTCGGCCATCGGGGCGTACCTGTCCGACCTTGTTCCCATGAGCTTCCACTCGGCGGTGTTCGGCGGCAGCGACTGGCTGGCCAGTTGGACGATCTTCTACTGGGCCTGGTGGATCTCCTGGACTCCGTTCGTGGGCACGTTCATCGCCCGGATCTCCCGCGGCCGCACCATTCGCGAGTTCGTTCTCGGCGTGCTCCTGGTGCCGACGGCGGTCAGTATCCTCTGGTTCGTGGTCTTCGGCGGGGCCGGGCTGCACTTGCAACTCAACGGTGTCGACATCGCCGGCACCGGCAGCGAGGCGGCGGGGTTCTTCGCGGCACTGCAACAATACCCGTTCTTCATCGGATCGGCCCTGGTGGTGATGGTGCTCACCGCGGTGTTCTTCGTCAGCGGGGCGGATGCCGGCGCCCTCGTGCTCGGGACGCTCTCGAGCCGCGGCCGCAAGGATCCCTGGAAGCCCCTGGTGATCTTCTGGGCGGTGCTCACCGGCGCCGTCGCCGCGGTGCTGTTGTTCGTGGGCGGGCTGGGCGCTCTGCAGACCTTCACGATCCTGGCGGCGAGCCCGTTCGTGGTGATCATCGTGGGCCTGTGCGTATCGCTGTATGTCGACCTGCGCCGCGACCCGTTGCGTCAGCGCACCCTCGGGCCGGTGCGCACCTCGTCGGAGGTGCTCGGCTCGGTGCCGTTCACCCGGCCGGCCACCGACGGCGACGGGCCGCCACCGGATGCCTCGCCGCCACCACCCGGCGACAGGTCCGGCTAGCCGAGGCGGGCCTGGCGCTTGGCCCGGGCTGCGGCGGACACCTGCGCGGTCACGACGATCACCAGGGCCAGGATGAACACCGCAGACGCGATCACGTTGGCCTCCGCCGGGATGCCCCGTGACGCCGAGATGTAGATGTACTTCGGGAAGGTGGTCACGGCCCCGGAGTTGAAGTTGGTGATGATGAAGTCGTCGAAGCTCAGCGCGAACGACAGTAGCGCGGCGGCGAGGATGCCCGGCAGCAGCAGCGGGAAGGTGATCCGGGCGAACACCTGGCCTGGCGAGCCGTAGAGGTCCCGGCCGGCCTCCTCGAGCGCGGGGTCCAGGCCGGCGACGCGGGCCTTCACCGTCACGACGACGAAGCTGATGCAGAACATCGTGTGCGCCAGGATGATCGTGAGCATGTCCTTGGGCACGCCGAGCGAGAGGAACTGCGCGGCCAGCCCGGCACCGAGCACCACCTCGGGGGTCGCCATCGGCAGGAACAGCAACAGGCTGGTGCCGGAGCGGAACCTGAACCGGTAGCGCACCAGGGCGATCGCGATCATGGTGCCGAGGGTCGTGGCGATCAGCGTGGCGGCCAGACCGATGATCAGGCTGTTCCCGAAGGCCTGGCACACGGCGCCGTTCTGCACCGCACAGACGTTCAGCCATTTGTCGAGGGTGAAGCCGCGCCAGGTGATGTTGGACTTCAGTGAGTCGTTGAACGAAAAGATGAAGGTGTACACGATCGGCACCATCAGGAAGATCAGCGCGAGCGCCGTGTACAGCGGCAGCAGCCACTTGCCGAGCGAGAGACGACTCACAGGAGCTCCTCGGTTCCGCTTCGCTTCACGTAGACGCCCACGATCACGAGGATCACGGTCATCAGGATGATCGACAGAGATGCCGCCGCGGGATAGTTCAGCAGCACCAGGAAGTTCGCCTCGATCACATTGCCGATCATCTGGGTGTCCGCCCCGCCGAGGAAGTCGCGGCTGGCATTGATGTAGTCACCGGCGGCGGGAATGAAGGTGAGCAGGGTGCCCGCCACGATGCCGGGCATCGACAGCGGGATGGTGACGGTGCGGAAGGTGTGGAACCCGCTGGCGTACAGGTCGTTGCCGGCCTCGAGGTAGCGCAGGTCCAGCCGCTCCAGGGTGGTGTAGAGCGGCAGGGTCATGAACGGGATGAAGTTGTAGGTCAGGCCGAAGATCACCGAGAACGCGGTGCCGGTGAGATGGGCGTCCGGGGCCAGCAGCGAGACGGCCTTCAGCGAGGTGACGAGGAACGATTCGTCGGAGAGCAGCTGCTTCCAGGCCAGCGTGCGCAGCAGGAAGCTGATGAAGAACGGTGCGATCACGAGCACCAGCATCAGGCTCTGCAGCAGCGGCCAACGCCGGGCGGTGACGCCGATGAAGTACGCCAGCGGATAGCTGAACAGCAGCGCCAGGACCGTGGCTACGAGCGCGTAGCCGAACGAGCGCAGGATGTGCGGCCAGTACTGGCCGATCACCTCGACGTAGTTCTCCCAGCGGAACGCGTAGCTGTACATGCCGATGTCACCGAACTCGCTCGGCGCCTGCAGCGAAGTGAGGATCAGCGACACCAGCGGAGCCAGGAAGAACAACACCAGATAGAGGATGCCCGGCAGCAGCAGGAGCAACGCCACCGGGCTGCGGCGGCGCGGCGGTGCATCCGTGGGCACGGCGGCGGTGCTGGCGAACGCGGCGAAGGCCATCTAGGCCTCCTCGAGCTCCGTGACGAGAGCGGCGCGACGCTGTGCGGCGATGCTCTTGGTGCTGGTGTCGGCGACGAACCTGGGGTCCGGCACGACGGGGTCGTCGTCGAGGCCGAAGCCGTGCTCGACGTTCCAGGTCACCCAGACCTCGTCCCCTTCGCCCTCGACAGGCCCGAAAGAACGGTTCTGTTCGAAGACGATGAGGACACCGACGCCGGGCACGCTCACAAGGTATTGGGTGCTCACACCGGTGAAGGACACATCCGTCACCCGGCCGGGGCCCATCACGTTGTGGCCGGAGTCGCGGACCGGTTTGTCCCGGTGCAGGGTGAGTTTCTCCGGGCGCACCCCGATGGTGACGTCGCCGGCGTGCCGGTGCGAGCGGGTCTTGGGCACCACGATGCTGCGACCGGCGACATCGACGGCGATGGACGTGCTGGTCTCCCCCACCACGGGCCCGGTGAAGAGGTTGGACTGGCCGAGGAAGTTCGCCACGAAAGCGGTCCGGGGCAGCTCGTAGAGCTGCTCAGGCGCGCCCAGCTGCTCGATCCGGCCCTTGTTCATCACCGCGATGGTGTCGGCCATGGTCATGGCCTCCTCCTGGTCGTGCGTGACGTGCAGGAAGGTGAGACCGACCTCCTCCTGAATGGTCTTGAGCTCAAGTTGCATCTGCCGGCGCAGCTTGAGGTCGAGCGCACCGAGGGGCTCGTCGAGCAACAGCAGCGCGGGCCGATTCACGATCGCCCGGGCCAGCGCCACCCGCTGCTGCTGGCCGCCGGAGAGCTGCACGGGCTTGCGCGCGGCCAGGTGGTCCAGCTCGACCAGCCGGAGCGCCTCATGGGCCTTTCCGAGGGCATCCGTGATCTTCCGCCGCCGCAGCCCGAAGGCCACGTTTTCGAGCACCGTCATGTGCGGGAAGAGCGCGTAACTCTGGAAGACGGTGTTCACCGGCCGCTGGTAGGCCTTTTGGGCGGTGACGTCAGTTCCGCCGATCAGGATGCGGCCGCCGGTGGGATCTTCCAGTCCGGCCACCAGGCGCAGAGTCGTGGTCTTGCCGCAGCCCGACGGGCCGAGCAGGGCGAAGAACGAGCCGGCGGGAATGACGAGGTCCAGGTGTTCGATGGCGGTGAAACCGGGGAAGCGTTTCTGGATGCCGACCAGCTCGAGGTCGGCACCCCGGTCGGCGAACGCGCCGCTGGGCACGGTTCAGGCTCCCAGCAGGATGCTCTGGAACTGTGCGCCGTAGGTTTGTTCCTCGGCGCCGGTGAGGGTGCGGAACACTTTGGCCTTGGCGAGGGTGGTGTCGTCGGGGAAGATCAGCGGGTTCTCGGCGAGCTCGGGGTCGATCTCCATGGCCGCCTCCCTGGCACCGGCGACGGGAGTGATGTAGTTCACGTACGCGGCGACCTCGGCGGCGACGGCGGGGTCGTAGTAGTAGTTGATCAGGGCTTCGGCGTTGGTCTTGTGCGCTGAACCGATCGGCACCACGAAGTTGTCGTTCCAGATGGTGCCGCCCTTCTCCGGCACCACGAAGCCCCACTTGTCGCCGTTCTCGGCATTGAGTTGCACGATGTCGCCCGACCACACGATGGCCGCGAGGCTGTCGCCGTTGACGAGGTCTTCCTTATAGGAGTTGCCCTTGATGTTGCGCACCTGGCCGTCGCTGACCTGCTTCTTGAGCACCTCGATCGCGGCGGTGAACTCGTCGTCGCCCCAGTCACCGGCGATGTCGACGCCCGCATCGAGCATGATCAGGCCCATGGTGTCGCGCATCTCGGAGAGCACGCCGACACGACCCTTGAGCTCGGGAGTGTTCCACAACTCCTCTACGGAGCCGATGCCGCCGGGGAGCTTCTCCTTGTTCCAGCAGATGCCCGCGAAGCCGCCCTGCCACGGCACCGACAGCGCTCGGCCGGGGTCGAAGTCCACGTCCTTGAGGGTGGGCAGCAGGTTGGTCAGGTTGGGGATGTTCGCGTGGTCGAGTTCCTGCAGGTAGCCGAACCTGGCGAGCCGGCCGACCATCCAGTCGGTCAGGCAGACGGTGTCGGCGCCGATGTCCTTGCCGAGGGCGAGTTGGTCTTTGACCTTGCCGTAGTAGGTGTTGTTGTCATCCACGGCTTCGGTGTAGTTCACCGTGATGCCGGTCTCGGCGGTGAAGGCAGCCAGGGTCGGGTAGTCCCCGGCGTCGTCCACGTCGATGTACAGCGCCCAGTTGTCCCAACGCAGCGTCTTCTCACTCTCGGACGCGTCGGCCGCGGCTGTCGGTTGCGCCGCACTGCCGGTCGAACACGCGGCGAGCGCCAGCGCCGCCGCTCCTGCCCCCGCGCCGGTGAGGAGGGCGCGCCGGCCCAGCTGGGCCTGCCTGGCCTGGCGGACGAGCTGCTGGATCATCGGGTCTGCGGGCATCGGCCTGGGCGACATGGGCGGTCTCCTTGCATTCTTCAGCGGCTTCGAAAGGCGTCGGGAACGCCCCGGCCCGCTGCGTGACGAGTGGACCGATAGTGGCACAGTCGACACCGAACGCGCCATAAAATGATCAAAACGTTAACATTCCTGCAATTTTCAACCGATTTCGTCGCTGTCGCCCGGTCGTTGCGTTCGGAATCGACGATCCAGCCACAGTAGGCTGCTCCCAGGCTGGCCCCCACCAGACTGTCCCCACCAGGCTCAGGAGCGTCATGCGAGTTGCAGTCCCCCGCGAGATCAAAAACAACGAGTTCAGGGTCGCGATCACCCCGGCCGGCGTGCACGACCTGGTGCTCCACGGGCACGAGGTGCTCGTGGAGACCGGTGCGGGCGTCGGCTCATCGATCACAGACGCGCAGTACCGCTCCGCCGGAGCCACGATCATGCCTGACGCCGCATCCACCTGGGCCGGGGCCGAGTTGCTGCTCAAGGTGAAGGAGCCCGTGCCCAGCGAGTACGGCTACTTCAGACCCGACCTCGTGCTCTTCACCTACCTGCACCTGGCCGCGGAGGCCGGCCTCACACAGGCGCTCCTGACCGCCGGGGTCACCGGCATCGCCTACGAGACCGTGCAGCTGCCCAGCCGTGCACTGCCCCTGTTGGCGCCCATGAGCGAGGTCGCCGGCCGGCTGGCTCCGATTGTCGGCGCGAACGCCATGCTCAAGCCCAACGGCGGGCCCGGCCTGCTCGTGCCGGGTGTGCCGGGCACTCACCCGGCCAGGGTCACGATTCTCGGCGGCGGGGTCGCCGGAACCGCCGCCATGCAGGTGGCGATCGGCCTGGGTGCCGAGGTCACGGTTTTGGACACCAACCTCTTCCGTCTCCGCGAACTGGATGCCCTGTACTACGGGCGGGTGAAGACCATCGCGTCGAACGCGTTCGAGATCGACACGGCGCTCGTGCAGTCCGACCTGGTGATCGGGTCCGTGCTGATCCCGGGCGCCAAGGCGCCCAAACTGGTCAGCAACGAGCTGGTGTCGCGGATGAAGCCGGGCAGCGTTCTTGTGGACATCGCCGTCGACCAGGGCGGCTGCTTCGCCGACACCCACGCCACCACACACACCGAGCCCACCTTCACCGTGCACGGGTCGCTGTTCTACTGCGTGGCCAACATGCCGGGGGCGGTGCCGAGCACGTCAACCTACGCCCTTACCAATGCCACCCTGCCCTACGTGCGGGCGATCGCGAACCTGGGCTGGCTCGAGGCTCTTCGCGTCGACGCGGCGCTGGCCCTGGGATTGAACACCCACGCCGGTGTTCTGACGAACGCGCCGGTCGCCGCGGCACACGCGCTGCCGTTCCGGCCCCTCGCCGAGGTGCTCGCCTAGGGAGCTGCCGGCCCCTGCCTACGGCACCGTGACCCTGTGCACGGTGCCGTCAGGGTGCAGCAGCCAGCCCCGCGAACCGGCCGGAGCCAGCGGGGGCGGAAGGTCTCGCCGGCGGGTCAGCAGGCGGAAGTCGGCCAAGCTGGCGCCGTCGAAGACCAGCGGAGCCACTCCGCGCAGCCCGGTCAGCAGCGACCAGTGCGCCTGCCAGGTGTCTGCGTCACCCACCAGAACGGTGCCGGCGGCGACGTCGGAGACCACCAGGCGATCGTCCCGGGCACCGACCGACGGGTGCCCACCGAGCAGCACGATGTGCGGGAAGGCAGGCGAAGCGGCAGCCCGGATGGCTGCGGCGGTTCGTGCGGCGGACCCGGCGACTACGAGCAGCACCCGGGTAGACGCGCTGGTGTCGTCCAGCGCGGACGGGACGACGGCGGGCTCGTAACCGTGCCCGGCGGGCTCGGCCTGCATCAGCTGGATGCGCGCACCCCGCCAGCGCCCGCCCCCTGGCGGCACGGTCTCGTCGTAGTTCGCTGCCGGTTCTCCCACGGCCTGGTGCTCGTACACGCTGGGCAGTCGCAGCACCAGGCGGCTCTGGCACAGGGCGGGCAGGGCCTGAAGCGCCCCGGTGAGCCGTTGCCCGGTGACCACCAGGTGCAGCCCGCCCTGGCCGCCGTCACGCAGGAGTCCGGTGAGCAGGTCGACGGCCGCGGCACGGTGTTCCTCACCCCAGCGGGCGAGCACGGCGTCGATGTCGTCGAAGAGCAGCAGCCGGCTTTCCGGCCCGACGTCGTGTCGCCGGCCACCCGCCGGTGCCGGGCCGGCCTGGCCGTCCAGTACGGCTCGCGCCCGCACCAGGGCGTCCCAGGTGGCCTCGACATCGGCCGGGATGAGGTCGACCCGATGCGGGGCCTGGGCGGCGATCGCGGCCAGCAGTGTCGACTTGCCCGTTCCCGCACCGCCCACCACCAGCAGGTGACCGTCGGCCGGTGGGTCGTACCCGGCCACTGTGTAGCGCTGCAGCTCCGGCTCATCGGTCAGTCCCAGCACGAACGGCGGCGGCGGGCCCTCGGCGGCGATCGCGGCGACCTGGGCCGACGTGACCAGCCGAGGGAGCGGGTCCAGCCAGGGCCGCCGCGGCGGGTCTGCGGATGCCGGTACCCCGTTCAGGACCGCCTGGATATCGGTGTGGGTCGTTGTGGCCACCTGGCAGGTTTGCGCGGCCGCCGACCCGCGGCGCACCACGCACCGGCCCGGCCGGCCGGTGTCGATCCGGGCGGCGGCATCCGACCCGATCACGGCCAGGCTGTCGGCGGCGTTGTTCACCCGTAGCGAGAGCCGCAGACTGCAATTGGCCAGTAGGGCGTCACGCACCACGCCGGCGGGTCGCTGCGTGCACAGCACCAGGTGCACGCCCAGTGACCGGCCCCGAGCGGCGATGTCCACGAACTGGGCGTGCAGCGTGGGAAAGGCATCCAGCATGGTGGCGAATTCGTCGATCACGATGATCAGGCGCGGCAGACGCCCGGCGCTCTGCGGGTCGGTGATGTCACGGCCGCCGGCATCACGGAGCACCCGTTCTCGGTGCCGCAGCTCAGCGGCGAGGCTGGCCAGGGCCCTGAGTGCCTCGCGGTCGTCGAGGTCGGTGATCAGCCCCACGCAGTGCGGCAGCTCCCGTACGGAGTCGAATGCCGCCCCACCCTTGAAGTCGACGAGCAGGAAGGTGACCTGGCTCGGCGGATACCGGGCGGCCAGCGCTGCCACCCAGGTCACCAGGAGTTCGCTCTTGCCGCTGCCCGTCGTGCCGCCCACGAGGGCGTGCGGCCCATCGGCCACGAGGTCCACGCTCAGAGGTCCGCGTTCCCCCACCCCGATGACGCAGGCGAGGCCGGCCGGCGAATCGAGGGGGTGGTCGGCTCCCCCATCGGGATCAGTCGCCCACTGGGAACAGAGCGGTGCGAAGGCGACGGTCTCCGGCAGCGCGTCCCTCGCATCGGCCAGGCCGGCCGCCTCGGCCGCACGGCGCAGCATCGCACCGAATCCGGCGGTCTGCTGTTCAGCCACCAGGTGCGGCACGAAGTGCAGGGCGGCCGGACTCCCGCCCAACCGCACGACTTCTGCATCGCTCGCCCCGTCCACCCGCACGATGGTCGCGCACCCTGGCGGGAGAGCGGCGCCGTTTTCGGCGAGCGCGATTCGGAAATCGCTGTCGGAACCCCCGAACGGGCTGGACAGACCGGGCCTGGCCTGGCCGACCGGCGTGCCCCCGGTGATCGTGAGCCACCGCGCCGGGGACACCGCCGACCGGTGCGGGAGGCCGGCGGCCCAGGCCCAGTCGTCGCCGACCGGAATCCGGATACCCAGGGCACGGGGGCTGAGCTGGCCGACCAGTTGCACCACCAGGCTGCGGGCCAGCGATCTGACCACCAGGCCGGGTCCGACCAGCCCGATGCCGCCGGCCGGGTCCACCATGATGGGGGCGCCGGTCAGGACCGTCGCCCTGGCCCGCACCTCGCGCTGCTCGGTGCTGTCACCGCCCTCCAGGCGCAGGCCGCTGGGGACCGGTCCGGCCCCGAGCACCAGAGCGGCCGTCGCCGGATCGGCCCAGCGGGTCGGGTCGTGGGCGTCGCTGAGCATCCGGTGCGCCGCGGGTGCGGCACGCCAGGCCTCGCGCCGCAGCCGGGAGAGGCTCTGGTCGACGGTGTCCTCCGCCTCGGCCATTCGGGCCGCGTAGCCGGCGGCGTCCCTGCGGCGTTGCCGAGATCCGGTCCGGCGCCCGTCGACGAGTCCCGCGACGGCGATGATGGGGCTGAGGACAGCGAAGACGAGCACCAGCGCCGACCCGGTGATCGCCCAGATCAGTCCGGCGGCGATCAGGGGTGCCGCGCAGGCGATGAGGGGAAAGCCGGGGCGGCCCGGTGGCACGGGCGGGGTCGGCAGCCGGATCGGGTCGATGGTGGGCGGCTCGGGGGCGACGGTCATGTCTCCAGCACACCCGAACGGCCGGCTTGGGCGACCGGTGCGGCGGTGCCGGTGCAGAACGCGGGAACCGACCGGGGTGTGGAGGAGGGGCGGGGTCTTAGAGCACCATGAAGAACTGGTCGCCGATCTCGACCCTGGCACCTCGGCCCACCAGATACCGGCGGCCAGGCTCGCAGCGCAGCGCCGGCGCCGGCGGCCGTCGCACGACGGTGCCGTTGCCGGAGAACCTGTCGTTGACCCAGAACTCGCCGTCGTGCTGGCCGAATTCGAGGTGGCTCTTGGACACCGACATGCCCAGGTCGGTGATTTGGATCAGGTGGTCGAACCGTTCCGACGGCTGGGGCAGCGGGCGGCGGCCGATAAGGCCGCTGCCGCGCACCGAAACGGTTTCGCCGGTGCTGAACTGCAGGGTGTACCGGGCGGGCTCCGGCTTCTCGGCCGGCGCCGCCGCGTGAGCGCCGGCGGGGCGCACGGTCGGGGGCCCGGCATCGGCCGGCTGGTCGTCGGCAGGGCCGGTGCCCGCCGGCCACCATGGCACCGAGATCACCGTGGTGCGGGGTGGGAGCGGCTGGATGATGGTGGTGTCGCTGGGGCGGGGGTCGGCGCGCTTGCGGGTGATGGGGGTCGCCGAGGTCGAGCTGCCGCAGCCGCCGCAGAACATTGCGCCTTGTGGCAGGTGCGCCCCGCAAATTTGGCAGTTCACTGACCCGGTCCCTTCGTGCTCTCGCGAGCTCCCCACAGCCTGCGCCTGCGCCGGCCATCCCGCCCGGCAGTTCTCTTAGCGTAGCGACCGAATGACCGCACCGAGATGACAGCGCGCAGGCGGTCCCGGCGGTTGAGTCCGGCCCGCAGGCCGTTCTGCAGTTCCCGCACCGACACCCAGATGCCGTCAGGGTCGATCTCCGTCGCCCCGTCGGGAGCGAAGACGGCCCGGTCCACCTCCCCGGCCAGCCAGAGCGCACGCACTCCGCCGACGGATCGGGCCAGCTCGGTGCGGGTCGCCAGGGGCGGCACGGGCAGGCCGTGATCGGTCACGCTGTCGGCATAGTCCCGCCAGCCCCCCACGATGCGGTCGATCGGCCGGGGGGCCAGACGGCGCCGTCGGCGACGCCGCCATTTGGCGACAACGATGCCGAGCAACGGTGCGGCGAGAAGGCCGATCCCGAGCAGGGACCAGGCCGCTATGCTCACGATCAGCTTGACCACGGCCCAGAACGGGTCGGCAGCTGCGGGCGGGTCGGTGGTCTGGCTTTCCGGCTGGCTGGGCTCGGGTTGTTCGGCGGTCTCCGGCACCGGCGGGGGCAGCACGGTCTGTGGGCGGGAGATGGGAGCGGGGTCGTCGGGTTGGCGTGCCGGGATCTCCCGGACGGGCGGGTTGGGATCCAACGCCACCCAACCGTCCGCCTGGGTCTGCACCTCGATCCACGCCGAGGCGTCTGCGCCGGTCACCGAGGCGGTAGCGCCCTCCGCGGCGGGCACGAAGCCCACCACCACCCGCGCCGGAAAGCCGATCTGCCGGGCCATCAGAGCCGCCGTGACGGCGTACTGCTCGGCATCGCCGAGCATCGGCTGATCCTGCAGCAGCTCGTCGATGCGGTCAACGCCGTGCCCGGACCGGCTGACGGGTTCCCCGGCGGTGCCGTGGCTGACGTATCCGGTCGTGGCCAGGAAGTCGAGCACGGCCTGCAGGCTCTGGCCCGGCGTGTCGCCCGGCCGCAGGACACCGGCCAGGGTGTCTTCGAGGCCGTCGGGCAGCACCGCGGCGGGCGGGAGGACCGCGGAGCCGGGCCGGGCATCGGCCAGGTCACCGACGAGAGTGGGCACCACGGCGGTGCTGGTGTAGCTGTCGCCCTCCTCCAGGCCGGTGACCACCGCGGCGGTGCCACCGAGGTCGTTGTACACGAACGACTCCTGGCGGGCGGCCGCGGTGGCGCCGGTGAACTCGATCTGTTCCAGCGCTCCGACGCCGGGCACCCAGACGCCGTCGTACTCCCGGATCAACACGGACAGGGAGACCTCGTCGCCGCGCACGGCACTCTGGTCGAGCCGGTAGGGCAGCCTGGTGAAGGTGCCGGAGTCCGGCCCCGCCGCAGCCGCGCTGCCCACCGAGTACACCACCCCGTCGTAGTCGTCGAGAGTCGCCAGCCGGATGCGCCCGCCGGCCGGGAGCCCCTCGACCTCGAAGAGCACGGTGTCGGCGAGGTCCGGTTGCTGGTAGTTGCGGAACGCGGACAGCGGACTCGGGTAGGCGCGGGCGTCGAACGGCGCCACCACCCGGGTGCGCAGCACGTCCCTGGCCGTGGTGGGCGGCAGGGCGACGGCGGCGACGGTGCCGGCCAGGACCGCCACCGTCAGCCCAAGGGCCGCGACGACCACGGACCGGGCCGCGCCCATCCGCCGGTCGGCCGCCGGCAGCCGTGCCGCGGTCGCCGACACGAGCAGGCGTCCCCGGCGGCGTTCCAGGTTCAGCCAGAGCAGCCAGAGCACCAGCACGGCGAACAGTGCGAGGCCCAACAGGGTGGGCGCCGTGGCCTGGCTGGGGCCGAGGGCGATGCCGGCCACGAACAGCAGCACCGGCGCCAGCAGGGCCGGTTCCGCGGCCCGGCTGCGGAGGGCCACCGAGAGCCCGGTGACGGTGCTCAGGAGCACGAGGATCAGCGCGGGCACCAGCAGGGCCTGGTACGACCCGACCGGCAGCACGATGGTCACGAGCTGTTTCCAGGCGAGCGCCGTGGCCTGCACCAGCTCGGCGAGCCCGGCGAGGCTCGGCAGCACCCCGTAGAGGGCCCGGCCGGGCACGGCCAGCGGAACCCCGACGAGGAGATAGCCGCCGATGGTTGTGAGGCCGACCAGCCAGGCCGGCCAGCGGAACACGGTGCCGATGATGGCGATGCCGCAGCCGAGCACCGCGGCGACGGCGACGAGCAGCACGAAGGCGCCGGTCTGGTAGATCGGCCACAGGGCGGCGGCGGCCACACCGGTGGCCGCCAACAGGGCCACGGTGTTGCCGATGACGAAGCGCCCGCTCATGCGGCGGCCCCCCGGGCCAGGCTGTGCTGCAGGTCGTCGAGGAAGCCGATGGTGAGCAGGCTCAGTCCGCCGGCCCGGCGGAGGCCCGGGCGGGCCCCCGGCTCGCAGACGACGGCGACCACTTCGACTCCGAGCGGGAATCCCGCCGCGGAGGCGCGCAGTGCGGCCAACGGTGTCGCAGATCCGCAGAGCAGGAACGCCACCGACAGCCCGTCGACCGCGGCGGCGGCCCGCCTGGACAGTGCGCGGACGCCGTCGGCGTCTGGCGTCAGGTCGACGCCGCTCAGGTCATCGAGCAGCCGGGTGGGGGTGAGCGTGCTGAGTTGGCGCGAGCTGGCCAGCACCGATACCGTGCGGGCATCACGGATCGCCCGGATTCCCAGTGAGCCGGCCGCGCTGACGGCGAGCTCGAATTCCTCGTCGTCGGCGAAGTCGCCCGTTGCCAGGCTCAGGGCCACGAGCAGGTGGCTGCGGCGGGTCTGCTCGTATTGGCGCACCATGAGCCGGCCGGTCTTGGCGGTGCTCTTCCAGTGGATGCTGCGCCGCTCGTCGCCGCTCTGATACTCGCGCAGCGCGTGGAACGCCACGTCGCTGGCGGTGAGGTCGCGGGTGGGCTGACCCTCGAGGTCGCGCACGAAGCCCTGGCTCATGCTGGGGATGGCGATGGTGCGCGGGTGCACGTAGAGGTCGATCCGCTGGGCGAGCACCGTCTCCAGCCGCACCAGCCCCACCGGATCGGCCCGCACTGTGTGCACGGGCCCGATCGGGATGATGCCCCGGCGTTCGGCAGGAACCACGAACACCTCGTTGATGCCGGCTCTGGCGGCCAGGGACGGCATCGGGAATTCGGCCACCCCGGCGCCCACCGGCACCTGCACGGTCACGGCGGCCAGACGCCGGCCGGTCGGGTTGTGCACGTCGACTGCTCCGGGCACCCGCTCCCCCGCGACGACCCTGTCGACGGGCAGGGTCAGCGCGATGTGGTGGCCGCTCTGGCCGAGCAGGTGCGCGAGCGCGCCGACCACGAGGACGGCTGCCGCCCAGCCGATCGCGGTGAGTTCGGCCCAGCCCAGGCCGTAGCCGGCGCCGAGAAGTGCCGCCGCGCATCCGGCGACGCCCCAGCCGAGCGGAGTGACGGCTTGGAGCAGCCGGGTTCGTCTAGAGGACATCCGGCCTCTGGTCCTCCCCGCTGCGCGGCGGCGGCGTTTCGACCAAAATCCGGCCGATCACACTCGAGGCGCTGACCCCGTCGAATTCAGCCTCGGCGTCCAGCAGCAGCCGGTGCGCGAGCACGGGTTCGGCGAGCGCCTTCACATCGTCGGGGGTCACGTAGTGGCGGCCCTGGGAGGCCGCGTAGGTCTTGGCGGTGCGGATGAGCGCGAGGGCGCCCCGCACACTGGCGCCCAGGCGTACCTCCGGGCTGGAACGGGTGGCGTCGACGAGTCGGGCGACGTAGTCGTTGATGGTCGCGTCGACGAACACCGTGCGGGCCAGCGCCGCCACTTCGACGACGGACTCGGCCGAGAGCACCGGTGCCAGGCGACCGTCATGGGCGCGCCGGCCGGCGCCTTCCAGAATGCGCACGGTGGCGGCGTGGTCGGGGTAGCCGATCGAGGTCTTCATCAGGAACCTGTCCAGCTGGGCCTCCGGCAGCCTGTAGGTGCCGGCCTGCTCGATCGGGTTCTGGGTCGCGATCACCATGAACGGGCCCGCCACCCTGTGGGTGACACCGTCAACGGTGACCTGGCCCTCCTCCATCACCTCGAGCAATGCGGCCTGGGTCTTGGGGCTGGCCCGGTTGATCTCGTCGGCCAGCACGATGTTGGCGAACACCGGTCCGCGGTGGAATTCGAAGGTGGCCGTGCGCTGGTCGAAGATGCTCACGCCGGTGATGTCGCCCGGCAGCAGGTCGGGAGTGAACTGCACCCGGTTGCTGGTGCCGCGCACGCTCTGCGCGATGGCGCGGGCCAGGGAGGTCTTCCCGGTGCCGGGAACGTCCTCCAGGAGCAGGTGGCCCTCACTGAACAGGGCGGTGAACGCCAGCCTGATGACGTGCTGCTTGCCCAGCACGACCTCCTCGACGCCGCGCACCAGCCTGTCGAACAGGGTCGCGAACTGACCGGCTTCCTCGATGCTCATCAGGTCGGCGTCGCGGCGGGCGCCCGGCTGGCCTGGGCTCACACGATCGGGGGTCAGGGTCATGGAGTGATCGCTTTCTTCGGGATCGGGCGGGAGTAGTCGAAGGTGTGGCCGTCCACTGTCACGGTGAGCAGGACGGTGCCGGATTCGGGCAGCGGGCCGGGCAGGGTGCAGGTGGTGGCGCTGTCGGCCGGAGTCGACGCCGATCCGGAGACCGCGCACGCGAAGGTCGCCGCGAGGGTGCCGTTCTGCGGAGCGCCGGTCCAGGAGAACCGGCCGGCCGGGCCGTCGTAGGCCAGTCCGGTCATGGTGAAGGTGACGGATGCCTCCGGCGCGGTGGTGGTGCCCGACCACGGCCCACACGAACCCCACACCGTGCAGGCCTGCAGTTGGAAGGCCACGGCAGAGCCGAACGGCAGGCCGAGCAGGTCGCGCGGCCAGGTGCTGCCGCCGAAGCGCTGGACCGAGCCGGAGCCATCCCCGGCCCGGATGTTGTAGTGGTCGACACCGGCTGACGGGGTCACCCCGGTGAGGTGGTAGTCCCAGGCATCACCCTGCTGCTCCATCGCACCCTGCACCAGGCTGATCGCGCCGGGGGCGGGCCGCACCAGGACCGTGTCCACGGCGGTCGCCGCGCAACCGGCCCGGTTGTACCCCCAGACCACGAACGAATAACTGCCGTCGTCGGCGAGCAGGCCGTCGAACACGGCGCTGCGCCCGCCGGCCGGCACGCTCTTCTGGTCGAGCACCACCCCGCCGGCGCGGGGGGCCGTGACGGTGCCGGGCGCGGGGCTCGACACCGAGCAGGCCTGCGCGCCGGTGGGCTGCGCGCCGCCGCTGATCCGCTGCACGAAGTAGCCCGCGACGGCGTCGCCGCGGTCGGCGAAACCGTCCCAGGTCACGGTGACGGCGCCGCTGACATCGGTCGCCGTCGCGGTGATCCCGCCGGCGACCGCCGCGCCGTATGGCGTTCCGGTGGCGGCGGCGGTGTTCCAGCTCGACAGGGCGGGGTAGGCGTCGTTGCGGGCACTGACGGTGTAGCCAACGCTGGTCCCGTTGGCCAGGCCGTCCACGCGCAGGGTGCAGCGGGCGGCCGCACAGCGAGCTCCGGTGGCGCTCACCTCGGGTTGGGCGACCCCGGCGACACTGACCTGGTAGCCGCGGATGGCGGTGCCACCGCCCGTCGCCGCCACGACGTCCCAGCCGAGCAGCAGGGCACCGTCTTCGGGCGCGGCGGTGAGCCCGGTGGGTGCGGCCGGGATCACGTCGGACCAGACCGCGGCGGCGAGGGTGACTGCCGTCGCTGTGCCGACGCCGTTCTGCGCGGCGACGCTGACGCGCACGGCATTGGCCTGCCCGTTACCGGGTGTGGCGAGGGTGCAGGAGGTGGCCGCGCACACTGTGCTGCCGAGGGTGCGGCCGGAGGCGGCGTCGACGGTGGTCACCCGGTAGCCGGTGATGGGCGAGTTGTTGGCGGCGCCCGGGTTGAAGACCACGGTGACGCGTCCGTCGGCGAAGCCCGTGGCCCGCAGCCCGGTGACGGCGTCGGGAACGTCCTGCACCGATACCCGCACGGTGCCCCAGGTGTACCGGTCGGGGTCGTTGGTGGCGTCAGCGACCTGGTACTGCAGGGTGCTGTCGGTGGGCTGCGCGTCGGCGGACACCCGCACGGTGAGCCTGCTGTTGTCGGCGCTGGGTGTGATCGTCACCCCGGCGGGCAGTGCGGCCGCATCCAGCCCGCGTACCGCGAGCACCCGCAGTGGGACCGCGGGGAACGGGTTGGTGGCGCCGTCGTTCGCGAGCACGTCGATGACGGTGCTGCGCCCGCGGGGCGCGATGGCCGCATCCGTCGCCGGCAGCGCGAGTGGTCTGGTGGAGGCCACGACCTTCAGTTCGACGCGCCCGGCCTTTCCGGTGCTGAGGTCGTCGCGCACCCCGATCGTCACCGCGCTGGTGCTGCCCTTCGGGGTACCGTCCAGCGCTGTCACGGTGAGCAGGCTGCCGTTCAGCGTCTGCTCGAAGCCGGTCGGCAGCGGGTCGAGCACCGTGAAGGCGAGTTCGTCGCGGTCCTCAGGGTAGGGGTAGGAGGTGAGCTTGGCCAGGTCGATGACTTTCTTCTGGCCGGGTTCGAAGTCGATTCCCGCCCCGTCGAAGGCGGGCGGCTGGTTCTCCCGCGGTGTCACGGTGATCGGCAGCACTATCGTGGCGGTGCGTCCGGCGGGGTCGGTCGCGCTGGCGCCGTCGGTCACCTCGAAGGAGATGGAGGCGGGCCCGAAGTACTGGTCCGAGCTGGTGAACGCAAGGGTGTGGGCACCCGTTGCGAGTTCGGCGCCGTTGGCGTGCGTGGCACGCACGGTGTTGCGGTCGGTGAGTTGCACGGGCTTGTCGCCGACGGCGACGACGTAGTCGTTGATGTCGATGTTGATGGTGGCCTCGCTGGCCACGACGAGCTTGGCGGCCCCGGCCCGCAGCTGAGGGAGGGCGTCGTCGGTTCCCGGTACCCAGACGAACGCGTAGGCGATGATCTCGGGGTCTTGGGGGTGGCTGACGCTGAACGGGATGATCTGGCTGGTCTTGGCGACGGACACGCGGATCTGGGCGGTGTCGGTGACCGTCGCCGCGCCGTCGTAGCCGGGCAGGACGGCCAGCAACAGGTCCCTGGCCGACCCTTCGGCGAAGAACACCCTGGCGAGCACGTCGACGTCGACGGTGTCCCGGCCCAGCACATCGGAGAGCCTCAACCGGGTGTCGGCGGCCTCGGGGTGGGCCCGGGGGGCGTCCGGGGTCACGACGACGGTGAGGAAGGCTGAGCCGGTGCCGCCGCGCTCGTTCTGGATCTGATAGACGAAGCCGTACCGGCCGCTGACGTTCGGGGCGCGCACCACGACGAGGTCACCGTCGACGACGGCGGTGCCGGCGGCCCCGCTCGCGGCACCGTCCGTCGCCTCGACCGCGGTGATGCTCAGTGCGCCGCCGTCGGGGTCGGAGTCGTTGCCGAGCACCCGCACCGACACCCGGGATCCGGGCCGCACGGTCACCTCATCCGGCACGGCGACGGGGTTGCGGGCCCCGTCCGGGCGCGGGCTGATGCCCACCCGCACGGTGCCTGTGGCGCGGGCGCCGAGGGCGTCGATGACGGCGTAGCTGAAGGTGTCGGTGCCCGCTGAGTAGTCGCCGGCCCGGTAGCTGAGCGAGTCGGCGTCAACGGCGGTGACGGTGCCCTTCTCGGGGTTGGTCTCCTGGCCGAGCAGTTGCACGGAGTCACCGTCGGGGTCGATCCCGGTGCGCGGGATCTGGATGCGCACGGTGTCACCCGCCAGCACCCTGGCGGTGACGGTGGGCGGCAGCGGCGGGTTGTTGGTGGCGGCGTCGGTCTCCCGTACCGAGATGCGCACCTCGGCGTTGGCGAACTGCCCGTCTGGGGCGCTCACTCTGTACACGGCGGTGAAGTTGCCGGTGCTGGCCGGGGCGAGGTAGCGCAGCACCTGGCCGGAGGCGAAGAGCAGCCCGGCTTCGGCGGGCAGCGGGGTCGAGAGCACGGGATCGAGAGTGAGGGGGTCGCCGTCGGGGTGTTCGTCGTTGGCGAGCACCGGGATGTCGATGGTGTCACCGACCCGGACCGACACCGAATCGGCCGCCGCGACGGGCGGCTGCCGGGTGGTCGCCGCGGGGATCTCGATCACCGTGACGGTGCCGGTGGCCGAGGCCAGGCCGTTGCTCACCGTGTAGTCGAAGCTCGTCGTGCCCGACTCGAGCGGGCGGGTCAGGGTGACCCTCAGGAGGTGCTGGTCGAGGACCTCGACGGTCAATCCGCTGCCGGCGGGCACGTTGGAGCTTCCGGTGACCAGCAGCACTCCCCCGGCCGGATCGATGTCGGTTGCGAGCACGTCGATGACGGTGGGCTGTTGCGGGCGCAGGAAGGCGGTGTGCGGCACCGTGATGGGCCGGCCGGGGCTGTCGGGGGCGGGGTCGACGTCGACCCGGATCAACCCGGTCACGGTGGTCGCGCCATCGGTCACCGCGTAGTCGAGGTAGTGCACGCCGACGGTGTCGCTGGTGAACCTGAAGGTCCCGCCGGCGAAGTCCGCCGTGATGCTGACGTCGGGCTTGTCTGGCACGGCGCCCAGGCGGAGCGGACCGTTGCCGCCGCGGGCGTGCTCCAGCGGAGCGACGGTGACCTCGCTGCCCGCCGTGGTGCGAACGGCGAACGCGTCCGCGACGATGGGCACGGTCCCGGCCGCACGTACCGCCACGTCCAGGGTCCCCGCGCCGGTGAGGCTGCCGTCGGACACGGCGAGGCCGACCTGGGCGGCGTCGCCGCCGTCGCCGGCATCCGTGAACAGCACGGCGCCGGCCGGCGTCGAGGTCGCGGTATCCGGGGCCGCGGCGGTGGCCGCGGTGAGGTAGAACGGGTCACCGTCCGGGTCGATCCAGTCGCCGAGCACCTGGGTCTCCACGCTGCCGCCGGCCGCGACGGTGGCCCGGGTCTGGCGGGCCTGTGCGGGGGCGGAGTTTTCGTCCGGGCTGCGTACCGTGACAGTGACGGTGGCGTCGGCGGTGCCGCCGCGTCCGTCACTGACCGTGTAGTCGAAGCTGAGGCTGCCGGACGCCTCCGGGGTGAGGGTGAGCTGCAGCTGCTGATTGCCGGCGACCAGGTCTATGCGGCCCTGATCGGCCGGCGGCGGTTCCACACCGTCGATGACCAGCACGTCGTCGTTAGGGTCGTAGTCGTTCAGGAGCACCGGCAAGGTGGCCGTGCGGCCGGGGCGGGCGCCGAACGCGTCGTCGATCGCGACCGGCGGCACCTGGGTGTCTTCGTAGTCCGGTGGGGTGTCGTCGGTGGCGCTGGTCACCTCCTGCTGGTCGGAGACCGGGTCGATGAGGTCGTCCCAGTTGTCGATGAGTTCGTTGTCCCGCTGCACGTTCCAGGTGGCGCCGTTGCGGGCGTCGTTGAGCAGCAGCCGGGTGCCGTTCTGCCGGTATTCCAGGCGCGCGTCGCCGGCGAGGCCGGCCAGGGTTGCGGTGGTTCCAGCGGGCGAGCCGATGCCGCAGGCCTGCCAGGCGGTGCCGTCCGCCCACGCCGCGTAGGCACATCGACCGTCCTGGGCGGGCGCGGCCGGGCTGCCGGCGACAGACTGGTCGGCCAGGAGTTCGGTGGCAGCCCCACCGTCGAGCGGCACGCTGAGCAGACCGGTGCGGTGCGCGATCAGAACCCTGTCGCCGGCCGTCGCCGGCTCCTGCAGTCGGGGCAGGTCAGTGAGGCTGCCGGTGAGGTCGACGGTGCGTTGGGGTAGGTGCAGGATGCCGGTGGTCGTGTTCAGCAGCGCCCAGCTGCCGTTCACCTGGCTGAGCTGGTAGCCGTCTGAGGGGTCCCCGGCCGACACGGTCGTCGTCTCGGCGACGGCATCCGGGCGGTCGGGGTCGATCCGCACGAGGGTCTGCGTGGCCGGGGTGAACGCGAACAGGACACCGGCGGCATCGAGGCTGAACAGGGTCCCGGTGCCCAGCGCGAGGGCGGGGTCCGCGGTGCTGTCGAAGGTCGCCAGGTCGGCGCTGTTCGCCCGCCAGAGGTCGCCGTCGGCCGAGATCGCGGCGAGGTCGCCAGCCAGACGCACCTCGGGGGCATCCGGCGGCAGCGCCACGCTGTCGGTGACCGTCGCGGTGGCCGGGTCGAGGATGTCCAGGGTGCCGTTGCCGGCGTCGACCACGAGCACTGTGCCGCCGTGCTGCACCACGGAGGTGCGGTCGGATTCGACGGGAACCACGGTGTTCAGTTCGGCAATCTCGGTGTTGACTCTGCCCACCAGCTGCCGGGTTTCGCTGGCCACCCACACGGCGGCGTCACCCAGGTCGACTTTCTGCGCGGTGTAGCCGCCGGAGACCACCGCGACGGTGACCACCAGGGCGGTGACCAGGGTTCCGCCGGTGATCGAGGCGGCGAGGGAACGGTGCGTGGCCAGCCAACGGCGGATCATTGCGCTCCCGTTGCCGGGTCGACGCACTTCTCGGTGCTGGCGGCGCCGGTGCGTCCGTCGCGGTTCACGCTCACTGTGACGCAGACCGGCGTCCGGGCAGCGCTCGGGGCGGTGTCGGTCTGAACCGTGAACTGGGTGCCGCGCTGGATGCTGCTCTCGCCGCTCCGCAGACTGACCACGTAGCTGTCACTGTCGCGCAGGCCAGGGTCGGCCCAGCTGAACACAATGGTGCCATCCCCCGCGCGGCCGGTGACATCGCTGACCCGCGGCAGCGCGGAGTCCCCCGGGCTCGCGGGAGCGCCGGAGAGCACCGGGCCGAGCAGCAGGGCGCCGGCGACGACGCCGAGCCCGACCACCAGCAGGCCGCCGGCGATGACGGCCGCGAGAGTGCGCCGCCGTTGGGCGGGGCGTGGCCGGTCGGCGCGGGGTGCTTCGGCGCGGGTCGACGCAGCAGCGGTGCGGACGGCGCCCGGCTCCCGACGTTGGCGGCGGGCCGGCTGGGCGTCCACGGAGACCAGGCCGGTGATGCGGGTCTGATCGTCGGCGTCCCCAGCGGCCTGGGCTTCCCACTCGGCCGTCGCGAGCTCGAGCGGAGTCTGAGCGAGCCCGAGCTCGGCCTCCACAGCCTGCAGCTCCCGGATCAGCTCGAGCGCACTGGCCTGGCGCCGCTCGGGGCGTTTGGAGAGGGCCCGGGCCAGCACCAGCTCCAGGCGCTCGGGCACGTCGGGCCGGCCGATGGGCGGCAGGGCCGTCTTCTGGATGCGGGCCATCAGCTGGGCGGGCCCGTTGCGATCGCCGGGTAGTTCGAACGGCGACCGGCCGGCCAGCAGCGTGTAGAGCGTCGCGCCGAGTGACCAGACCTCGGCGGCCACCGAGCCCGGGCTCTCGTCGAACAGCACCTCGGGCGCCGACCACGGGATCGAGAGTCCGACCTGGTCGCTCTCCTCCACCTCACCGAGGGTGGCCGCAATGCCGAAGTCGGACAGCACCGGATGCCCGTAAGCGGTGATCAGAATGTTCGACGGCTTGATGTCCCGGTGCAGCACGCCGGCCCGATGGGCGGTCTCCACGGCGCTGGCGATGGTCACCCCGATCCGGAGCAGTTCGGACACCGGCAGGCGGCCCGACCGGTAGCGCTGGTCGAGGGCGTTGGAGCAGTACTCCATCACCAGGTACGGGCGGCCGTCGGCGGACACCCCGGCCTGGAACACCGTGAGCACCGACGGGTGGGCCGACAGTTGAGCCATCAGGTTCGCCTCGGCCTGGAACAGACGCCGGACCGGGTCGCTGACCACCTCGGCGAGGAGCACCTTGACGGCCACCTGGCGCCGCGGCAGGTTCTGTTCGTACAGGAACACATCGGCGAAGCCACCGGCACCCAACGGCCTCAAGTAGGAGAACCCCGGCAGGGCCGGGGGCGTCGACGGCAGTCTTACCGCCATGGCGCCTCCCGTGAATCGTCTCGAACGGTCGAAGGAACCGACCGGATTGCCTGCCTGCTTGCCCTGCCTGATCGCAGGATGTGGTCATCGTCACGGGTATCGACGACCCTGCACAATTGTACGGCTGCGGGTCGTCAGGCCCCGGCAGCGGCGTCGGCCGCGTCGTCACGAACACCCTCGTCATGAACACCCTCGTCATGACTACCGTCGAGATCGTCGACGCTGAGCACGTCCAGGACTATCGCGGTCACGTTGTCGCGGCCGCCGTTCTCCAGCGCCGCGGTCACCAGGGCCGCGACGGCGTCCTCGGCCTTCGGGTTCGACAGCAGAAAATGCCGGATGCCGTATGCGGTGAGCTCCTTGGTGAGCCCGTCCGAACAGACCAGGATGCGCTGGCCCGCCGTCAGCGGCAGGATGCGATAGTCGGGCACCGGTGGTTCGTGGAATCCGACGGCCCGGGTGATCACGTTTCCGTGCGGATGCACATCCGCTTCCTCACGGGTGATCCGGCCGGCATCGACGAGCTCCTGCACCACCGAATGGTCGACCGTCACCTGCTCCAGGACTCCGGAGCTGAGCTGGTAGACCCGCGAGTCGCCGATGTTGTACGCGATGAACTGCGGGGCATCCGAGACGATGGCCACGGCGACGCCGGTGACGGTGGTGCCGGTGCCCAGGTCGGTGACGCCTTCGCCGGCCTTCATGTCGTCGACGGCGAGGGCGAGGGCCCGGTTGATGGCCTCTGCCGTCGTGTCAGCGTCGCCGCCCAGTTCGGCGAGTCGGGTCACCACAGCCTTGCTGGCGACATCGCCGGCGGAATGGCCGCCCATGCCGTCGGCCACCGCAAAAATGGGTGATCGGGTTACCAGGCTGTCTTCATTGACTTCGCGGCGATGACCAACGTCGGTGAGCGCGGACCAGGCCAGGGTGACGGATTTCTTCACCGCGGGGAGCGCGATCGTGTGGCTGGGTGAGCCTTGACCTATCTGGGTCACGGGTGGTGCCTTCCGAATACAAACGTGCGGCAACGCAGCGAACGACGGTCAGTCCGCTGGCAGTATCTCGATCAGGTTACCGTCCCCGATGTCCACCGTTGTACCGGGCAACACCGTGAGCGAGGCTCCGAAGCGCAACCGCTGGGTGCGACCGAGGGGAAAATGAACCAGTGTGCCGTTCGTCGAACCGAGGTCGGTGACGACGACCGCGTCGCCGTCCTGCCGGATTTCGAGGTGATTCGCCGAGACGAGCGCTGTCGCTGAGTCCACCACGATCAGTTCCAGCCGCTCACCGGGCTGGATGCGCCGGGGCCGGGGGCTCCGCCCGATCCGGTACACCGCGCCCAGCCGCACCTCCTCGCCGGTGGCCAACCTGAACCCGTGGGGCCCCGGCCGGTCGGCGGGTTCGTCGGCGGCAGATTCGGCGGCGGATTCGCCGGCGGAGGGGTCGGCCGGTTCGCCCGACGGCTCGACGGCCGGTGCACCGGCGGCCACGACGACAACACGGTCACGCATCCGCCGGTCAAGCACGACGGTGTCGTCCACGATCCGCCTGGGGCGAAGCACCGTGTCAGCGGTGCCGTCCGGTTCCCCGGCGACCGACCAGAACAGGGTGTCACCGGCGTCGATGCCCGTGCCCAGCATCCGCCCGGCACCCAGCCGGTCGGCCCGAGCGACGGCGGCCAGCGGTGAGCCGATCACCAGCCCGGTCACGGACTGGAACTCCGCCAGCAGCCAGGGCCTGATGTTGCGGTCGGTGAACCGGCGGGATCCGCCTATCGAGAAGACGTCCACGGCGATGGCTCCACGCACGACGGCGTGCACGGGGATGCCGTCCTGCGTCGGGTCGTCTCCGTTTGCCCCGTCGCCAGCGCGGCGGACGCCCGGCACGATCACCGCGAACGCGTCCGGTTCTCCGGCACCGCCCAGCGGGATCAGCGACACGAGCGCCTCGAGGGTGACGGCGGTGTCAGCGGCGAGGGCGTGCAGGGCGGCCACGACAGGGCTGGCGGTGCCGGCGGGCACAACGGCCAGGAACCCGCGGCCCACCACGAACGTCCATTCGGCGCTCTCCAACGGCGCGGTCTCGCAGCCGACCCGTCCCAGTTGCATCAGGCTCCCTCGTTCCTTCGATGCTAAACCCGACGGCGGCCGACTCAGCCGATGTAGCTCATCACGTGCTTGATCCGGGTGTAGTCCTCGAAGCCGTACATGGACAGGTCTTTGCCGTAGCCGGAGTGCTTGAACCCGCCGTGCGGCATCTCGGCGACGATCGGAATGTGGGTGTTGATCCACACGCAGCCGAAGTCCAGCCGCTTGGCCATCCGCATGGCCCGCCCATGATTGGACGTCCACACCGACGAGGCCAGCCCGTACTGCACGTCGTTGGCCCAGGCCAGGGCCTGGGCTTCATCGGTGAAGCTCTGCACGGTGATCACCGGGCCGAAGATCTCCCGCTGCACCGCCTCGTCGGTCTGCCGCAGCCCGCTCACCACGGTGGCCTCGTGGAAATAGCCGGTGCTGCCCTGCCGGTGGCCGCCGAGCTCGACCACGGCGTGGTCGGGCAACCGGTCGATGAAGCCGGTCACCTGGGCCAGCTGGTTGCGGTTGTTCACCGGTCCGAACAGGATGCCCGCCTCGCTCGGCGGCCCGGTGCGGGCGTTCTGGGCGGCGTGGGCGGCGAGCGCCGCCACGAACTCGTCGTGGATGCCGGCCTGCACGAGCACCCGGGTGGCGGCCGTGCAGTCCTGGCCGGCGTTGAAGAAGCCTGCCGCGCTGATGCCCTCAACGGCCTGCGCGATGTCGGCGTCGTCGAAGACGATGACCGGCGCCTTGCCGCCGAGCTCCAGGTGCACCCGTTTGAGGTCGGTGGCGGCGGCCGTGGCCACCTCCATGCCGGCGCGCACCGATCCGGTGATCGAGACCAGTTGCGGGGTCTTGTGGTCGATCATCGCCGCTCCGGTGTTGCGGTCCCCCATCACCACGTTGAACACCCCCGGCGGCAGGAACTCCGCCGCAACTTCCGCCAGCAGCAGGGTGGCGCTCGGGGTGGTGTCGGAGGGTTTGAGCACCGTGGTGTTGCCGGCGGCGAGCGCCGGGGCGAACTTCCACACCGCCATGTTCAGCGGGTAATTCCACGGTGTCACCTGACCGACGACGCCGATCGGTTCCCGGCGGATGAAGGAGGTGTGGTCCTTCAGATACTCGCCGCCGCTTCTGCCCTCGAGCACCCTGGCGGCGCCGGCGAAGAACCGGATCTGGTCCACCGACACCAGGATCTCGTCGTCGACGAGGGTGCTGCGCGGTTTGCCGGTGTCCCGGGATTCCGCGTCGGCGAATTCCTCTGCGCGCGCCTCGACGGCGTCGGCGATGCGGAACAGGGCCAGCTGGCGTTCGGCGGGGGTGGATTCGCCCCAGCCCTCGAACGCGGCCGCGGCGGCCCGGTAGGCCGAATCCACGTCGGCGGCGGTCGATACCGGGCTGGTGCCGTAGCTCTGCTCGGTGGCAGGGTCGATGAGGTCGATGGTGGTCGCTGAGGTGGACTCGACGTGGTCGCCGTTGATGAAGTTACGTAGCGCGCTCATGCGCGTCAGCCTAGCCGCCCGGAATCCGTTGTGAAACTCGTGTTTGACGACTGATTCACTTGCCGCATAGCCCCTTGACTGTCACAATCGGGTGATGAGCAGCAATGGACGCGGCAGTGCGGGTCGGCCCGCGCAACTGGACGATGTGTCCAAGAAGATCATCGAGCAGCTGCAGGTGGACGGCCGGCGGTCCTACGCCGAGATCGGCAAGGCTGTCGGTCTGAGCGAAGCCGCGGTGCGCCAACGCGTGCAGAAACTCACCGAGGCCGGGGTCATGCAGGTCGTCGCGGTGACCGACCCCATGCAGCTGGGCTTCTACCGGCAGGCCATGATCGGCATCCGCGCCACCGGAGACACCCGGGTCCTGGCCGATCAGCTCGCCGCGATCGCCGCCGTCGACTACGTCGTGCTCACCGCAGGTTCCTTCGACATCCTGGCCGAGGTCGTCTGCGAGAACGACGACGAACTGATCGCCCTGCTCAATTCACAGATCCGCGCGCTTGAGGGGGTCGCCTCGACCGAGACCTTCGTCTACCTCAAGCTTCACAAACAGTTGTACAACTGGGGAACACGGTAACCGCGATGACCATCACAGAACCCACTACCGGCCCGCGCGTCTACACCGACGCCGAGAACGCCGACCTGCAGCAGAAGGCGAAGGACCACCTCTGGATGCACTTCGCCCGCCAGTCGGTGCTGGAATCCGGCACCGGTGTTCCCGTCATCACCAAGGGGCTGGGCCACCACATCTGGGACTCCACCGGCAAGCGCTACATCGACGGCCTGAGCGGGTTGTTCGTGGTGAACGCCGGTCACGGCCGCAAACGCCTCGCCCAGGCGGCCGCGACGCAGGCCGAGGAACTCGCGTTCTTCCCGCTCTGGTCATACGCCCACCCGAGCGCTATCGAGCTCGCCGACAGGCTGGCCGAGCATGCCCCGGGCGACCTCAACCGGGTGTTCTTCTCCACCGGCGGTGGCGAGGCCGTCGAAACCGCGTTCAAGCTGGCCAAGTACTACTGGAAGTTGCAGGGCCGGCCCACCAAACACAAGGTGATCTCCCGCTCGGTCGCCTATCACGGCACCACCCAGGGTGCCCTGGCGATCACGGGTATCCCCGCGCTCAAGGAGATGTTCGAGCCGGTCACCCCCGGCGGGTTCAGGGTGCCGAACACCAACTTCTACCGGGCCGATGAGATGGGTTCGGGGCACGGCGACGACGTGGAAGCGTTCGGCCTGTGGGCGGCGAACCGTATCGAAGAGATGATCCAGTTCGAGGGGCCGGAGACCGTGGCCGCGGTGTTCCTGGAGCCCGTGCAGAACTCCGGCGGCTGTTTCCCACCGCCGCCGGGCTACTTCAAGCGGGTACGCGAGATCTGCGACACCTACGATGTGCTGCTGGTGGCCGATGAGGTCATCACGGCGTTCGGCCGGATCGGCAACATGTTCGCCTCGACGACCTTCGGCATCGAACCCGACATGATCACCTGCGCCAAGGGCATGACCAGCGGGTACTCGCCGATCGGCGCAACGATCATCAGCGACCGCATCTACGAACCGTTCAAACACGGCGACACGGCGTTCTATCACGGCTATACCTTCGGCGGACATCCGGTCTCCGCAGCGGTGGCGCTGGCCAACCTCGACATCTTCGAGGAGGAGAAGCTCAACGAGAACGTGCGGGAGAACTCGCCGGTGTTCAGGGCGGAACTGGAGAAGCTGCTCGAGCTGCCGATCGTGGGCGATGTGCGCGGCGAGGGGTACTTCTTCGGCATCGAGCTGGTCAAGGACAAGGCCACCAAGGAGACCTTCAACGACGCGGAGTCCGAGCGGTTGCTGCGCGGATACCTGTCCGGTGCGCTGTTCGAGGCGGGGCTGTACTGCCGGGCGGATGACCGGGGCGACCCCGTCGTGCAGCTCGCACCGCCGCTGACCATCGGCCCGGCCGAGATCCGCGAGATCGGCGACATCCTGCACGGCGTGCTGTCGGAGGCGCCGAAGCACCTCTAGCCGGTCGCTCGGCCCGGTGCTAGCGTGAAATGGTGACTCCGCAGGAACTCGAGATTCTCGCCTGCCTGCGCCGGGCCCGGGACCTGATCGATCGGGAGTACGCGAACCCGCTCGACGTCCCCACCATGGCGCGCCGGGCGCTGATGTCGCCCGCGCACTTTTCCCGCCGGTTCCGGGCGGCGTACGGCGAGACGCCGTACAGCTACCTGATGACCCGCCGGATCGAGCGGGCGATGGCGTTGCTCCGCGGTGGCGCGAGCGTCACGGATGCCTGCATGAGGGTCGGCTGTACCTCGCTGGGCTCGTTCAGCACCCGGTTCGCCGAGATCGTCGGCGAGGCTCCGAGCGCCTATCGGGCGCGCACGCACGCGTCCGTGACGGCCATGCCGGCCTGTGTCGCCCAGACTCACACCCGCCCGGTTCGGCGCCCGCCGGGCACTGCCCGCGAATCGAGCAGGATCCAAGAAGCGCACGGGACGGTAGCGGCCTAGATTCGTCGCATGACAACGACAATCTCACTCCAGTACTGCAACATCACCGTCAACGATGTCGACGAGGCGATCGCGTTCTATCGGGACGCGCTCGGGCTCGAGGTGCGCAGCGACGTGCCGTCCGGAAAATTCCGCTGGGTCACGCTCGGCAGCGATGCCCAGCCCGGTCTCGAGATCGTGCTGTCGGAGCCGCACGCCGGCCGGTCGCCGGCCGACGGCGACGCGCTCCAGGAGCTGCTCACCAAGGGGGTCCTGCCGATGCTCGTGTTCCGCTCGGACGACGTCGACGCGACGTTCGAGACCGTGCGGGCGTCCGGTGCCGAGGTTCTCCAGGAGCCCACCGACCAGCCCTGGGGTCCACGCGACTGCGCCTTCCGGGATCCGTCCGGAAACACCGTGCGCATCGCGCAGGCCCCGGCTGCCTGAACGGGCTCAAAGGTCCGTCTCGTCTGGCACGGCGAACGCCCACTCCGGCAGGTGGCCGCTGCCGATCAGCTGCAACAGCAGCCGCGCCATGCCGTACTCGCCGTCGATGTC
This sequence comes from Cryobacterium sp. MP_3.1, assembly GCF_035984795.1. Classification (NCBI taxonomy): domain Bacteria; kingdom Bacillati; phylum Actinomycetota; class Actinomycetes; order Micrococcales; family Microbacteriaceae; genus Cryobacterium; species Cryobacterium sp. MP_3.1. Next base: position 41,027 of record NZ_JAXCHV010000016.1, on the reverse strand, counting down.
CAGAGCCGTGTCGATGTAGATTCCCGCGACCGACCCCTGGCCCAGCGTCCAGCTCAGCCAGGCCAGCATGCACAGCGGCGCCGGCCTGGCCGACCGGGGTGCCATCGCCACGAGCAGCTTGAGCAGCCGGATGCCCCGGCTGACCCGCTCCGGGTCCGGCCGGTCCCGGCTGAGGCCGAGCATCAGGTCCCCGGTCGTCGGCGAGTCCTCCTGCAGGGCCCGGCCGGCCGCGATGTCGGCCTCGACGACGTCGTCCATACTCAGGCCCGTCTCCCGCTGCCGTCTGGCGTAGTGCCGGTTCAGCGCCAGGCTACGGTGGCCCTCGGCCTCGCCGAAGGCGAACTGCAGCATCATCTGGTCGCGCGTGGCCGGACCCTGGATCAGGAAGAGCAGCGCGGCGGCCTCGTCGATGCTGAGCTCCGCGGGGTTCACGCCCAGCGCGGATTCCGCGGTGCCGACAGGGTCGAGCATGTCGCCGACCATCTCGATCAGCTCAGGGACCGGTCCCAGATCGGGGCCGAGCCGTTGGTAGCGGGCCAGGCGCCTGGCGCAGCGTTCCCGGGTGGCGAGGTCCACCCTGGGCAACTCGGCGCCGGTGTGCAGCCGGCCCAATTCACGGCGGGCGTCACGTGGGATTCCCTCGCTGACGCTGGAGTCCGCGATTTCGCGGAGCGGATGCCGCAGCGGCTTTTTGCGCGGCCGGCCGCGGTCAGGTGCGGCGTCCAGGTAGGAGGCCCAGCCATCCGCTGCCACGCACAGGGCGTCGCGCACCAGGAAGCCGGCCTGGCCGGCGCGGGTGAGGATCGCCAGCAGGAACGCGCCCTGCGGCAGGTCGGCGACGTCGGTCGCCGGGTCGTCGCCGATCGACTCGTCGGTGTAGCTCACCGGCACGAGGGCGTCAACGCCGGGAATCTTGCACAGGGTGCCGAGCAGGGCGCCGGCGATGCGCCGCAGTTCCTGCGCACCGGCGTCGGGTCTGGGGAGGTTGAACCGCAGCGCACCGCAGGTGCGGTTGCCGCGGAACGCGACGAGCACCAGGCTCTGGGCGGGGTGGAAGCCCACGAGTTGGGGCACGAGGGCGAGGAAATCCTGGGGAGTCGGGGTCTTCACGATTGTCTTCTGCATGCATCGACGGTGCGCCGGATCCGGCCAGGGCGACCGGACGCCGGCCGACCTGTGCAGAACCTGCCGGGCCGGTGGCCTGTGCACTACTCGGTCGGCGAGGTGGGGCCGCGTGCGGCTGATAATCTCAAAACAAATGAATCAGATCAATACGACGTATCCGGAGGCCCCCGCGGTCTCCGCGACAGCACCCGCCGCACCCGTGTCCGCAGCCCCGTCCCACGGCCCCCTCGCCGATCCCGGCGCCCTCGGCCTGGGCGCGTTCGCGCTCACCACCTTCGTGCTCAGCATGTCCAACACCGGCATCGTTCCCTCCAGCGTCGCCGTCCTCGGCCTCGCGCTGTTCTACGGCGGCATCGCCCAGGTCATCGCCGGCATCTGGGAGCTGCGCAACGGCAACACCTTCGGCGCCACGGCGTTCACCTCGTTCGGTGCGTTCTGGCTGGCGTTCTGGTATCTGGAGAGCACCGGCGGCAATGTCGAGGCCGGCGCCGCCGGCATGGGCACCTTCCTGCTGGCCTGGGCGATCTTCACGCTCTACATGACCGTGGCCGCCAAGAAGACCAACGGCTCGATCTTCATCGTCTTCGTCGCCCTCTCGATCACCTTCGTGCTGCTGGCCATCGGCGCGTACACCGGGATCACCGCGATCCACCAGCTCGGCGGCTGGTTCGGCATCCTCACCGCACTGCTGGCCTGGTACGGCTCGTTCGCCGTGGTCTACAACTCCACCGCCGGCCGCGCCGTCCTCCCCGTCTGGCCCGCCAAATAACTCGCAAACTGTGAGAAAAGCCCCAGAAACTCGACGTTTCTGGGGCTTTTCTCATGGTTCGCGGGGCCGGGGCTACTCGATGGCTGCTGCGAATTGGGAGTCGTAGAGGGACCTGTATGCGCCGTCGGCTTCGAGCAGCTCGGCGTGGCTGCCCTGCTCCACGATCCGGCCCGCCTCCATCACCAGGATCAGGTCGGCGTCGCGGATGGTCGACAGCCGGTGCGCGATCACGAAGCTGGTGCGGTCGGCGCGGAGTGCCTTCATGGCGTGCTGCACAAGCACCTCGGTGCGGGTGTCGACGGAGCTGGTGGCCTCGTCGAGGATCAGCACACTGGGCCGGGCCAGGAACGCCCGCGCGATGGTGAGCAGCTGCTTCTCCCCCGCGCTGACGTTGCCGCCCTCGTCGTCGAGCACGGTGTCGTAGCCGTCCGGCAGCGAGTGCACGAACCTGTCAACGTAGGTGGCCGTCGCGGCCTCGAGGATCTGCTCCTCGGTGGCGTCCGGCCGGCCGTAGGCGATGTTGTCGCGGATGCTGCCGCCGAACAGCCAGGTGTCCTGCAGCACCATGCCCATCCGGCCGCGCAGGTCGTTGCGGGTCATCCGGGCGATATCCACACCGTCCAGGGTGATCCGGCCCCCGTCGAGCTCGTAGAAGCGCATCATCAGGTTCACCAAGGTGGTCTTGCCGGCGCCGGTCGGGCCCACGATCGCCACGGTCTGGCCGGGTTCGGCCACCAGGTTCAGGCCCTGGATGAGCGGCTTGTCGGCGCTGTAGCTGAAGGACACGTCCTCGAACACCAGTCGCCCGCGGGTCTCCGCGGGCGTCTCGGCCGGGTCGGCGTCCGGGGTCTGCTCGTCGGCATCCAGCAGCTCGAAGACCCGCTCGGCGCTGGCAACGCCGGACTGCAGCAGATTGGCCATCGAGCCCAGCTGCGCCAGCGGCTGGGTGAACTGCCGGGAGTACTGGATGAACGCCTGAACGTCACCGAGTTGCATGGCCCCCGACGCCACTTGTAGGCCACCGACGACGGCGATGGCCACGTAGACCAGGTTGCCGATGAAGGTCATGGCGGGCATGATCATGCCGCTGACGAACTGGGCGCCGAAGCTGGCCTCGTAGAGTTCGTCGTTCTTCGCGGCGAAGCGCTGCTCCACCTCCTTCTGCCGGCCGAAGACCTTGACCAGGGCGTGCCCGGAGAAGGTCTCCTCGATCTGGCCGTTGAGCTCCCCGGTGTGCGCCCACTGCGCCACGAAGAGCCTCTGCGACCGCTTGGCGATCAGCACCGTGGTGACCAGGGTCAGCGGCACGGTGACCAGCGCGATCACGGCGAGCAGCGGCGAGAGCAGCAGCATCATCACGATCACGCCGATGACGGTGAGCAGCGACGTGACCACCTGGCTGAGCGACTGTTGCAGGCTCTGCGAGATGTTGTCGACGTCGTTGGTCACCCGGCTGAGCAGCTCACCGCGCTTGACGGTGTCGAAGTAGCCCAGCGGCAGCCGGTTGATCTTGGCCTCGATTTCCTCGCGCAGCCTGAACACCGTGCGCTGCACGACGGCGTTGAGTACCAGCGCCTGCAGCCAGCTGAACACCGACGCGAGGATGTAGAGCGCCAGCACCCAGAACAACACTGCAGAGAGGGCCGCGAAGTCGATGCCGAGGCCTGGGGTGAGGGTCATGGCGCTGAGCATGTCGGCCTGCGCGGTGTCGCCGGATGCGCGCAGCCCGGCGATCACCTCGGCCTGAGTGGCCCCGGCCGGCAGCGCCTTGCTCACGACGCCGGAGAAGATCAGGTTGGTGCCCTCGCCGAGCAGCCGGGGGCCGATCACCGAGAATGTGACGCTGATCACGGCGAGCACCAGCACCAGCGCCAACCACACCCGCTCGGGGCGGAGCGTGCCGATCAGGCGTTTGGCGCTCGGCCCGAAGTTCATCGCCTTCTCGGCCGGCATGTTCATGCCGCCGAACGGGCCGCCGCCCCGCGGTGGGCGTGCCGGTACCTTGTCGTCGGCGGTTTCGGTGTCGCTCATGAGGTGGCCTCCGCTGCCAGCTGGGATGCCGCAATTTCCTGGTAGGTCGACGAGGTCGCCAGCAGCTGTTCGTGGGTGCCGCTGGCGACGATGCGGCCGTCTTCGACGACGAGGATCTGGTCGGCGTCGAGGATCGTGGACACCCGCTGGGCCACGATGATCATGGTCGCGTCGGCGACGTCCGCAGCCAGGGCCGCCCGCAGCCGGGCATCCGTGGCGAGGTCGAGCGCCGAGAACGAGTCATCGAAGATATACAGCTCCGGCCGTTTCACCAGCGCCCGGGCGATTGCGAGGCGTTGCCGCTGGCCGCCGGAAACGTTGGTGCCGCCCTGGGCGATGGCGGCGTCGAGGCCGCCGTCGAGGCGTTCGACGAAGTCGCGGGCCTGCGCGGTCTCCAGCGCCTGCCAGATCTCGGCCTCGGTGGCATCCGGCTTGCCGTAGAGCAGGTTGCTGCGCACGGTGCCGGAGAACAGGTAGGGCTTCTGCGGAACCAGGCCGATGTGGCCCCAGAGCAGGTCGGGGTTCAACTCGCGCACGTCGACACCGCCGAACAGCACGGTGCCGCTGGTGGCATCGAACAGGCGCGGCAGCAGGTTGACCAGGGTGGTCTTGCCCGAACCGGTGCTGCCGATGATGGCGGTGGTGAACCCGGGTCTGGCCACGAAGCTGATGTCGCTGAGCACGGGCTGTTCGGCGCCGGGGTAGGCGAAGCTCACGCCCCGAAGCTCCAGCTCGCCGTGCCCGTGCGTCTGGTTCACCGGGTTCTCCGGAGGGCGCACGCTGGAGGCGGTGTCGAGCACCTCGCCGATCCGGTCGGCCGACACGGTGGCGCGGGGGATCATCACGGCCATGAAGGTGGCCATCATCACGGCCATCAGGATCTGCATCAGGTAGCTGAGGAACGCGATCAGGGTGCCCACCTGCATCGAGCCGTCTTCGATGCGGAACGCACCGAACCAGATCACGGCGACGCTGGAGACGTTGAGCACCAGCATCACCACGGGGAACATCAGCGCCATCAGCCGGCCGGCCTGCAGGGCGGTGTGGGTGACGTCGGTGTTGGCCTGGCCGAAGCGGCGGGTCTCCACGTCTTCGCGCACGAACGCGCGAATGACCCGGATACCGGTGAGCTGTTCGCGCAGCACCCGGTTGACGGTGTCGATGCGCACCTGCATCACCCTGAACAGCGGCACCATGCGCACGATGATCAGCCCGACGGCCACGAGCAGCACGGGCACGCTGACGGCGATCAGCCAGGACAGTTCGAGGTCCTGGCGCATCGCCATGATCACCCCGCCGATGCAGAGGATGGGCGCTGAGACCAGCAGGGTGCAGGTGGTCAGCACGAGCATCTGCACCTGTTGCACGTCGTTGGTGGAGCGGGTGATCAGCGAGGGGGCGCCGAATCGGCTGACCTCCTGCTCGGAGAATTCTCCGACCCTGGTGAAGACCGCCCCGCGCAGGTCACGGCCGAGGGCCATGGCCGCCTTGGCGCCGAAGTAGACGGCGATGATGGCGCAGATGATCTGGCCGAGGGTGATCAGCAGCATGATCCCGCCGACGCGGAGGATGTAGCCGGTGTCGCCGGTGGCCACGCCCTCGTCGATGATGTCGGCGTTCAACGATGGCAGGTAGAGCGACGCGATCGACTGCGCCAGCTGGAAGACGACGACGGCCACCAGCAGGCGCCAGTGCGGCCGGAGGTAGCGAACGAGCAGTGTCCAGAGCATCAGGCGAAGAGGGCGGAGATGTAGGCGACGTCGTCGGCCGTGGGCCGCCAGGTGGTGGCGGCCTCGGCGTTCTGCACGATCTGCTCCGGCTTGGTGGCGCCGGCGATCACGCTGGTGAGTCCGGGCTGGGCCAGGAGCCAGGCCAGGGTCGCGGCCAGCATGCTCACGCCGCGGTCGTCGCAGAACTGCTGGTAACGCTCGATGGTGTCCCAGGGGGCGTCGTCGAGCAGGTGCCGGCGGATGGTCATGATGCGGCTGTCCGCCGGGCCGCCCTCACGACTGAACTTGCCGGTGAACAGCCCGTTGTAGAGCGGAAAGAACGGCAGGAAGCCCAGGCCGTAGGCGTTCACGGCGGGCAGGACCTCGTCTTCGGCGTCGCGCACGAGCAGGCTGTACTCGTTCTGCGCCGAGATGAAGGCCGGGTGATGGTTGATCCTGGCGGTGAATTCGGCTTCGGCGATCTGCCAGCCGGCCAGGTTGGAGTGGCCGATGTAGCGGATCTTGCCCTCACGGATGAGGTCGTCCAGGGTCTCGAGGGTCTCCTCGATGGGGGTGTTGGCGTCGGGCCGGTGCAGTTGGTACAGGTCGATCCAGTCGGTCTGCAGGCGGGTGAGCGACGCTTCGACGGCCAGACGGATGTAGCGGCGGGAGCCGCGGGCGTCCCAATCGGGGCCGTTCGCGCCGGCCATGTCCATGCCGAACTTGGTGGCGAGCACGATCTGGTCGCGCTTGCCGCGCAGGGCGTTGCCCATCAGGGTTTCGCTGAGTCCGCGTTCCGCGCCGTAGATGTCCGCGGTGTCGAACAGGGTCACGCCGGTGTCGATGGCCGCGTCGATCACCAGGGAGGTGCCCGCCTGGGTCTCGGTGCTGGTTCCGTTTCGGCCGAAGTTGTTGCAGCCCAGACCGATCGTCGAGACGACGAGGCCGGAGTTGCCGAGAGTGCGATAGTCGATCTGAGCCATTGCTACAGACTATTCCTGTGCGGCGATGATGTGACCACCTGCGGCCCCTCCTCCACAGGCCCCTGACCGGCCGGATATTCCCCTGTCCGAAAACCGCCGGAACCGTTCGGGACCGCCGACTACAGTCACACTATGACCAGCGCAGCCCCCACTCCCCCGAACCTGATCCGCGTGCAGAGCCCCCTCGGCGATCTCGAGCTCACGGGCGATGACACCGAGGTCTGGTCCCTGGCCATCATCAGGGACGGCCACCTCCCCCTGGAAGGCCTGCCGGAGGCTCCCAACCCGCTGCTGCGACGCGCCGCCGCTGAACTCGGCGAGTACTTCGCCGGCGCGAGGGTCACCTTCGACGTGCCGGTGCGATTGAACCGCGGCACCGAGTTCCAGCAGAGCGTCTGGCGGGGTCTGGCCGCCATCCCGTTCGGCGATCATCTTTCCTACGGTGAGCTGGGCCGTTCGATCGGCAGGAGCGGCGCCGGCCGGGCGATCGGCGGCGCCGTGGGCGCGAACCCGGCACCGATCCTGGTGGGCTGCCATCGGGTGCTCGCCTCCAACGGACGCATCACCGGTTTCAGCGCCGGCGAGGGCATCCCCACTAAACAGTGGCTGCTGCGGCACGAGGGCATCGAGTTCGTCGGATGACAACGGAGGAGACCGTGATTCCGCGGCCATCCGTCGTCGTCGGTGACGACGGAGTGTCCCGGTGCGGCTGGGCCGCGAACGACGCCGAATACCGGCGCTACCACGACGAGGAGTGGGGCCGGCCGTTGCGCGATGAGCAGCGCCTGTTCGAGAAGCTGTGCCTGGAGGGATTCCAGGCCGGGCTGTCCTGGATCACGATCCTCCGGCGCCGGCCGGCGTTCCGGGCCGCGTTCGCCGGTTTCGACGTCGATGCCGTTGCCGCGTTCACCGAGGCGGACGTGGAGCGGCTGCTCACCGATGAGCGCATCATCCGGCACCGGGGCAAGATCACCGCCACCATCGACAACGCCCGAACCACCGTGGCTCTGGGCGAGAGCCTGACCGAGCTGATCTGGAGCTTCGCGCCGGCACCGCGGAGCGCGCCGCTCACTGATCTGGCCGAGGTGCCGGCGATCACGCCGGAGTCCACCGCGCTCAGCACGGCGCTCAGAGCCCGCGGCTACAGGTTCGTGGGCCCGACCACCATGTACGCGCTGATGCAGTCGAGCGGGCTCGTGAACGACCACGTGCTCGGCTGCCACCTGGCGCCGGCGCCGGCCTAGGCGGATTCTCGCGGGCCGAGCAGCCCCAGGGCACCGACGGCGGCGCGCTCCGCCTGCAGTTCGGCCACCGAGCTGTCGATCCGCGCGCGGGAGAAGTCGTCAACAGCCAGCCCCGGCTCGATCGCCCAGCGGCCGCCCAGGGAGCGCACGGGGTAGGACGACACCAGGCCGGCCGGCACACCGTATGCCCCGTCGGAGAACACTCCGGCGCTGGTCCAGTCGTGACCGGTGCCGTTCACCCAGTCGTAGACATGGTCGACCGTGGCGCTGGCGGCAGACCCCATCGAGGACGCTCCGCGCACGGCGATGATCTCGGCGCCGCGGTTGGCCACCCGCGGGATGAACTCGTTCACCAGCCAGGCCTCGTCGACGAGCTCCCGCACCGGGCGTCCGTCGATGGTGGCGTGGGACACGTCGGGGTACTGCAGCGCCGAGTGGTTGCCCCAGATAGCCACGCCGCTCACCGAGGTGACCGGCACCGACAGGTGCGCCGCGAGCTGGGCGACCGCGCGGTTGTGGTCGAGCCTGGTCAGGGCGGTGAAACGGTCGGCGGGCACATCCGGCGCATGGCTGGCCGTGACCAGGGCATTGGTGTTGGCCGGGTTGCCCACCACGACCACCCTGATGTCGTCGGCGGCGCCGGCGTTGATCGCGGCGCCCTGCGGGCCGAAGATGCGAGCGTTGCCCTCGAGCAGGTCCGCACGCTGCTGGCCGGGGCCGCGGGGCCGCGAGCCCACCAGGATGGCCACGTTGGCGCCGTCGAAGGCCTGCACCGGGTCATCCGTCACGAGCACGTCGCGCAGCAGGGGGAAGGCGCTGTCCTGCAGTTCGAAGGCGCTGCCCTCCGCGGCGCGGAGACCGCTGGGGATCTCCAGCAGGCGGAGCGCGACGGGAACGTCAGGGCCGAGCAATTGGCCCGAGGCGATGCGGAACATCAGCGCATAGCCGATGTTGCCCCCGGCGCCGGTGACGGTGACGTTTACTCGTTGTCTCTGCACGAATTCATACTAGAGGTGACCGGCGACGACGAGTTCGAGTTCGCCGGCGGCGCCGGGCCGCAGGGCGAGTCCGGCCGTCGGCGCCCAGGCGAGCAGCGCGTCGACGGTGTCGAAGGCCTGGCCGTTCTGCAGCAGCGCTCTGGTGAATTCGCCCTTGGCCTTCTTGTTGAAGTGGTTGAGGGCACGGGTGCGGCCATCGGCGCTCTCGGTCACCACCCGCAGGTAGAACCGCCGCGGATGCCCCGCCGCCGGTCCCAGCGACACGTACCCTTCCGAGCGCAGGTCGAGCAGCAGCCCGCCCGAACCATCGGACGCGGTGGCCTCGAGCGCCGCGGACACGTCGGTGGCCCAGTGCTTTTTGAGGGGCAGGCCCGGCAGGCGAGAGTCGTGGGAGAGCCTGTAGGCGGGCACGAGGTCGAGCCCGCCGATGGGTCCGAGCAGCGCGGAGTGCACCAGCAGGTGCCGGCCTGCGAAGTCGCGGGCCGCCGGCGACAGGGTGTCGGCGGCCAACGCGTCGTAGAGCACCCCGGTGTACCTGTCGATGACCGGGGTCGTCGGGGAGGACAGCAGGGCGGCGTTGCGGTCGATCTCGGCGAGTTGGGTACGGCCGAGCTTGAGGGCGCGCACGGTCGCGTCCTGGTCGGCGGCCAGCGCCGCCAGGGCGGCGGTGAGCATGTGGCGGCGACCGGTCAGCGCCGGGAAGGCCAGGGAGTCGATCGCCAGGGGCATGCAAACGCCGCCGGAGCGTTTCGTCTCCGACGGCGGTAGCAATACAAACACAAGGATCCTAAATCAGGCGGCGCCTAAACGAGTGCGGCCCGGCGGGCGACAACGGAGATGATGTCGTTATCCACGGACAGGAACCCGTCGTCAGCCTCGGCGACGACCTTGGTTCCGTCCAGCAGCGTGATGCGAACCTCGCCGCTGGACAGGATGGCCAGCAACGGCTCGTGGCCGACAAGAATACCGATCTCGCCTTCCACCGTGCGCGCGACAACCATGGACGCCTCGCCGGACCAGACCTGCTGGTCCGCCGAGACGAGAGTCACGGTGAGCGAAGCCGAAGCCATGCTTAGCCGTTCTCCTTCTGGATCTGAGCCCACTTCTCTTCGACGTCGTTGATGCCACCGACGTTGAAGAATGCCTGCTCCGACACGTGGTCGAAGTCACCGTTGGCGATGGCCGTGAACGACTCGATGGTGTCCTTGAGCGACACCGTCGAACCCTCGACGCCCGTGAACTTCTTCGCCATGTAGGTGTTCTGCGACAGGAACTGCTGGATGCGCCGGGCGCGGGCCACGGTCACCTTGTCCTCTTCAGAGAGCTCGTCAACACCGAGGATCGCGATGATCTCCTGGAGTTCCTTGTTCTTCTGCAGGATCGCCTTGACGCGAACGGCCGTGTTGTAGTGGTCGGCGCCCAAGTAGCGGGGGTCGAGGATACGGCTGGACGAGGTGAGCGGGTCGACGGCCGGGTACAGGCCCTTCGACGCGATCTCTCGCGACAGCTCGGTGGTGGCGTCGAGGTGCGCGAACGTGGTCGCCGGAGCCGGGTCGGTGTAGTCGTCAGCAGGCACGTAAATGGCCTGCAGCGAGGTGATCGAGTGGCCACGGGTAGACGTGATGCGCTCCTGCAGGATGCCCATCTCGTCGGCCAGGTTCGGCTGGTAACCCACGGCGGACGGCATACGGCCCAGCAGGGTCGACACCTCGGATCCGGCCTGGGTGAAGCGGAAGATGTTGTCGATGAAGAGCAACACGTCCTGCTTGGCGACGTCACGGAAGTACTCGGCCATGGTCAGCGCGGAGAGCGCGACACGCAGACGCGTTCCCGGCGGCTCGTCCATCTGGCCGAACACGAGGGCGGTCTTGTCGAAGACGCCCGCCTCTTCCATTTCGCCGATGAGGTCGTTGCCCTCACGGGTACGCTCGCCGACACCGGCGAACACCGACACACCACCGTGGTCCTGCGCGACGCGCTGGATCATTTCCTGGATCAGGACGGTCTTGCCGACACCGGCACCACCGAAGAGGCCGATCTTTCCACCGAGCACGTACGGCGTGAGCAGGTCGATGACCTTGATGCCGGTCTCGAACAGCTGGGTCTTCGACTCCAGCTGGTCGAAGGGCGGCGGCTTGCGGTGGATGGGCCAGCGCTCGGTGATCTCGATCTTCTCACCGGGCTTGGCGTTGAGGACCTCGCCGATGACGTTGAAGACGCGGCCCTTGGTGACGTTGCCGACCGGAACCATGATGGGCGAGCCGGTGTCCCGGACCTCCTGGCCGCGGACGAGGCCGTCGGTCGGGTTCAGGGCGATGGCGCGAACCAGGTCGTCACCGAGGTGCAGGGCGACCTCGAGGGTGATCTCGGTCGACTCGTCGCCGATGACGATGGTCGTCTTGAGCGCGTTGTACATGCCAGGGATCGAGTCGTGCGGGAACTCGATGTCCACGACGGGGCCCGTGACGCGTGCGATGCGGCCCACAGCGCCGGCTGTGCCCTCTTCGAGGACTGGCGCGATTGCGGTGTCAGTCATTGCTCTCTCTTCTCTGGATTAGTTCTTGGCGGATGAGAGCGCGTCGGCTCCACCCACGATCTCGGAAATCTGCTGCGTGATCTCGGTCTGGCGCGCATTGTTCGACAGCCGGGTGAAGTCCTTGATGAGCTTGTCGGCATTGTCGCTGGCCGACTTCATCGCCTTCTGGCGGCTGGCGTGCTCCGAGGCCGCGGACTGCAACATGGCGTTGAAGATGCGGCTTTCGATGTAGACCGGCAGCAGGGCGTCGAGCACGGTCTCGGGGTCCGGTTCGAATTCGTAGAGCGGCAGCGTGGCGGGCACGTCGCCGGCTTCACCCTCGACGACCTCCAGGGGCAGAAGGCGCACAACCTGGGGAACCTGGGTGACCATGCTCACGAAGCGGTTGTAGACGATGTGGATCTCGTCGACGCCACCGTCATCGGCTTCGCGCAGGAAGGCCGACAGAAGTGCGTCGCCGATCTCCTGGGCGGTGTCGAACTCGGGACGGTCGGTTCCGCCGGTCCACGACTGCTCGGACACACGACGGCGGAAGCTGAAGTACGCCAGGGCCTTGCGGCCGACGAGGTAATAGACGACGTCCTTGCCCTGGTTGCGCAGCAGCTCGCTGAGCTGTTCAGCCTCACGCAGTACCTGCGAGCTGAACGCGCCCGCGAGTCCACGGTCCGAGGCGAAGATGACGACCGCGGCACGGTTGATGACCTCGGGTTCGGTGGTCAGCACGTGCTCGACGTTCGAGTAGGTGGCGACGGCCGACACCGCCTGCGTGATCGCACGCGAATACGGGGTGGAAGCCGCGACTCGCGCCTGCGCCTTCTGGATGCGCGAAGCGGAGATCAACTCCATGGCCCGAGTGATCTTCTTGGTCGTCTGGGCAGACTTGATCTTCTGCCGGTAGACCCGAAGTTGCGCTCCCATGTGTCTCCTGTGCTTGCTTAGATATCGTGTCGATGAGTGTCAAGTACCCGGTCCGAGCCGCCTGGGGCGGCTCGAACCGGATGCGCGGTCAGCGCTTGTGCTTGACGATCTTTTCCTGGTTGACGTCTTCTGCCTTGGTGGCAACGAACTCTTCGCGGCCGACGGAAGCCAGGGGCTTGCCCTCACCGGTCTGGAATTCGCGCTTGAAGGTGTCAACCGCGGTGGTCAGTTCGGCGACGGTGTCGTCGCTGAGCACGTTGGTGTCGCGGAGCGTCGTGAGGATGCCGGTGGTGCGACCGAGGAAGTCGAGCAGTTCGCGTTCGAAACGCAGGATGTCCTCGAGGGGAACCTCGTCCAGCTTGCCGTTCGTACCGGCCCAGATCGAAACGACCTGGTCTTCGACGGGGTACGGCGAGTACTGCGGCTGCTTGAGCAGCTCGGTGAGACGGGCGCCACGAGCAAGCTGGCGACGGCTGGCCGGGTCGAGGTCAGATGCGAACATCGAGAACGCCTCGAGAGAACGGTACTGGGCCAGTTCGAGCTTGAGGGTACCGGAGACCTTCTTGATCGACTTGACCTGGGCGTCACCACCAACACGCGAAACCGAGATTCCCACGTCGACCGCGGGGCGCTGGTTGGCGTTGAAGAGGTCGGACTGCAGGAAGATCTGGCCGTCGGTGATCGAGATCACGTTGGTCGGGATGTAGGCGGCAACGTCGTTGGCCTTGGTCTCGATGATCGGCAGGCCGGTCATCGATCCGGCACCGAGCTCGTCGGAGAGCTTGGCGCAACGCTCGAGCAGACGGGAGTGCAGGTAGAACACGTCGCCGGGGTACGCTTCGCGTCCCGGCGGACGACGCAGCAGCAGCGACACCGCACGGTAGGCCTCGGCCTGCTTGGACAGGTCGTCGAAGATGATGAGAACGTGCTTGCCGGCGTACATCCAGTGCTGGCCGATGGCCGAGCCGGTGTACGGCGCGAGGTACTTGAAGCCGGCCGGGTCGGACGCGGGAGCGGCGACGATGGTCGTGTACTCCATCGCTCCGGCATCCTCGAGCGCACCCTTCACCGAAGCGATGGTGGAGCCCTTCTGGCCGATGGCGACGTAGATGCAGCGAACCTGCTTGTTCGAGTCGCCGGACTCCCAGTTGGCCTTCTGGTTGATGATGGTGTCCACCGCGATGGCGGTCTTGCCGGTCTGGCGGTCACCGATGATCAGCTGGCGCTGGCCACGGCCGATCGGGATCATCGCGTCGATCGCCTTGATGCCGGTCTGCATCGGCTCGTGCACGCTCTTGCGGTGCATGACGCCGGGAGCCTGCAGCTCGAGGGCGCGGCGACCGTCCGTGGCGATCTCACCGAGACCGTCGATCGGGGCGCCGAGCGGGTCGACGACACGGCCGAGGTAACCGTCGCCAACGGGAACGGAGAGGACCTCGCCGGTGCGGTACACCTCCATGCCTTCGACGATGCCGGCGAACTCGCCGAGGACGACGACACCGATCTCGTCTTCGTCGAGGTTCAGCGCGAGGCCGAGGGTGCCGTCCGCGAACTTGATGAGCTCGTTGGCCATCACGCCGGGGAGACCCTGCACGTGGGCGATGCCATCGCCCGCGGTGGTGACGTAGCCGACCTCGGTCGTTGCGGCCTTGTTCGGCTCATAGGACTTGACGAAGTCCTGGAGAGCGTCACGGATCTCATCGGGGCTGATCGTTAGTTCTGCCATCATCTTCCCTTTTCTGTACAGCAGTACAGGCTTTGTCTTTTCGACACGTTACCGTCTCGAGATATGTGTGTTCTGGCAACCCGAAGGTTAGCCAGCAAGCTGCAGTCTCAAGTCCTTGAGACGGGTGGAGACGCTGCCGTCAATGACGTCATCGCCGATCTGTACCTTGAGGCCACCGATGACGGATGCGTCGATGACCTGGTTGAGGGCGACGTTGCGTCCGTACCGGGCCGAGAGCGTCGCGGCGAGGCGGTCCAACTGCCCCTGCTGCAGCGCTGCCGCCACGGTGACCGTCGCAAGGATGCTGTCGGCCTGATCGGCGACGATGGTGGCCGCATCCGTGAGAAGCTCGCCGATACGGCGGCCGCGAGGCTGCTGCACCAGGTGGCGAACGATGACGAGGGTCTGGGGCGACACCTTGTCGGCGAGGAGCGCCTGGATGAGTCCGACCTTGGCTGAGGACTTACCCAGCTTGCTGGTCAGGGCCAACTCGAGTTCGGCATCCGAGGACACCGCCGCACCGAACTGGAACAGTTCGGATCGGATCGACACGTTCGGCTCGGCCGAATCCGCCGTCACCCGCAACGCCAGCTCTTCGAGCGCGGCCAGCAGATCCTGGTGGCTCGACCAGCGGCCGACAGCCACGCTCAGCAGCAATTCGAGAGCGGCGGGCGTGACGGTGGCACCGAAGACCGCACGAACGAGCGCGATCTTGTGCGACTCCTCCGCAGACGAATCGCCGAGAGCGGCGAGAAGCTGAGACGACTCACCGATGACCCGGCCGGCGTCGAACAGGTTCTCACCCGTCGCCAGATCAGCCCACTCGGCGTGGGCGGCGAGTGCCGCCCGCGACGTGGCCAAGGCTTCTCTGGTGGCGCTTCCCATGTGTCTTAGTTCTTTCCGGCCGAAGGGGCCGTGTTCTCGGTGGCTTCGATGTCAACGAGGAACCGCTCGACCATGGCGCTTGCACGCGCATCGTCGTTCAGGCTCTCCCCGATCACGCCGGAGGCGAGGTCGATGGCGAGGGATCCGACTTCACTGCGCAGCGACTGGACAGCGGACTGACGCTCGGCCTCAATCTGTGCCTTCGCGGTTGCCGTGATGCGGTTGGCCTCTGACGTGGCCTGTTCCCGCAGCTCGGCGAGAATGCGCTGACCGTCGGCGCGTGCCTGCTCGCGGATCTGGCCGGCTTCGACGCGGGCAACGGCCAGCTGGGCGGTGTACTGCTCGAGAGCAGCTTCGGCCTTGCGCTGGGCGTCGTCTGCCTTGGCGATGTTCCCTTCGATGGCCTCCGCACGGTCGTCAAGGATCTGACGGAAACGCGGGATCGCGAAGCGTACAAAGAAGACCATGACAACCAGGAGGACGACAAGCGACCAGGTGATGTCGTAGATGGCAGGAAGAAACGGGTTGGTTTCCGCTTCTGCTGCGAGAACAAGCTCAGGCATTGTGGTAATCCCTAGACGAAGATGAAGAATACGGCAACACCGATGAACGCGAGGAGCTCGGTGAACGCGATGCCGAGGAACATGGTGACCTGGAGACGGCCGGCGAGCTCGGGCTGGCGAGCCATGGCTTCAACGGTCTTTCCGGCGACGATACCGATGCCGATGCCCGGGCCGATCGCGGCAAGGCCGTAACCGACGGTCGCGATGTTGCCGGTGATCTCGGCGAGGATGGTGGGTTCCACTAGGTGTTTCCTTTCAATCGAAAAACGACGTCGGTCGACGTAGCCAGTTCAGTTGTGTCAGTGCTCTTCAGCCACGGCTTGTTGCACGTACACGGCGGTCAGAAGGGTGAAGATGTACGCCTGGAGGATGTAGACGGCGAATTCAACAAAGGTGAAGATGAACCCGAACGCGAGTGTTCCAACGCCGAAGAGTCCGACCCATCCACCGGCGGTGAAGAAGAAGAAGTTCGTGGCACTGAAGCACAGCACGAGCAGCAGGTGCCCGACCATCATATTGAGTAGGAGTCGCAGGGCCAGCGAGAGCGGCCGGACGATGAAGATGTTGATGAACTCGATCGGCGCGAGCAGGATGTAGATCGGCCACGGCACACCGGCGGGGAAGAGCGAGTTCTTGAAGAACTTGCCCGGGCCCAACGCCTTGATGCCGGCGTAGATGAACACGACGTAGGCGACCAGGCCGAGCAGCAACGGCATCGCGATGATCGATGTTCCCGAGATGTTCATGAACGGCACCACACCGGTGATGTTCATCGCCAGGATGCCGAAGAACAGCCCGGCCAGGAGGGGCAGGTAACGCCGGCCCATGTCCTTGCCCAGGATCTGGTCTGCGATCTGCACCTGGACGAAGCCGAGGGCGAGTTCCGCGATGCTCTGGTTGCGACCCGGAACCCGGGTGGGCTTGCGCAGTGCGAACCAGAACAGGAACAGCATGAGCGCGATGGCCAGCAGTCGAACCAGGATGATCCGGTTGATCTCGAAGGGCGTGTCTGCGAAGAACAGCGCGGGGAGGCCCAGGAATTCGCCAATCCCCGGAGCGTGGAATTCGCCCTCCTCGGATGCCATGGGAATCAGCAAGTACGCAGCGTTAGACAACAGCGCTATCTCCTGTTTCTGTGCGGACGCACATAGGCGACAGTGGGGGAATTCGGTCTACGGCTCGGGGGCGCACACTGCCACCTGAGAGTGTTTTCACTTTACCAACAATCGCTCTTGGGGACTAATCGACGTGACCGGTGCGCGGTCAGTGCGCGGTCTCATCCGGTGCGCTCGGAAGCGTGACATTGCTCGCGTAGCCCAGACGTGATTTGAAGACCACGATCACGTCGATGAGCATGGTGCCGACGGCCCCGGCGATCACCGTGAGGAAGAGCACCATCGTCTGCACGAAGGGGGCATCGCGCAGCAGGGCCAGGATGACGATGAAGACGACGATCTTCAGCAGCCAGGCACCCATGACGATTCCGAAGAACGCCGCGATGTCGAATCTCATCGCCCCGATGATGCTGGCGGCGGTGATGGACGCGAACAGAACAGCCAACGCGGTGCCGATGAGGGCGCTGATGAGGCCCTCAGTTCCGGCGAACAGGTAGCCGAGGCTGCCGCCGATCACGGCGATCGCGATGGCCAGTAGGCCGGTGTACTTGAGGACCTCGGTGAGGATTTTCTTGGCATCCACCGGCGTCGTCCTGGTCGGTGTGGCTGGCGCGCCTGCGGAGTCGGGGGAATCGAGTGCGGGGGTCATACGGGCTCCTTGGCGTCAGACGCTTCGTCGAGGGGATCAAGCCGGGCAATGGTGGGGACGCCGATGGCGCCGGTCGCCGGGGCGAGCTGGCTGGCGGCCTCGATGGCCTTGCGGCGGCTCAGCGGGGCGAGGGTGACAACCGTGCAGATAACCAGGGCGCTCACCAGGAAGACGGTGGCCCACCAGGTGGGCAGACCGAAGAACACCGGGAGCAGGTAGTAGAGCAGGCAGCCCACCGATGCGGCGGCGGTCCAGGCGTAGAAGATCAGCACGGCGTGCAAGTGCGAGTGCCCCATGTCCAGGAGCCGGTGGTGCAGGTGCTTGCGGTCGGCGCTGAACGGCGACTTCCCGGCGCGAACCCGCCTGAACACCGCCAGGCCGAAGTCGAGCAGCGGGATGATGAGGATCGCCACCGGCAGGATCAGCGGGATGAAGGCCGGGAACAGCTGGGACCGGTTGACGGCCGTTGGGTCGACCTGGCCGGTGATCGCGATGGCCGAGGTGGCCATCAGCAGTCCGACGAGGAGGGCGCCGGCGTCGCCCATGAACATCTTGGCGGGGCGCCAGTTCACCGGCAGGAACCCCACGCAGGCGCCGACCAGGATCGCAGCGATCAGGGAGGCGAGGTTGAAGTAGTTGGTGGGCGAGGTGTCGCGCACCAGCAGGTAGCTGTAGATGAAGAACACACCGTTGGCGATGAGCGCGACCCCGGCGACCAGCCCGTCGAGTCCGTCGATGAAGTTGATCATGTTCATCACGATGACGATGGCCATGACCGTGATCACGATCGACATCCAGGAGGATCCGACGGTGAGTCCGCCGATCGGCAGGGAGAAGACCTGCACGCCCTGCCAGGCCACCAAGCCGGCGGCGATGAACTGACCCAGCAGCTTGGTCATCCAGTCGAGGTCCCAGATGTCGTCGGCGACACCGAGCAGCACGATGAGCAGGGCCGCGCCGAGGATGGCCATGATCTGGTGCGGGTCGGCGAAGATCAACCGCAGCGGCGCGAACTGGGAGGCCACCAGGTAGGACACCCCGAAGGCGACCAGGATGCCCAGGAACATGGCGATGCCGCCCAGCCGCGGGGTGGGCCGGGTGTGCACATCACGTTCACGGATCTTGGGGTACAGCCGGTACTTGTGGGTGAGTTTGAGCACCACGATCGACATGACGAAGGTCACGACCGCCGACACCACAGCCAACAGGAAGAAAAGGGTCATTACACGTCCACTGGGGCGAGAGCGTCGCCGATGACGGCCTCGATCGCGGCTCGGGAGATCACACCGTTCCGCACGATGACCAACTTGCCGCCGTTGGTGGCGAAGCCGGTGGCATCCACGATGGTGGAGGAGGTGTCGCCGGCGCGGTCGCCGATCGGCTCGTAGTCCAGTCCCGCGACTCCCCCGTCGAGGTAGACGGCGACACTGATGCCGAGCATCTCTTCTGCGCCGATGACGTCGATGGCCGAGGGCAGGCCGCTGGTGTTGGCGCTCGAGACGGCGAGTGGGCCGGTCTCGGCCAGCAGGTCCAGGGCCACCTGGTTGCGGGGCATCCGCAGGGCGACGGTGCCCTGGGTCTCACCCAGGTCCCAGACCAGGGAGGACTGCGCGGTGAGCACCACGGTGAGACCGCCGGGCCAGAACTCCGCGACCAGGGCGCGCACGGGCTCCGGCACGTCCTGGGCGAGGGCGTCGAGGGTGGGAATGCCCGGGATGAGCACCGGCGGGGGCGACTGGCGGCCCCGGCCCTTGGCGTCGAGCAGTTTCTGCACGGCCTCGGGGTTGAATGCGTCCGCGGCGAGGCCGTAGACGGTGTCGGTGGGGATGACGACGAGCGCACCGCGGCCGATCGCCGAGCGTGCCAGTCTCATGCCCGTCGAGCGTTCCTCATCGACCGAGCAGTCATAAATACGTGTCATCGGGCACGATTCTAGTGCAGCCAGCCTGTGAGGGCCCGGGCTCGGGGCCAGCGAACCATGAGTTAAGCCCCGGTTTTGGCGCGTTTTGGGGGCTTTTCGCTCAGTTCGCGGGGGCAGGGAGGTGTTTTTCCATCACGATCTTCGTGGGCGCGTAGGCCAGGGATGCGTAGAGGGACCGGGCCGTGGCATTGCGCGCGAAGACGTTCAGGGTGAGCTTGGCCGCACCGTGCCTGGCGGCTTCGGTCTCGGCCAGCTGCATCGCCGGGCGGCCGTGTCCACGGCCCCGAAACTCCTCGAAGACCACGAGGTCCAGGATCCACCAGTTGGTGGGGTCATCCTCCGGCCCCGCAGAGAGCCAGATCACGCCGACCTGCTCGCCCACCACCGTGATCGCGTAGACGTGCTGACCGGCTGCGGGCACTCCACCCGGGAATTCGCGCCGGGTGGATTCGTTGGCCTTGTTCTCGGCCGCAGCCCGGCTGAGCCCGCCTGCCTCCAGGTCGTTGACGTAATCGGCGGTGCTAGAGACTAGCCAGCCCGCGAGTTGCTCCTGACCGAGGAGCGCGAGTTCGCCCGTCGTGTGCACGCTCACGGGCGCAGGGCCGTGGTGCTGCGGTCTCGGGTGGTGAGGTCGCGGTGGGTGGCGGTGGCCCGCCAACCGTCGCCATCGAGGAGGGCGCGGATTTCGGCGCCCTGCAGCTCGCCGTGCTCGATGATGAGCGCTCCGCCCGGCCGCAGCAGACGCAGGCCCGTCTGGGACACCAGTCGCACGATGTCGAGGCCATCCGGCCCGCCGAAGAGGGCGTGGGCCGGGTCGAACAGGCGCACCTCCGGGTCGCGGGGGATGGCGTCGGCCGGGATGTAGGGCGGGTTGGACACCACCACAGCGACGGTGCCGTTCAACTCGGTGAAGGCGCCGGCGAGGTCGGCGAAGACCAGGGTGGCGTTCTCGGCTGCCACCTCGGTGAAGTTGCGGCTGGTCCACGGGAACGCGTCGGCCGAGTTCTCGCAGGCGTAGACGCGGGCGTGCGGCACCTCGGTGGCCAGGGCCAGGGCGATGGCGCCGCTGCCGGTGCCCAAGTCCACCCCGATCGGCTCGGGGTCTGCCATCGAACGCAGGGCGTCGATGGCCAGTTGGGCGACCCCCTCTGTTTCAGGGCGTGGCACAAAAACGCCGGGTCCCACATTGAGTTCCAGGCCGCGGAACGGCGCGCGGCCGGTGATGTGCTGCAGGGGTTCGCGCTTCTCCCGGCGCTGGACGAGAGCGACGATGGCCGCGGCGTCGGTGTCGCTGAGGGCGGTGCCCATGAAGGCGCCGGCCTGAACCTGCCCGCGGCTCTGGCCGAGGACGTGCCCGATCAACAGGTCGGCGTCGATCTCGGCGCCTTCGATTCCCGCTCCGGTCAAGGCAGCGGTGGCGAACGCCCGCATCCGCTCGATCGTCGTTGGAATATCGGACAGGGAGCCGGAGTTGCTAGGGGAAGGCGTCACAAACTGGAATCTTACGCAACTCCGGGGCACCCACTGGGTATCGTCGGGGCTCTAGGCTGAACGAGGCGCGCCAGAGCACGGATTTCGTTACGGCACCACCCACCTGCGGAGCATCCGCACCAGTCGGCTCCAGGAGAGCCCCAGGAAAGGTCTACCGATGTCCGCACGGATTTACTCAGACATTACCGAAACTGTCGGCGGCACCCCGCTGGTGAAGCTCAACCGTCTGCCCGGCACCTCCACCGCGACGGTGCTCGCGAAGCTCGAGTTCTACAACCCGTCCAGCAGCGTCAAGGACCGCATCGGCATCGCCATCGTCGACGCCGCCGAAGCCTCCGGTGAGCTCAAGCCCGGCGGCACCATCGTGGAGGGCACCAGCGGCAACACCGGCATCGCCCTGGCCATGGTCGGCGCCGCCCGCGGCTATTCGGTCATCCTGGCCATGCCGGAGACCATGAGCAAGGAGCGCAAGATCCTGCTGCGCGCCTACGGCGCCGAGCTTGTGCTCACGCCCGGCTCAGAGGGCATGCGCGGCGCGGTGGAGAAGGCCAAGGAAATCGTCGCGGCCACCCCTGGCGCCATTTGGGCCCGCCAGTTCGACAACCCGGCGAACCCGGCCATCCACAAGGCCACCACCGGGGTGGAGATCTGGGACGACACCGACGGCGCCGTGGACCTGCTCGTGGCGGGCATCGGAACCGGCGGCACCATCACCGGCGCCGGCCAGCTGCTCAAGGAGCGGAAGCCGTCCGTCCGCGTGATCGGTGTCGAGCCCAAGGACTCCCCCATCCTCACCGGCGGTGCCCCCGGCCCGCACAAGATCCAGGGCATCGGCGCCAACTTCGTGCCGAGCGTCCTCGACACCCACGTCTACGACGAGGTCACCGATGTGACCCTCGCCGACTCCGTCGCCACGGCCCGCGCCCTGGCCACCGAAGAGGGCATCCTCGCCGGAATCTCGGGAGGCGCCGCGGTGTGGGCCGCTCTCGAGCAGGCCAAGCTGCCCGAGAACGCCGGCAAGACCATCGTCGTGATCGTGCCCGGTTTCGGCGAGCGGTACATCAGCACAGTCCTGTACGAAGACCTCGTCGACTAGGCACCATCCGCTGCTCGATCGACTACAGACAGGTGCCCGGCATGGGAGTGTTCGCACGCGTTCGCGAGGATATCGCGATGGCGCAGAGGCACGACCCTGCCGCGCACAGCAAGGCAGAGGTCGTGCTCGCGTACAGCGGCGTGCACGCCGTGTGGGCCTACCGGATCACACACCGGCTGTGGCTGGCAGGCCTGCGCCTGCCGGCCCGGCTGTTGTCGCAGTTCACCAGGTTCCTCACGGGCGTGGAAATCCACCCCGGGGCGACCATCGGCCGGCGCCTGTTCATCGACCACGGCATGGGCGTCGTGATCGGTGAGACCGCCGTGGTCGGGGACGACGTGATGCTGTACCACGGGGTCACCCTGGGCGGGAAGAGCCGGCACGGGGTTATTGTCGGCGCCCGGCGGCACCCCCATCTGCACGACGGGGTCACCGTGGGCGCAGGCGCCAAGATCCTCGGCCCCATCACGCTGGGCGAATGGAGCACCGTGGGTGCCAACGCCGTCGTCACCAAGGACGCCCCGGCCCGGTCGATACTGCTCGGAATCCCCGCGCGCGCGCAGCACGGCTCCGCCGAGGAAATCAAGGCAGCGCGCGGCCTGCTTAAATCCGGCAACTGAACCCGGCCCATCGCAGGTTTCTGCGATCACGGGCGTCTCCGCGGACGTTCACCCGCAGAATCTTCGACCTCGGCAATCCGGTGTAACACCGGCCTGAATTCGTTTGGTTGTTGGCAGAATAGTTGTCATGACAACCTCAGCCGCCGCACCGAAGCTCCCGATCCTTGACTTGTCCCGCCTCGACGCAGGAGCGCAGGAAGCCGAGGCGTTCCGCGCCCAGTTGCGCGAAGTCACCCACGAGTACGGGTTCTTCTACCTCACCGGGCATGGTGTGCCGGCCGATCTCATCGAGCGGGTGATGACCACCTCACGGGCATTCTTCAACCTGCCCGAGGACGACAAGATGGCCATCGAGAACCTGCAGAGCCCCCACTTCCGCGGCTACACCCGGGTGGGCGGCGAACTCACCCAGGGCAAGGTGGACTGGCGCGAGCAGATCGACATCGGACCGGAACGCCCCGCCCTGGAGCTCACCCCGGACAGCGCCGACTACCTCCGCCTGGAGGGCCCCAACCAGTGGCCCGTGAACCTGCCCGCGCTGGAAGAGGTCATGACCTCCTGGCGTGAGGAGCTCAACGCCGTGGCGCTGCGCCTGATGCAGGCCTGGGCCCTCTCCCTCGGAGCCGACGAGCACGTCTTCGACGAGGCGTTCGCGGTGAAGCCGTCGACGCTGATCAAGATCGTGCGCTACCCGGGCAAGTCAGACCCCACCCCGCGGCAGGGCGTCGGCGCCCACAAGGACTCCGGCGTGCTGACGCTGCTGTTCGTCGAGCCGGGCAAGGGCGGACTGCAGGTGGAGAAGGACGGCGAGTGGATCGACGCTCCCCCGCTCGACGGCGCCTTCGTGGTGAACATCGGCGAACTGCTCGAGGTCGCAACCGACGGCTACCTCAAAGCGACGGTGCACAGGGTGATCTCGCCGCTGATCGGCGACGACCGCATCTCGATCCCGTTCTTCTACAGCCCGGCTCTGGATGCCACCATCCCGGTGCTCACCCTGCCGGAGGAACTGCACGCCCCCGGCATCACCGTGGACCCGGAGAACCCGATCTTCACCACCTACGGCGAGAACTCGTTGAAGAGCCGGATGCGCGCGCACCCGGACGTCGCGGCCATCCACCACGCCGACCTGCTCACCTAGGCAGCGGTCAGCGCAGGTCTTTCGCGAACCAGTGCTCGGCGTAGGGTTCGGTGTTGAACGGGGCGACCTCCGCGAAGCCGGCTCTGGCATACAGGCGACGGGCCTCGATGAGGTCTGTGCGCACCGTGAGCCGAAGTTGGGTGAGGCCGGCATCCACCGCCAGCTCGCTCAGATGATCGAGGAGCGCGGCCCCGGTGCCGGTCCCCCGCGCCTGTGCCGTCACGTAGACGCGAGTCAGCTCGCCGATGCCGGCGCCGACGAACCGCACACCGCCGCACGCGACCGGAACGCGGTCCAGCATCCCGAGCACGAGCAGACCGGTGTCGCCCTGCAGGTCGTGGCTCGGCTCATCCGCCATCGCGGACTCGACCTCAGCGGGCAGCGCGAGCCGCCCCCAATAACGGCCGACGATGTCGTCGTAGTAGGCCCACAACATGGCGGCGGCAGCGGCTGAACCCGGGTCGGTAGTGACAAAGGTCGGCCCAGGCATGATTGAGATCCTAGCGCTCCCCGACCGCACCGCTTTCCGAGGGCGGCGGGCCACAAAAAAGGGCGCCCCGGCCGAAGCCGGGGCGCCCTTTCTGGCGAAGCAGGTGCTAGTCGTGGTCGCCGATCTCGGCGAGGCGGGTGGCCTCGTCCGCGGTGATGCACGAGTCGATGACGGCATCCAGGGCGCCGTTCATCACGGTGTCCAGGTTGTAAGCCTTGTACCCGGTGCGGTGATCCGCGATGCGGTTCTCCGGGAAGTTGTACGTGCGGATGCGCTCTGACCGGTCCATGGTGCGGATCTGGCCCTTGCGCACCAGAGAGGCGGCCTCGTCGATCTCTTCCTGCTGCCGGGCGAGGACGCGGGCGCGGAGGACCCGCATACCCGCTTCCTTGTTCTGCAGCTGGCTCTTCTCGTTCTGCATGGCCACTACGATCCCGGTGGGAAGGTGGGTGATGCGCACGGCGGAGTCGGTGGTGTTCACCGACTGGCCGCCGGGGCCGCTGGAACGATAGACGTCGATCTTGAGGTCGTTGGGGTGCAGCTCGACCTCTTCGGGCTCATCGACCTCGGGGAAGACGAGAACGCCCGCCGCCGAGGTGTGGATGCGTCCCTGCGACTCGGTGGCCGGCACCCGCTGAACGCGGTGCACACCACCCTCGTACTTCAGGTGCGCCCAAACACCCTCGGCGGGGTCGGCCGAGTTGCCCTTGATGGCCAACTGGATGTCCTTGATTCCGCCGAGGTCGCTGGTGGTCTGCTCGATGATCTCGGTTTTCCAACGCTTGGACTCCGCGTAGTGCAGGTACATGCGCAGGAGATCGGCGGCGAACAGTGCGGATTCCGCACCGCCCTCCCCCATCTTGATCTCCATGATCACGTCGCGGGCATCCAGCGGGTCACGCGGGATCAGCAGGCGGCGCAGCTTTTCGGCTGCCTCCTCCAGCTGGTCGGTGAGACCGGGGATCTCGTCGGCGAACGATTCATCCTCGTCGGCGAGTTCCCGAGCGGCCTCGAGATTGTCGCCAATCTCTTTCCACTCGTTCCACGCCGCGATGATGCGGCTGAGTTCGGCGTAACGACGGTTGACCTTTTTGGAACGGGCCGGATTCGCGTGCAATTCCGGGTCCGCCAACTGGGACTGCAGTTCGTCGTGCTCAGCCTGCAGAGTCAGGACAGACTCGAACATCAGTGATCCTTGTCTGACCCGTTCGGGGTCGGCATCGACTTCTGAACCTGCATCAGGAACTCGACGTTGGACGAGGTCTCCTTCAGCCGGCCCAGGATGACCTCGAGAGCCTGCTGCTGCTCGAGTCCGGCCAGCGCACGGCGCAGCTTCCAGGTGATCTTGACCTCATCGGCGCTCATCAGCATTTCTTCGCGGCGGGTGCCGGATGCGTTGACGTCGACGGCCGGGAAGATCCGCTTGTCGGCCAGGTGGCGCGACAGGCGCAGCTCCATGTTGCCGGTGCCCTTGAACTCCTCGAAGATGACCTCGTCCATCTTGGACCCAGTCTCCACCAGTGCGGAGGCGAGGATGGTGAGCGAGCCACCGTTCTCGATGTTGCGGGCAGCGCCGAAGAAACGCTTGGGCGGGTACAGCGCGGATGCGTCGACACCGCCGGAGAGGATCCGGCCGCTCGGCGGGGCGGTCAGGTTGTAGGCACGGCCCAGACGGGTGATCGAGTCGAGCAGCACGACGACGTCGTGGCCCAGCTCGACGAGACGCTTGGCGCGCTCGATGGCCAGTTCGGCGACCGTGGTGTGGTCCTCGGCGGGACGGTCGAAGGTGGAGGCGATGACCTCACCCTTCACCGTGCGCTGCATGTCGGTGACCTCTTCGGGGCGCTCGTCGACCAGGACGACCATGAGGTGGACCTCGGGGTTGTTCGTGGCGATGGCGTTGGCGATCTGCTGCATGACGATGGTCTTGCCGGCCTTGGGCGGCGCGACGATCAGGCCGCGCTGGCCCTTACCGATCGGGGCGACGAGGTCGATGATGCGCTGGGTCAGCTTGCCCGGCTCGGTCTCGAGGCGCAGACGCTCCTGCGGGTATAGCGGGGTGAGCTTCTGGAACTCGACGCGGCTGGCGGCTTCCTCGACGGTCAGGCCGTTGATGGAGTCGACCTTGACGATCGCGTTGTACTTCTGGCGACCGTTCTGGTCACCCTCGTGCGGCTGACGGATCGAGCCGACGACGGCGTCACCCTTGCGCAGGTTGTACTTCTTGACCTGGCCGAGCGAGACGTAGACGTCGCTGGCACCCGGCAGGTAGCCGGAGGTGCGCACGAAGGCGTAGTTGTCGAGCACGTCGAGGATGCCGGCGACCGGGATGAGCACGTCATCGTCGGTCAGTTCGGGCTCGAAGTCGTCGTTGGCGGTGGCGCCGCGACGCTTGCGGTCACGGAAACGGCTGCGGTTGTTGCGACCGTTCAGCTCGTCCTCCGGGCCGGAGTTGCGGTCCAGGCCCTGGCTACGGTCCTGGCCCTGACGTTCCTGCTGGGCGCGATCGCTCTGCTGACGGTCGCCCTGGCGGTCCTGCTGCTGGCGATCCTGCTGCTGCCGGTCCTGGCCGCGGTTGCCGGCCTGGCGCTGGTTCTGCTGGCGGTCGTCGCCACGCTCGGCGCCACGGTCATCCGACGCCTGCGGGGCACGGTCAGCCTGGGCACGGTCAGCCTGGCCACGGTCGCCCTGGTTGCGGTCGCCCTGCTGGTTGCGGTCGCCGCCGCGGCTGCGGTTGCGGCTGCGTCCCTGGCGGGGCTGCTCGGCCTGCTCGTCGGACTGCTCGGTGGAGCTGCTGTCGGACTGCTCGGTCGGTTCGGCCTGCTCGGCCGGTTCAACCTGCTCGGTCGGCTCGGCCTGCTCGGTCTGCTCGGCGCGTGCACCGCGCTGGTTGCGCTGGCGTCCGCCACGCTCGGAGCGTTCAACGCGCACGACGCCCTCCGGACGCTGGATGCGCGACTCGGTGCTCTCGGCGGAGTCGGCCGAGTCGGTCGCGGCCGGTGCGGCTTCGAGTTCTTCAGGAGCCTCGTAGCCGTCTTCGGCGTTCTGGGCGTCGATCATGCTGCGTGCATCGAAGGCGTTGCGGGCGGTGGCGGCGCTGTTGTTGTTGCGGTTGTTGCCGCCATTGCGTCCGCCGTTGCGCGATTCGTTGCGGTTCTCGTTGCGACCGTTGCCGCGACGGTTGCGGCCGGAACCGGCCTGCGTCTCGGTGGCGGGCTCTGCGGCCGGGGCGGCGGCGGCGGTCTCTACAACCGGAGCAGCGGCCTCGGCGGCGTTCGCGGTTGCGACGGCCTCGGCGATGGCGGCCTCGGTGATGGTGGCGGTGCTGGCGCGCTTGCGGGCCTGGCGGACCGGCTTCTCCACGACGGGTGCGTCGGCGACGATGTTGTCGGTGGCTCCGGCGTACGTGGTGGGGGCCGTGGTCTTGCGGGTCTTCGCGGTCTCCGGGACGATCAGGCCGAGGCCCAGGTCTCCGTCGGCGTTGACGTGGGCGACGGCGGGAGCCGACGTGGCGGTGCTCACCCGGCGGGAGACCCGCTTCTTGGGCGCGGTTTCGGCGGGGGCGTCGGTGACGACAGCGGCGGCCTCTACCGGGGCAGCCTGCGCGGGTGCGTCAGTGACGGCGGTGTCGATGACGGCGTCGGTGGCTGCAGCCGACTCGGTCGTGTGGGACTGGTTCGCGGTGATTGCGTCCACGAGCTCTCCTTTACGAAGTTTGGATGCGCCCTGGATACCCAGTTCGCCCGCCAGAGCCTGAAGCTCGGCGACGCGAAGGGTGGTCAGGCGTGAGATGTCCACACCGTTGGCGTGGAGATTGACGTTGGTCACGAAGTTTTATCCTTCCCCCTGGCTCTTACGAATTGGCCAGAGAAGATGTTGCAGCGCCGGTGGGCTGCGGGTGATCCAGTCCCACACAGTGGCGGATTGGAGTGAACACACACAGCCACGCACAAAAACGCGATAGCAGTGAGTTACAGGGAATACACCAGAGAACAGATCCGCGGTGGCGGTTTCTATCGGGTGCGCAACCACTCTAGCAGGTTCGGTCGGCAGAGCGCGTGCGCCGACACGCGAGAAGAGCCCCTTCCCGCCAGGCGGGAAGGGGCTCTGGTCTCGGCCGAAGGCTAGGCGTCGGTGCGGATGACCGTGGCACCCTTGAAGTCGACGGCCAGCATCAACGTCTCCCAGGGCGTCTCGCTCGTCCGGGCCACCAGGTCGGCGGCCACCAGGCGCTGGCCGGGGTCGCTGGCCAGGACCAGGATCGACGGGCCGGCGCCGGAGACGACGGCCGCGAAACCGTGCTCGCGCAACAGGGTGATCAGACGGTTGGTCTCCGGCATCGCCGCGGCCCGATAGCTCTGGTGCAGCTTGTCCTCGGTTGCGGCGAGCAGCAGCTCCGGGCTCTGAATGAGCGCGGCGATAAGCAGCGCCGAACGCGACAGGTTGAAGACGGCGTCCTCGTGCGGCACCGACTCCGGCTGCAGGCTGCGGGCCAGAGCGGTGGACATGGCGTGCACGGGCACGAAGACCATCGGCGAGACGCCGCGATGCACCATCAGCTTCTTGTGCTTGGGGCCCTCCGGCGTCATCCAGGCGATGGTCAGGCCGCCGAACAGGGCGGGCGCCACGTTGTCCGGGTGCCCCTCCATCTCGGTGGCCAGCACGAGCAGCGCGTCTGAGTCGATCTCCACGATGCCCTCGAGCAGGCCCTTGGCGGCCATGATGCCCGAAACGATGGCGGCACCGGATGACCCCATGCCACGCCCGTGCGGGATCACGTTCTCGGCGACCAACTTGAGCCCCGGCAACGGGATCCCGTAGGCGGCGAAGGTGTGTGCGATGGCGCGCACCACGAGGTTGGACTCGTCGGTGGGCACCTCCCCGGCGCCGACGCCGTGCACCTCGACGAACACGCCGGACTCGTCGGTCACCTCGACCTGCAGGTGGTCGTAGTGCGCCAGGGCCAGGCCGAGGGTGTCGAAGCCAGGGCCGAGGTTCGCGGTGGTGGCCGGAACCTTCACGACGACCGAACGGCCCGCCAGCGCATTGCGTCCCACGACGGGGAGCGCCGTGGTCATTTCTGGCCCAGACCCAGCAGCTCGGCGATGGCGACGGTGTCGACGGGAACGATCGTGGGCTTCACGTCGCTGCCGTCCGCGGTGCGAAGTGCCCACTGCGGGTCCTTCAGGCCGTGGCCGGTGACGGTGAGGACCACGGTGGCGCCCTGGGGGATCTGGCCGGCGTCGGCACGTTCGAGCAGGCCGGCGACGCTGATCGCGGAGGCCGGCTCCACGAAGATGCCCACCTCGGCGGAGAGGATGCGGTACGCCTCGAGGATCTTCTCGTCGCTGATCGCGCCGAAGTAGCCGTCGCTGACCTCGCGGGCGTTCAGGGCGAGGTCCCACGAGGCCGGGTTGCCGATGCGGATGGCGCTGGCGATGGTCTCCGGGTGCTCCACGCGGTGACCGAGCACGATCGGGGCGCTGCCCGCGGCCTGGAATCCGAACATCCGGGG
The DNA here is from genome assembly GCF_035984795.1 of Cryobacterium sp. MP_3.1. Taxonomy (NCBI): domain Bacteria; kingdom Bacillati; phylum Actinomycetota; class Actinomycetes; order Micrococcales; family Microbacteriaceae; genus Cryobacterium; species Cryobacterium sp. MP_3.1. Next base: position 11,502 of record NZ_JAXCHV010000016.1, on the reverse strand, counting down.
CAGTTTGGTGGTGGCGCCGCGAGCGAGTTCTTCGCTGTAGCCGCGGAAGTAGGCGGTGTAGTTGCCGGCGTTGCCGACCGGGACGATGTGGATGTCCGGGGCGTCTTCGAGGACCTCGACGACCTCGAACGCGGCAGTCTTCTGGCCCTCGATGCGGTCGGGGTTGACCGAGTTGACCAGGTGCACGGGGTAGTTCTTGGCGAGGTCGCGGGCGATGTCGAGGCAGTCGTCGAAGTTGCCCTGCACCTGCAGCAGCTGCGCGTTGTGCGCGATGGCCTGGCTGAGCTTGCCCATGGCGATCTTGCCCTCCGGCACCAGCACGACAGCCTTGATGCCGGCGTGGGTGGCGTAGGCGGCGGCCGACGCCGAGGTGTTGCCGGTGGAGGCGCAGATGACGGCCTTGGCGCCGTCTTCGACGGCCTTGGAGATGGCCATCGTCATGCCGCGGTCCTTGAACGACCCGGTGGGGTTCATGCCCTCGTACTTGACCCAGACCTTGGCGCCGGTGCGCGCGGAGAGCGCGGCGGCGGGGATCAGCGGGGTGCCGCCTTCGCCGAGCGTGATGATCGGGGTGGCGTCGCTGACGTTCAGCCTGTCGGCGTACTCGCGCAGCACACCGCGCCACTGACGGGACGGGGTCTTGACCATTTGGTGCTGACCGGTCTCTCGTTCGCTGGACATCAGACTCCTTCAACTCTCAAAACGGATGCGACATTGGTGACGACACTGTTCGCGGCAAGGTCGTTCACGGTCGCGGCAAGCGCAGCCTCCGTGGCCTCGTGCGTTCCAATGACTAGGGTAGCTGTGCCCGACACGGGCTCGTGACTGGCGGTTCCGGGCTGCTCGAGCGTCATCGACTGTTCGACTTGCGCGAGCGAGACGTGGTTTTTGCTGAACACTCCGGCGATCGTGGCGAGCACGCCGGGCTCATCCGTCACCTCGAGGGTGACGGCGTATCGGGTGGTGACCTTGCCGATGTCGAGCACCGGCAGGTCGGCGTGGCTGGAGGCCGCGTAGCCCGGGCCGCCCATCACGTGGCGGCGGGCGACGGAGACGAGGTCGCCGAGCACGGCAGATGCGGTCTGCACTCCCCCGGCCCCGGCGCCGTAGAACATCAGCGGGCCGGCGGCCTCGGCCTCGACGAAGACGGCGTTGTTCGCGCCGTGCACGGAAGCGAGCGGGTGGCCGCGGTGCACCATGGCCGGGTAGACGCGGGCAGAGACACCCTGTTCGCCGGTCTCCGGGTCGGTGAGGCGTTCGCAGATCGCGAGCAGCTTCACGACGTAGCCGGCCTTCCGTGCCGACTCCATCTGCTGCGGGGTGACCCGGGTGATGCCCTCCCGGTAGACCTTCTCGAGGGGCACGTTGGTGTGGAACGCCAGGCTGGCCAGCAGGGCAGCCTTCTGCGCGGCGTCGTAACCTTCGATGTCGGCGGTGGGGTCGGCTTCGGCGTAGCCGAGTTCGGTCGCGGTGGCCAGGGCTTCTTCGAGGCTGTCGCCGGCCACATCCATCCGGTCGAGGATGAAGTTGGTGGTGCCGTTCACGATGCCGAGAATCCGGTTGACGGTGTCACCGGCGAGGCTGTCTCGCAGCGGCCGCACGATGGGGATGGCGCCGGCGACGGCGGCTTCATAGTTGAGCTGGGCACCCACCTGGTCGGCGGCTTCGAACAGCTCGGCACCGTGCTGGGCGAGCAACGCCTTGTTGGCGGTGACGACGTCGGCGCCGGAGTTGATCGCCGTGAGGATGTAGCCGCGGGCGGGCTCGATGCCGCCCATCAGCTCGATGACGATGTCGGCGCCGAGGATCAGCGAGTCCGCGTCGGTGGTGAACAGCTCACGGGGCAGGTCGACGGTGCGTGGGGCGTCGAGATCGCGCACCAGGATGCCGACGAGTTCGAGGCTCGCGCCCACCCGGTTGGCGAGCTCGTCGCGGTGCTCGAGCAGCAGGCGGGCCACCTGGGCACCGACCGAACCACCGCCGAGCAGGGCGACACGCAGATTGCGGTATTCGATCATCGGGTAGTTTCCTTCATTTGATTGGTCGAGCTTGTCGCCCCAGTTCCGTTGGTCGAGCGTGTCGTGACCTTGTGAGTCGACCTCGCTAGACCTGCGTCCCGCGCCAGTAAGTCGTCAATCGTCTCCCCGCGCACGATGACCCTGGCCTTTCCGTCTACGACGGCCACAACGGCCGGCCGCCCCAGATAGTTGTAGTTGCTGGCCAACGACCAGCAGTACGCTCCGGTCGCGGGCACCATCACCAGATCTCCCGGCGCCACATCCCCGGGCAGGTAGTCGGCGTCGACGACGATGTCGCCGCTTTCGCAGTGCTTGCCGGCGATGCGTACCAGCGCGGGCTCGGCATCCGACACCCGGTCGGCGAGCCGCACCGAGAACTCGGCGCCGTAGAGCGCGGGGCGGGCGTTGTCGCTCATGCCGCCGTCGATGCTCACGTAGAGCCGGGTGTTCTCGCCGATGCGCACGGGCTTGGTGGTACCCACCTCGTAGAGGGTCACGCCGGCCGGTCCGATGACGACCCGGCCCGGTTCGATGGCGATCACCGGCACCGCGATGCCGCGGCGCGCGCATTCGGCGGCGACGATGTCGGCCAGACCGGCGGCCAGGTCGGCGATCGGGCTGGGATCGTCGGTGCTCGTGTAGGCGATGCCGAAGCCGCCGCCGAGGTTGAGCTCGGGGACCGGGCCGTCGGTCAGCAGCTCGGCGTGCAGGCTGAGCAGGCGCGACGCCGACTCGGCGAAGCCGTCGACGCCGAAGATCTGTGAGCCGATGTGGCAGTGCAGGCCGAGGAAGTTCAGGCTCGGTTCGGCGCGGATCGCCGCGACCAGGGCCGGGGCGTCCTCGAAGACCACACCGAACTTCTGGTCTTCGTGCGAGGTGGCCAGGAATTCGTGGGTGTGCGCGTGCACGCCGCTGTTCACGCGGAGGCGCACGTTCTGCACGACCCCGTGCCGGGCGGCGGCCGCGGCGACCCTGTTTATCTCGACCGGGCTGTCGATGATGATGGTGCCCACACCCAGGCGGGTGGCGTCGTCGATCTCGGCGTGCGACTTGTTGTTGCCGTGGAAGCCGATCCGGCCGGGTTCAACACCGGCGGCCAGGGCAACGGCGAGTTCGCCGCCGCTGCAGACGTCGATGTTCAGGCCGGCGTCCACCATCCAGCGGGCGACCTCGGTAGAGAGAAACGCCTTGGCGGCGTAGTACACCTTGACGGTGGTGCCGATGCGGGCGAACTCGGTGTCGAACGCGGCGCGCAGCTCCGCGGCGCGGGTGCGGGCATCCGTCTCGTCGATCACGTACAGCGGGGTGCCGAATTCGGCCGCCAGCTCGGGGGCGCTGACGCCGCCGATCGTGATCGCGCCGGCGTCGGAGCGGTGCGCGGAGGAGGGCCAGAGGCCGTCGGCGAGCGTGTTGGCATCAGCTGGAGAGCTGAGCCACTCGGGGGCGAGTGGATTATGGGCCACGGGTGAAAACCTCACAGGAGTCAAGTGGGTGTCTCACGAAGTGGCGAGCGAACCCGGATTGGTCCCTGAAGCCAGCGAAGAGACGCGCCGAAAGAGGCGCGGGAATCTACCGGAATTCTAGCGACTGCGAGTTGCGCGCGCCGAATCAAGCGGTGGAACAGCTGCCCAGGGTGGTGAGCGACTGTTCGGTGAGCGTCAATGTGCTCGACTCCAGCGTAATGCGTGCGCGCTCCGCTGTGGTCTGCACATCGCTGAGTGTGACGCCCTGCGGCAGGTAACCGGCCAGGCACACGCTGATCGGCTCGTTGCCGAGCACCAGGTCCAGCAGTCCGCTCACGTCCAGGCCACCGGCACCGGAGGTCACCCGCGCGTCGGTCGGGGTGAGCACGAGTGAGTCGTCCGTGACGCTGGGGGTCGCGGTGGCCTGGTAGCCGACGGCCAGGCCGAACACGCTCAGCTCGCCGGTGTAGGTGACCTGGTCGGTACCGAGCTCGAGTTCCGCGTTGCGCGCGGCAGGGGCGGCATCCGCTTCGGCCAGTGCGGACTGCAGCAAAGTGTTGAGGGCGGCCTGGTCGAGGTCGATGGTGCCGTTGACATGGTCGATGGGCTGGGTCGTGTCGGTGGGCACGCCGGTGGCGACGATCGAGACGGATGCCGGCACGTCGTTGACGGTCAGGGTCGGCGCGGTGAGCACCACACGTTCGAAACTGCCGGTGAGGTACTGCACGATCACCGAGGTGCCGCCGATCGCCGCCTCGACATCGCCGGCGACACCGGCGGGCAGGCCGGCATCGATCTCGCTGGCGATGCGGTCTTGCGCATAGCCGCGGAGGCCCGCGTCGGCGGCGAAGAAGATGCCCACCAGCGCAAGCAACACCACCAACGTCACCAGCAGCCGGCGAGCGGGCCGGCGGCGTTTGGGCAGTGTCGAGCTCGTCACGAAGGAGCGCTCCGACCTACATGCGCTCCGGCGCCGAGACGCCGAGCAGACCCAGGCCGTTGCGGATGACCTGGCCGGTGGCGTCATTCAGCCACAGCCGGGTGCGGTGCAGATCGGTGACCGGCTCGTCGCCGAGCGGGATGACCCGGCAGTTGTCGTACCAGCGGTGGTAGTAGCCGGCGACCTCTTCGATGTAGCGGGCCACGCGGTGGGGCTCGCGCAGTTCGGCGGCCTGGGCCACCACGCGCGGGTACTCCTGCAGCACACCGAGAAGCGCGGACTCGCTGTCGTGGGTGAGCAGTTCGGGGGCGAACGCACTGCGGTCCACGCCGGAATCGGCGGCATTGCGGCCGACGGAGCAGGTGCGGGCGTGCGCGTACTGCACGTAGAAGACCGGGTTCTCGTTGGTGCGCTTGCCGAGCAGGTCCAGGTCGATGTCCAGCTGGGAGTCGCTCGAGGAGCGCACCAGCGAGTAACGGCCGGCGTCCACGCCCACCGCGTCGACGAGGTCGTCGAGGGTGACGATGGTGCCGTTGCGCTTGGACATCCGCACGGGCTCGCCGCCCTTGAGCAGGTTGACCATCTGGCCGATGAGGATCTGCAGGTTCACGCCGGGCACGTCGCCGAACGCCTCGACCATGGCCATCATGCGGCCGATGTAGCCGTGGTGGTCGGCGCCGAGCATGATCAGGTTCTGGTCGAAGCCGCGCTCGCGCTTGTCGAGGTAGTAGCCCAGGTCGCCGGAGATGTAGGCCGGTTCACCGTTCGAGCGGATGATGACACGGTCGCGGTCGTCGCCGAAGGTGGTGGTGCGCAGCCAGATGGCGCCATCCTCCTCGAAGATGTGGCCGAGTTCGCGCAGGCGCTCGATGGCGCGGTTGACGGCGCCGGATTCGTGCAGGGAGTCTTCGTGGAAGAACACGTCGAAGTCGACCCCGAAGCCGTGCAGCTTCTCCTTGATCTCGGTGAACATGAGGTCCACGCCGATGGAGCGGAAGATCTCCTGCTGTTCATCGCGGGGCAGGACGGCGATGTCACCCTCGTAGATCTCGACGACCTTGTCGGCGATGTCACCGATGTACGCTCCGCCGTAGCCGTCTTCGGGGGTGGGCTCACCCAGGTATGCGGCCAACACGCTGCGGGCGAACCTGTCGATCTGCGAGCCGTGGTCGTTGAAGTAATACTCGCGCGTCACATCCGCACCCTCGGCGATCAGCACGCGGGCGAGGCTGTCGCCGACGGCTGCCCAGCGCACGCCACCCATGTGGATGGGGCCGGTGGGGTTGGCCGAGACGAACTCGAGGTTGATCTTGATGCCGTCGTACAGGTGGCCGGTGCCGTAGACCGGGCCGGCGTTGACGATGGTCTGCGCGAGGGCGCCGGCGGCGGATGCCTCGAGGCGGATGTTGATGAAGCCGGGCCCGGCGATCTCCACGGAGGCGACCTCTGGCATGGCTTCGAGGCCGGCGGCGAGTTCGGCGGCCACGGCGCGCGGGTTGGTGCCCAGCGGCTTGGCGATCTTCATCGAGACGCTCGAGGCCCAGTCGCCGTGGTCGCGGTTGCGCGGGCGCTCCAGCGACATGTCGGCTGCGACCAGACCGAGATCTGCGATCTCCGCCCCTTCGCCTCGTCGGCGCTCGACCAGGGAGTTGACGAGGTCGAGCAGGGACTGGGAGAGTTCGGCAGGGGTCACGGCGAACAAGCTTACCCGCCGTCCCGGTTGGTAAGGTCAACGAGTGACCCACTCCAGCTCGTCCTCCTTCGCCACCGGCCGCCGACTGCGCGCCGCACTCGCCCTCACCGGCGCTTCGCTCGCTCTGATCGCCCTGGCCGGATGCGCACCGGCGGGCGACACGGAGCCCACCGCGTCAGCCACGGCAAAGCCGACCAGCACGGCCACGTCGGAGCCCACCGCCACGGCGGAACCCACGGCGACGGCCACCCCTGCGCCCGCAGCCGAAGGCACCGCCGTGGACAAGAGCTGCGACCAGGTCCTCACGGCGGACGACGTCTACGAGCTCAACCCCAATGTGAGTGTCGACCCGGGCTATTCAGCGTCGAGTGACACGGCCGTGACCGCGACCACCTATAACGGCATCGCCTGCGGCTGGATCAACAATTCCAGCGGCGAGGTCATCGAGGTATCAGTTGCGATGCCGAACGAGGCGCTCGCCAATACCTTGAAGGATGCGGCCCTGGCCGGCGGCGAGGTCGTGCCGACCTACGGCAGCGCTCCCGACGTGGAGGGCTACTTCAGTGCCGGTACCGGGACCGCTCAGGTCTTCACCGGTGGGTACTGGGTGGCCGTCTCCTCCCCCGCCATGATCGAGCCCGGCGACGCCGAGCGCGTCATGAGCACGGTTCTCGGTAACTTGTAGGGCTGTTCGGTCGTTCGCCCCTCCTCCACAGGGCGGACTTTTGCGACCTCTCCACAGCTTGGTTTCTGGGCCGGGGTGTGTTGGTGCTGGGTGCTTCACTGTCCCTATGGCCACCTCAGCTGCCACTCCCGATCACACCCCCGATGACCCTGCGGACCCCGCGGTGGATCCTGTCGCGGCGGCGATCAGCGCGGTCATCGACCCGCTGATCGAGAACGAGAAAGTCATCGCGGCCGGTTACGCCGAGCGCAGCCGGCTGCTGACCGAGCTGGACCGGCTCGGCCACCAGCGGCGCATCATCAAGGGGCTGGGCGGGGACCCTGTCGAGTCCGGCCGGAACGACCCCGATACCGGCGCGCACGGTCCGGCTTGGGATGACGAGGAGTTCGCCCGCCGCAGTATGGCCGCCGAGGCGGCCGGGGCGTTGCGGCTGACGGCCACCACGGCGGGCATGATGATCTTCGACGCCGCCCGCCTCACCGGCCAACTGCCCGGCTTCCACCAGGCCCTGAGCCGCGGCACCATCACCTGGGGTCACGCGGTGAAGATGCTCACCCTCACCGACGGCGTCCCCGAAGAGATCCTGGGTGCGTTCGAAGCCAAAGTCCTGCCCGCGGCGGAGAAACTGACCTCGACCCAGTTCGTCCGCGTCGCCGGCCGGATCCTGGAGCGGATGCACCCGGTGCCGTTGCCGGACCGTGCCGACACCGGCTTCGTCAAGCGCCGGGTGGTGCTCAGCCCGGACGCCGACGGGATGGCGTGGTTGAACGCCTACCTCAAAGCCGAAGACGCCCAAGCGATCTATGACCGGCTCAGCCACTTCGCCACCGACCTCGACCTCAAACTCGACCTCGACGCTGACGCCGCCCCGGCGCCCGGCTCCGACTCCCCCGTCATCGATGCGGCCGTCCCCTGCCGCAGCAAGGACCAGCGCCGCGCGGACGCGTACCGCGACCTGCTCCTGGACGGTGTCGGGCCCAGTGGCCTCGGCCACGGCATCCGCGGCACGGTCAGCATCACGGTGCCGGCCCTGACCCTGCTGGGGAGAAGCGACGAACCCGCCATCCTCGACGGCTACGGCCCCATCGACCCCGAGACGGCCCGCCGGATCGCGGGCACGGCAACCAGCTGGTCCCGCATCCTCACCCACCCCGAAACCGGCTGTCGCCTGAGCATGGGCCGCAACACCTACAACCCACCCGCCGACATGCGCCGCTACCTCGACGCCCGCGACCACACCTGCCAGGGCATCGGCTGCAACCGGCGAGCCACCCTCAGCGAAATCGACCACACCCGACCCTGGTGAACCGGCGGCCCCACCGACGTCGACAACCTCGTCCACCTCTGCAAGGCCTGCCACCGCCTCAAACACCAATCCAGCTTCAGCACCCGCCAAGGCCCCGGCGGCGCCCTCACCTGGACCACCCCCGCCGGCAAGACCTACACCTCAGCGCCCACCCACACCGACCCCACCAGCTACGACCCCACCACTTACGACCCCACGACCTACGACAGCCAGCCACTCGGCCCCAGCAACTCGGCGGCCACGCCACCGACGCCACCGGAACCACAGCTGCCGGCCCCAGCCAAGCGGTCGGCCTCCGCGTCTCGACGCAGCGGCGAAGAGCCTCCCCCGTTCTAACCGCTCTGTCCAGCTGCGCCTGTTCGTCACCCGCCCAGCAGCCGGCGCACCAATCGGCGCAAAGACGTCGGCCCAGGGATGCTAACCTAGAGGTTCCTGGGCCCCCATAGCTCAGGGGATAGAGCACTGCCCTCCGGAGGCAGGGGCGGCAGTTCGAATCTGCCTGGGGGCACATTTGTCACGTGACACGCTACTTCGGACTTCTGCCATCTAGTTCGGACAAACGGCATGCCACTTCCGGGAGTTCATCCCGCGGCAGTCCATGAAACTGTTGCGACGACTCCGTTCCATTCCCCGTCGGGTAGGAGCGGATTGCTCCTCGTTGCGTCGACTCCACCTCCGCGCTCTGTACTCGTTACCGAGCACCGTCACTTACCGAGGTCTCGTCACCGGATTGATCTTGCATCAACCCCAGGGCGCGGGCACGGCGTTAGAACGTGGCGCGGGACATACCGAAGTCGCGTGCGACCTGCGCCGTTGGTTCTCCGGCTTCGATGAGTCGGTTGGCGTTGCGGATTTGTCGGTTCGTGAGGACCGCTCCGGGGTTGCAAGTGGTTGTCTGTCGCTGGCTTAAGGTCCCCATGGGAGCCAGCCTCCCACAGACCTACTCGCCTTTTGGCGTGATGTGCCCTTTTGGGACCGAGTGTGGCGCGCAGTGCAAGCGTCGCGTATCCCAAGTGCCTCGTAAGCCATGGTATGAAAGGCGCTGACGCCGCTCTGGACCGGCGCGCGCAATCAGTTCGATGCGCCAAAAAGCGTCACAGAACGCTGCCAGAGCGCAAGAGTCCCAGGTCTGCTGGACGATCCCTAGCGGTCAACCGCCGTGGCCGGCTTTGCCTGGCCCGAGTACGTTCTTATCGATCTGAATCGAGAACGGTGACCCGACATCTGCCTCTTCGATCAACCTGGTCGACTCTTCGATCAACCGGGTCGCATCCGAGCTGCCCTCATCGACAATTCGGGTGACACCAATCACGCCGGCACCAAAGTCTGGTCGCGCACCGACCATCGGGAATGGAACTTCTTTGGGCCACGTCGCTTGCAGGTCAGCGACAAGCTGTTCGGCTGTCGCGTTGTATTCAGTATCAGTGAACCCGGCGTCCTCGATGATCCGCGCCGGCTGCCCTGTCGAGTTGACCGCATCTAGAACCGCGGGTACCGCATCACTAGTGAAACCGATGACGGGTTTGTGTTCGCTGTCGAAGTAGAAGATGGCGTAGTCGTTTGGAAACGACTCCAAGACCGGACCCACAGCCGACGAGAATTCTTCGTTCGGTACGGCTGTAATTCCGACTTCGGCGGGCGTGAGCGAGTCGGCAGGCGAGGCTGTGGTGGGCTCAACGCCCTCAGCGGAAGCTGCCGCGCACCCGGACAATGCCAGAGCCGTCAGTCCAAGACCGATGAAACAGGACGCGATCTTTTTCACTCTTCTCCCCTTTGTGGTGATGTGGGCATGCTCCGCGCCGACGTGGCGAGTGGCGTCGCCTCGATCTGCCGCACTCTGATCAGTGGGTTGCTGCTTTCACCTAGAAATGTCCGCAGCGCATCAATGGGTTTCAATCCGACTTAATCTGGGTGTCCCGCGTGGGTTATTACCGCGTGTCTTGGGCAACGGAACGGCCAACTGGGCTTCCGATCAGAAGTATGGACGCCGCCGGCAGAGAGGCTACGGATAGATCAGTGCGGCAGGGTCGAAAGAGCCCACCAAGGTGACACCATCCGCGAGATAAATCGGCACAAGAGTGGTGGATGCTTCGGAATCGGCGCTGGCGGATCCCGACAGGTGGGACTCCGCAAGCGTGTTGGCCGATTCGAGGGCGTCCCGATGTGCGTAGCCGACCTCACCATCCACAATAAGAATCGGCACAAGGTCGATGGCAGAGGCGCTGAAGCCGCTCAAAGCCTCTGCGGATGCGGGGCTATCGGATTGGGCTGCGTTCTGTGCATCCACGCTCACGGAAAGTTGGTCGTAGGCCACCGCTGTGCCGGCACCGATGCCGCCGGCGAAGAGGAGCGCCGCCGTAGCAGCGAGCGAGAACGCTGTGCGCGAAAGTCGGGCCCTACGAGGCCTGGCTGTCGCCGCCACCTGGCCGGTGAGAAGGCGTCGGATCTCATCGCTCCGGCGCGGGTCAAACTCTGAAGGTCGATCAGGTCGGCCTGTTCGGTCCTGGCTCATGACAGACTCCACTGTTCTCTCGCGTCTGGTGCGGACTGCATCATCAACTCGGCCATTCTCTTCTTTGCTCGGTGCAACCGAGACTTCACCGTTCCGATAGGGATGCGCAGAGCCAGGGCTGCCTCTGCGGTGGTCAGGTCCTCCAGCACGCAGAGCGTAAGGATGTTCTGATCCCGCGCACTCAGCTGATTGAAGACCTCCCGCACGCCCGGCGCATTTCGGGCGCGGTCCATTTCGAGCGACAGGTCGTCGGACAGGTCTGGGCTCGCCGCTTCTGGCGAGAGTTTCGCCAGGGCCAGGCGGTAGCGCCTCGCCGAACGGGCCTGGTTGCGGCAGACGTTGTTTGTGGTCACCAGCAACCAGCCGATAACCGAGCCATTCACCACGCGTACCCTACGTCGATGGCGCCACAACTCGAGGAACACGATTGCCGTGGCATCCTCAGCATCGTGGCGTGACGCGAGCGAGCGCAGGGCGTGGCCGAACACTCGGTCGCGGTGTTTATCAAACAGCTCCCCGAACGCCCCCGCATCCCCGTCGACGGCGCGAGCCCAGACCTCGTACTCGTTGATCCCCCGGGCTGCCGTCATACCTAATAATGTCCGCACGCCGATCTTGGTTCCATCGCACGCCCATCCCGGAAGAAATCACGCCACGGCGCGGAGCGCACCCGTCACCCCGTGCGCTTGCCTTCAATGCGTTTGGCGGAGAGGGCGCCCATCGAGTGTCTCGAAACCTCTGTGTCTTTTATCCCATGCGATACGAGACGCAGAGATCAGTCCTGGCGGCACGGAATTTGTCAAGGTGAATGAGGCCAGCGTGAGTTTAGGCGGCTAGTTTCGGCGCTTCTTCCTGAGCGGCGGGTTTGTTGATCCAGGCCGCGTC